>CAKUJN010000001.1 GCA_934661735.1 uncultured Oscillospiraceae bacterium
ACCTTGAGATGCCCCTGCGTCAGCGCGTTGAGCTGATTGCAAAGGAAGTCTACGGCGCTGACGGCGTCGACTGGGCGCCTCTGGCGGTCCAGAAGGCCGAGCGCTTTGAGTCCGACCCGAAGTACAAGGATTACTGCACCATGATGGTCAAGACCCATCTGTCCCTGTCCGACGACCCCACGAAGAAGGGCGAGCCGAAGGGCTGGCGTCTGTCGGTGCGCGACATCCTCGAGTATGGCGGCGCGAAGTTCCTCTGCCCGATGGCCGGCACCATCTCCATGATGCCCGGCACCGCGGCCGATCCGGCCTATCGCCGCATCGACGTGGACACCGAGACCGGCAAGGTCAGCGGCCTGTTCTAAGCAGAATCAGGTATATAGCACCGGAGCATGGGGAGGCGGCGGAATTCCGCCGCCTCCCGTTTGTCTGATGCGGAAAGTAAATTCGCCCTTGTTTTGTACAGGCGGAAAACTCAAAATTACAGGAGAAAGATTCCATGGATATGACGACAAAATCCTGCCGTGAGTTTGTCACGGTTCTGGCCTCCAGCGAGCCTGCTCCGGGCGGCGGCGGCGCAAGCGCGCTGGTCGCGGCGCTGGGCACGGCGCTGGGCAACATGGTCGGTTCGCTGACCGTGGGCAAGAAGAAGTACGCCGACGTCGAGGAGGAGATCATCGCCCTCAAGGCAAAGTGCGACGCGCTTCAGAACGAGCTGCTGGATCAGGTTCCCGCCGACGCGGAGGGCTTTGTGCCGCTGGCAAAGGCCTACGGCATCCCCAAAGACGATCCCAGCCGTCCCGAGATTCTGGAAAAAGCCACCATCACGGCCTGCCAGGTCCCGATGCACATCATGGAGCTGTGCTGTGAGGCGCTTGACGCCATCGCGGTATTCGCGGCGAAGGGCTCGCGCCTTGCCGTCTCCGACGCGGGCTGCGGCGCGGCGATTGTAAAGTCGGCGCTTCAGGCGGCGTCGCTCAACGTGTTCATCAACACAAAGACGCTTCAAAACCGCGAGGTTGCGGAGGAAATGAACGCAAAGTGCCTCGGCATGCTGGATAAATACGGCAGGCTGGCCGATGAGATCTTTGAGTCGGTCAAGGCCGGCTTCTTCAATAAGTAAGGAGAGAGAAAAATGGCAAAGTTACTGCTTGGCAAGGAAGTTACCGCCGCAATGAACGAAAAGCTTCAGACGCGCGTTGCGGCTCTGAAGGAAAAGGGCGTCAGCCCGAAGCTGGCAATTGTCCGCTGCGGCGAGAACCCCTCCGACCTGTCGTATGAAAAGGGCGCGACCGCCCGCGCCGAGCTGATCGGCGTTGAGGTCGTCAAGTTCGTTCTGCCTGAGGATGTCTCCAAGGAGGCTCTGCTGGCTCAGATTGACGCGATCAACGCGGACGAGTCCATTCATGGCTGTCTGATGTTCCGGCCGCTGCCGAAGCACCTGAAGGCCGACCAAGACGAAATCTGCAACCGCCTGTCCGCCGCCAAGGATGTGGACTGCATGACCGACCTGTCCAACGCCGGTGTGTTTACCGGCAAGAAGCTGGGCTTTGCGCCCTGCACCCCGCAGGCATGCATGGAGATTCTGGATTACTACGGCATTGACTGCAAGGGCAAGAACGCTGTCGTCATCGGCCGCTCGCTGGTCGTCGGCAAGCCCGCTGCCATGATGCTGATGGCCAAAAACGCAACCGTCACCGTCTGCCACACCAAAACCGTGGACGTGGCCGGCATCGCGCGCAAGGCAGACATTCTGGTCTCCGCGGCGGGTGTCCTGAATAGCCTGACAAAGGACTATGTCTCTGAAAATCAGGTCGTCATCGATGTCTCCATCAACTGGGACCCCGAGAAGATCAACGCCAAGGGCGGCAAGGGCGGCATCGCGGGCGACGCGGTGTTCTCCGAGGTTGAGCCGGTTGTCGGCGCAATCACGCCGGTTCCCGGCGGCGTCGGCTCGGTCACGACGTCCGTGCTGATCGGCCATGTGGTCGATGCGGCGGAGCGCACGCTGTAAGCAAGGTTACCTGTTCCGCCGCCGGATTTCCGGCGGCAGACGTTTATCCAAGAGGGAGTGAAAGCAATGAAAGAGAAAATGAAGCGGCCGGAGTATGCCATCCGGCTGCTGTTCGGCGCGTTTACGCTGCTGGCGCTGCTGGCGGCGGTGCTGACGGCGCTGCTCTGCGGCGAGGACTTCTCCGGAATGCTGAACGGTCTGGGGGCGCTCTGCATCCGGTCCGGCCAGCTGACGAAAAGCTTTTTTGACGCAGGCTACGGCGGTTTTTCCGGCACATTTCTGAATGTCGCGCTGGTGTGCGCGGTGTGCCTCGGCCTCTACTGCCTGCCGGGCGCAAAGCCCGACGGCGTGTCGGTGCTGGCGTTTTTCCTGACGGCGGGCTTTTCGTTCTGGGGCATCACGATTCTCAGCGTCTGGTTTTCGTTCGCGGGCGTGGCGCTGTACTGTCTGGTGAAGAAAAAGCCGCTCGGCTCGCAGGCAAACGCGTGTTTGTTCACAACCGGCCTTGCGCCGCTGATCACCGAGCTGCTTACGCGCTATCCGTCGACGGATTCCGCCGCGGCTGGCGCTCTGACGCTGCACGGCGTGCTGCTGGCGCTGGCGGTTGGCCTGTTCATCGGCTTTATCCTGCCGGCGGGTCTGGCGCACAGCCCCCAGATGCACAAGGGCTATGACCTCTACTCTGCGGCGGTGCCCATCGGCCTGACGGCCTTTTTCCTGCGCGCGCTGCTGTATAAGGTCCTTACGCCCGCGCCGCCCGAGTCGGCCGGCGTCGGCCTTGGAGACAGCTTCCCCGCGGTGAGCTTCGCGTTCTGCGGCGCGGTATTCGCGCTGGCGATTGTCTGCGGGCTGCTGCTGGGCGGCGGGAAGCAGTACGGCGCGCTGCTGCGCGATTCGGGTTATAACGCCGACTACGGCGCAAAATACGGCCCCGCGGCCGGTATCCTGAATTTCGGCGTATACGGCGTGTTTATCGTGCTGTATTACTGCGCTGTCGGCGCAAACTGGAACGCTGTAACGCTGGGCTGCGTGTTCTGCATGGTCTGCTGCTGCTTCAAGGGCAGCCATCCGCTGAATGTATGGCCGATCATGGCGGGCTATGTCATCGCCTCGCTGCTTGCGCGGCTGATCTGTACCTATGTGACGGCGGCGGACTTCACGCTTTCGCTGAACGCGCAGGCGATTGTCGTCGGCCTGTGCTTTGCCAACGGCCTTTCGCCGGTGAGCGGCCGCTATGGCTGGCCGGCCGGCATTGCGTTCGGCATGGCGCACTATACGCTGGTGACGTGCGTGCCGCTGCTGCACGGCGGCTTCTGTCTGTATAACGGCGGCTTCACGGCGGCGTTTGTCTGCTTCCTGTTCGTTCCGGTTCTGGAGCATTTCTTCCGGACGAAGGAGCAGCGTCTGGAGGCAAAAAAGTAATCCAAAGCAGAAAAGGCCCGAAAGCATGGCTTTCGGGCCTTCTTGCAGCTCATTTTTACAATTTACGGCTCAATTTCACAGTTTTCAATCGCGAAATCGAGGAACAGATTGATCAGCTCATTGCGGCTGCGGCCGCTCTGCGCGGCGATTCTATCCAGATTTTCAACGGTGTCCTCGCGAATTCGGATGGAGAAAATTTTATGACCATCCTCACCCTTGGGCCGCTTGTGTTTGATAATCAGCTTCTTATCCGACATAAAACCACCTCACGTAACATATTTTATGTTTGCAATGGGCGTTCGGATATGGTATATAACATAATATGAATATAAACATGTTATTATGTTATCAAGAGGTGATATTATGGCCAACTATCAGAAAATGTATGCGATTTTATGCGGTGCGGTAGCCAATGCGCTGGAGCGTCTGCCGTTTACGGCGGAAAATGTGCCGGCCAGATGGACGCTGGAGCGCGCCATGCAGCAGGCCGAGGAGATCTACATCCGCACGGCGGAGGACGAATAGGCGAGATGCGGCCGGCAGACGCAGAAAATCCCGCAGCCCAACGGGCTGCGGGATTTTTGGAATGATGATATCACTTTCCGGCAAGACTGGTGCGGACCAGCGCGCGGTGGAGCTTTGCCTCCGCCAGCTGGATTTCCGCCTCAGACAGCTCCTCACGGCGCTGAAGCTTCTCCTGCGCGGCGGTGAGCGCGCGCTGTGCGCGGGCCTGATCGATCTGGTCGGCCCACTCAAACGTGGTGGCGATCAGCTTCACCTCGCCGCCGGAAACGGCCAGCATGCCGCCGATGCAGGCGGCCAGACGGTCGCTGCCGTCGATGGTGACGGTCGCCGCGCCCATGCCAAGCGGCGTGACGTAGTTGATATGCCGCGGCAGGATGGTCACGCCGCCGGTGACGGCGCGCACGTCCAGCTTTTCGGCCTGTCCGTCATAAAACAGCCCGTCGGGCGTGACAATCTGCAAATGAAAGCTGCTCATGCCGTTTCACCTTTGGCGCGGGCGACAACCTCGTCGATGGAGCCGGCAAACAGGAACGCCGACTCGGGGATATCGTCGTGACGGCCCTCGATGATCTCACGGAAGCCGCGCACCGTTTCCTTGCGCGAGACATATTTGCCCTGATAGCCGGTGAACTGCTCGGCAACGTGGAACGGCTGCGACAGGAAGCGCTGCACCTTACGCGCACGGCTGACGGTCAGTTTGTCCTCCTCGGACAGCTCGTCCATGCCCATGATGGCGATGATGTCCTGAAGCTCCTTATAGCGCTGAAGCATCCGCATAACGCCCTGTGCCACGTCATAGTGCTCCTGACCGACGATTTCCGGCGTCAGGATACGTGAGGTCGAGTCCAGCGGATCCACGGCGGGATAGATGCCCAGCGACGCAATGCTCCGGTCGAGAACGGTCGTCGCGTCCAGATGCGCAAACGTCGTAGCGGGCGCGGGGTCGGTCAGATCGTCCGCAGGGACGTAGACGGCCTGCACGGACGTGATCGAGCCGTCGCGGGTGGAGGTGATACGCTCCTGAAGGGCGCCCATTTCGGTTGCCAGCGTCGGCTGATAGCCGACAGCGGACGGCATACGGCCCAGAAGCGCCGAAACCTCGGAGCCGGCCTGTGTAAAGCGGAAGATGTTGTCGATAAACAGCAGCACGTCCTGATGCCCGACGTCGCGGAAATATTCCGCCATTGTCAGACCCGCAAGACCCACGCGCATACGCGCTCCTGGCGGCTCGTTCATCTGGCCGTAGACCAGCGCGGTCTTTTCCAGAACGCCGGATTCCTTCATTTCATAGTACAGGTCGTTGCCCTCACGGGTGCGTTCACCGACGCCGGTAAAGACGGAGTAGCCGTTGTGCTCGGTTGCGATGTTGTAGATCAGCTCCTGAATCAGAACGGTCTTGCCGACGCCCGCGCCGCCGAACAGACCGATTTTGCCGCCCTTTGCATACGGGCAGATCAGGTCGACGACCTTGATGCCGGTTTCCAGAATCTCGGTGGTGGATTCCTGCTCATCATAGCTGGGCGCGGGGCGGTGGATGGGCCAGCGCGCGGCGATATTCTCCGGCGCGGGCTGATCGTCAATCGGCTCGCCCAGCAGATTGAAGATACGGCCCAGACAGCCCTCTCCAACGGGGACAGTGATCGGCGCGCCGGTATCGACGGCCTGTGCGCCGCGGGTAAGACCGTCTGTGGAGCTCATGGCGATGCAGCGCACGACGTTGTCGCCGATTTCCTGCGCGACCTCGGCCACCAGCTTTTTGCCGTTCAGCTCCAGCTCGATGGCGTTGAGGAGGTTCGGAAGCTGACCCTCGGGAAAACGGATGTCAAGAACAGGCCCGATGACCTGAACGACGGTTCCGATGTGTTGATTCATGTGTTGACTCCTTTCAGTTGGAATCTGCGCCGGCGACGATTTCCGTAATCTCCTGCGTAATCGCGCCCTGACGGGCACGGTTGTACTTGAGACTCAGATCGTCGATCATTTCTTCGGCGTTTTTGGTGGCCGAGTCCATGGCCATGCGGCGCGCCGCCTGCTCGGAGGCGATGGCCTCACACAGCGCGCCATAGATCAGTCCGCCCAGATATTCCGGCACGATGGCGTCAAAGACGGCAAGCGGGCCGGTTTCGTACAGGACGAATTTCTTCGGGGAGAGATCCTTGTGATCGGAAATCCGGATCGGCAGCAGCGGCAGCGTGATGGGCGTCTGCGCCAGCAGCGACGCAAAATGCGTGTAGACCAGCACGACCTCGGAAAATTCGCCCGCCAGAAAGCGCCGGCACACCTGATTCGCCACGGAGTAGCAGCGTCCGACCGAAAGCTCGGCCGCGACGGCGCAGCTGTCGGTCAGAATGGGCACGCCGCGCGTGCGGAAAAAGTCGACAGCCTTTTTGCCGATGGGCAGGACAGCTGCGTCCGAGCCCGAAATCTGGCTGTACGCCAGCTTCAGCACGTTCGCGTTATAGCCGCCGGCAAGGCCGCGGTCGCCTGCCAGAACGATATACAGCGGCCTGCCTCTGCCTGCCGTCAGATACGGCGAAACAAAGTCCATCGTGGAATCCGCGATGTCGTTCATGGTCTGGTAAAGCGTCTCAAAATAGGGACGGCTGGAGACGGCACGATCCTGCGCGCCGCGGAGCTTGGAGGCCGCGACCATTTCCATGGCCCTGGTGATCTGCTTTGTGGACTCCATGCTTTTGATGCGGGATTTGATATCCTTCATGGATACGCCGGCCATGTGCGCGCCTCCCTTCAGCCTGCGGCAAACTCTGCGCAGTAGGCGCTCAGAGCCTGCTTCAGCGTTTCTTCGTCCTCGGCCGAGAGCGCGCCCGTCGTGCGGATCGCCTTGAGCACATCAAAGGCGTTCTTGTCCAGATACGGATACAGGCCGCGCTCGAACGCGCGGATATCCCCGACGGCGACGTCCTTGAGATAGCCCTTGGTGACGGCGTAGAGGATGCAGACCTGATGCGCCACGTCGATCGGCGCGCTGCGGTCCTGCTTGAGAACCTCCACGATGCGCTGGCCCTGATCCAGACGCTCGCGCGTATCGCGGTCAAGGTCCGAGCCAAACTGTGCAAAGCTTTGCAGCTCGCGGTACTGCGAGTACAGAAGCTTCAGATTGCCGGCGACCTTTTTCATCGCCTTGATCTGTGCGCTGCCGCCGACACGGGAGACGGAGATACCGGGGTTGACCGCCGGCATAACGCCCGCGTGGAACAGCTCGGTCTCCAGAAAAATCTGGCCGTCGGTGATGGAAATGACGTTTGTGGGGATATAGGCCGACACGTCGCCCGCCTGCGTTTCGATGATGGGCAGCGCGGTCAGCGAGCCGCCGCCGT
This sequence comes from uncultured Oscillospiraceae bacterium, assembly GCA_934661735.1. GTDB lineage: Bacteria > Bacillota > Clostridia > Oscillospirales > Oscillospiraceae > CAG-170. Next base: position 7,297 of record CAKUJN010000001.1, read on the forward strand.
ATTCCGGCGCCATGCGCGCCGCGCGCTCAAGCAGTCTGGAGTGCAGATAGAATACGTCGCCAGGGTAGGCCTCACGTCCGGGCGGACGGCGGATCAGCAGAGAAAGCGCACGGTACGCGACGGCGTGCTTGCTCAGATCGTCGTAGATAATCAGGACGTCTTTGCCCTGCTTCATGAAATATTCGCCCATCGTGCAGCCGGAATACGGCGCGATGTACTGAAGCGGCGCAAGCTCGGACGCGGTTGCGGAGACGACAATGGTGTAATCCATTGCGCCGCCGGCCTCCAGCGTGCCAACCAGCTGCGCCACGGTCGAGCGCTTCTGGCCGATGGCAACGTAGATGCAGATGACGTCCTTGCCCTTCTGGTTCAGAATTGTGTCTACCGCGATGGCGGTCTTGCCGGTCTGGCGGTCGCCAATGATCAGCTCACGCTGGCCGCGGCCGATGGGGATCATTGAGTCGATGGCCTTGATACCGGTCTGAAGCGGCACGGTGACGGATTTTCTCTGGATAATACCTGGGGCAGGGGACTCAATCGGCGCAAATTCCTTTGTGTCGATGGGGCCCTTTGCGTCGATGGGCTGACCCAGCGCGTCCACGACGCGGCCGATCAGCGCTTCGCCGACGGGGACGGAGACGACCTTGCCGGTACGCTTGACGGTGTCGCCCTCGCGGATGCCGTCGTCGCTGCCGAGCATGACGATGGAGACGGAGTTTTCCTCCAGATTCTGCGCCATGCCGTATGCGCCGTTGGGGAATTCGACCAGCTCGTTGACCATGCACTTTTCAAGACCTGCGGCGCGGGCAATGCCGTCGCCGATCAGGATGACCGTGCCGGTCTCAGACTGGTTGATTTTTGTTTCATAGTGCTTGATCTGCGAACGGATGATTTTGGATATTTCTTCCGGTCTGAGTTCCATTCATTCACCAGCTTTCGGTTAGGTTCGATTAAACAGCGGTATTTCTCAGCAGCTGCTGCACCTGTTCCAGATGCGAGGCCACCGTGCCGTCCAGCTGACGGCCGGACAGCTCAAGCCGGACGCCGCCGATGACGGCAGGGTCCACGCGCGTTTGCAGCTCGATCTGCTTTCCGGTTACGGTCTCCAGCTTTTTTTGCAGCTGTCCGCGCAGCTCCGGTGTCAGCTCGACCGCCGTGACGGCGCAGACCTCGACAATGCCGTTGTCCGCGTTATAGCGGCGGCGGTATTCGCGTGCGCAGCCGGAAAGCTCGCGCAGCGTGCCGTTGTCGCACAGCAGCTTCATAAAGTTCAGAACATACGGATGCAGCTGCGCGCTCCATGCCTCGTCCAGAAGCCGCCGGCGCTCGTCCTTTGCAATCGACGGCGTGCAGAGCAGACGCAGATAGTCCGGATTCTCCGCCAGAATGGCGCAGACCATGTCCAGCTGCCGCAGAAGCTCACCGCTCAGCTGCTCGTCAAGGGCAAGCTCGTACAGCGCCCCGCCATAGGTTTTGGCCGTGCGCGTCATGATGCGTCACCCAGCTCGTCGATGAAGTCCTGAATCAGTCTTTCGTGGTCAGACTCTCGGATCTCCTTGCGGACGACCTTGGAGGCCAGCTCCACGGCAAGACCCGACAGCTCGCTCTTCATCTCATTGGCGGCTTTCTTCTTTTCCAGCGCGATGTCGCTGGCAGCCTTGGCCTTGATGGCGGAGGCCTCGCTCTTCGCGTCGGCGATCATGGCCTCGCTCTGTTCGCGGGCGTTCTGCATGGCGCGCGCGGTGATGGCCTCGGCCTCCTCCTTTGCCGTGGTCAGATGGGCCTCATAGCCGGCCTTTGCCGTGTCGGCGTCGTGACGCGCCTTTTCGGCCTCGTCATACATACCGTCCACCTCGGCCTGACGTTTGGCAAGGATTTCCTTGACGGGCTTGAAAAGGAATTTTTTGAACAGTGCAATCTGGATAAACAGATTGCAGATCTGCGCGATGGTTGTCCACGGCGCAAGCTCAACGAGGGACTGAAAATCCATGGGACAGTCCTCCTTCCAATGCGAAAATCAGCCGCTTACAGCAGGCCGGTGAACAGGCCGGGCGCGACGAAGATCAGCAGCAGACCGATAACAAAGCCGTAAATACCGGTTGTCTCCGCGCAGGCGATGCCAAGGAACATGGTCGAGGTCAGCTCGCCCTTCATTTCCGGCTGACGTGCCATGGCCTCAATCGCCTTACCGGCGATGTAACCTTCGCCGATGCCAGGGCCGAAGCCGGAGATCATCGCGATACCGGAGCCGATGGCGCAGCCCATGAGAATCAATGCCTTTGCAAGTTCCATGAAAAATAGTCCTCCTGTGTAGTTTGTGTTTGAAAATACATTTATTTTTTACTCTGTTGCTGTGCGGATGAAGATCATCGTCAGCATACAGAATATAAATGCCTGCATGGCGCTGGAAAACCAGTCAAAGTAGAGCGAAAGCACGGCCGGAACGCCGACGGCAAGGAACGGAATGTTGCCCAGCAGTGTGCCCAGAAAGCCGGGGAGCAGTCCGAACAGCGCGTGATTCGCCAGAATCAGCGCCGCGTAGACCAGCGAGCTGATGACCATGCCGGACAGAACGTTGCCGAAGTGACGGAACGACATGGAGATGGGCTTGAAAACCTCACCCAGAACGTTGAACGGAGCCATCAGGAAAACAGGGTCGCAGAAGCCCTTGAGATAGCCGCCGAAGCCGTTGGTTTTGATTTTGTAATAGGTGATCAGCACGAACACAACCAGCGCCCAGCCGAGCAGGACCGAAACGTCCGCCGTCGGCGCCCAGAAGCCGAGCAGCGAGGCAAGGCTTGAGCCGAGCGAAAGCGCAAAAATTGCGGAAATGAACGGCACCATGTGCATCCATTGCTCGCCCATGTTGCTGCGGACGAAGTTTTCGGCGGTCATGACGATCTTTTCGGCGATGGCCTGTCGTTTGGAGATGTTTTTGACCTTGAGATCATGCGTCAGCCAGACGCACAGCAGCGTCAGAATCAGCATGACGCCCCATGTGACGGTCATACTGGCCGTGACGGGAATGCCGCCGAGAATCGGAATGGTAAAGTAAACCGGCGCGCCGTGAATATTGACCTCCATCAGTTTTCAGCCTCCTTCTGCTGCTTCTCCCGACGGGTGACGATTGCACGGCGCAGCATCAGCACCGGCTGCGGCACCAGAAACGGGACCAGTACGGCGATATAGTGAAAAAACGGAACGACAATGCCGATGACAACCGCGAAAACCATCAGCATCATGCGCGCAAAATACGACGAGCGCAGACGCTTCTGCGCGACGGCGCGCGCGGTATCGTCGGTGCAGTCGGCGACCTTCTGCACGCGCAGGGCCAGCAGGAAAATGCTCAGCCACGCGAAAGCGCTCCCCCACAGCGCGCCGAGCGCGACCGTATAGTCGAAGCGGTGCAGCACGGCAAAGACGGCGCAGAGCGCGGCGTCGCAGACCAGAAGTCCGGCCGCGACAAAGGTCAACTCGGTGCGAATGGATTTGGTCAGCTTCATGATTGACCTCGATTCTGTTCACAGATGCTCGTTGAACGAGCGTCCGTGCGGTTTTTTCTCCTGCTTTTCATCGGCAAGCAGCTGCCGCACCATGCGGTATGCGCTGGAAAACGCGGTAATCAGCCCCACAACGATGGCCGTGACCATGACCCAACTGCCCCAGCCAAGGCGCGTCTGCGCCAGATGTGCCAGCCATGCCAGCACCAGCGGCGGCGTGATAATGGTCACGCCAAGCTGACCGACCAGCATGACGCCCTTGATGATCTGTTGCAGAGCCTGCATATCCGGCCTCCTGCCTGATACGGTGTTGCATGATTTTCACAAAAGTGATTTTGCCTATCACGGAAAATTCTATCATAGCGCGGAAAAATTCGCAATAGACAAAAAGACGGGATTGCGCGAATTTCGGGACGAATTTGGGAGTGGAAAACAGCAATATGCTGTGTTAAAATAACTGCGGCGGCGCGCCTCGGGCAATCGGGGCGTTAAAATGCATGATTCTGGAAATTACAAACGTTTTTCCGAGGATATCCACAGAATTTTCAGTAAATGATGCGCTTTTGTTAAGAATTCTTAACGCGCTGCTGCCGCCCAGAACAACATAAACGGGAGCGGAGAAAATGGAGCAGACATTCAGCGGCTACTGCCGCAGCATCGACGCGCCGCGGCTGGTATTCTGCGAGGCCGACGGCGGAGAAGTGGAAGTCGACTGCGATTATGCGCAGTGCCCGCACGCGGGCGACTGTCCGGTGGGAAAGCAGATCACGCAGTTTCTGCGGGAAGCGGAGGCGGCGCGATGATACCGGAGCAGAGGCTGGAACAGAAGCTTGCGCAGCGTCTGCTGGAGCAGGCCGCGCAGCTGCGCGAACAGGGCGTGCCGGAGCCGAAGCGTCTGCTGCGCCAGATCGAATCGCGCGGCGCGGTTTCCGCGCTGAAGGAGCAGCTGCGCCGCCGTCAGCTCAGCGAGCATTTTGATGTGCTGGCGGAAAGGGGACTGCTGCGCCATGCGCCGGAGGCGCTGGTGACATCAAGCGAATTCGGCGCGCTGTTTTCCGACGAGGAGGCAGATTTCTGCCTTCAGGCGCTGCTGGACGCCGGCTTTTACGGTTAGTTTAGCATTCCACATTTTTTGAGATTCACACACAGGCGAAGAGGGGAGAAGAGAATATGCAGATCTGTCTTTACGGCGCGTCCAGCACCACGCTGGCGCAGAGCTATCTGGATGCGGTCTACGCGCTTGGCGCGGAGATGGCGGCGCGCGGACACAGTCTGGTCTATGGCGGCGGCGCGCAGGGCGTAATGGGCGCGGCCGCGCGCGGCGTGCGCGAGAACGGCGGCGAGGTCCTCGGCGTCGCGCCGGATTTTTTCAATGTCGACGGCATTTTATACGATGGCTGCACGCAGTTTATCTATACAAAAACCATGCGCCAGCGCAAGCAGATCATGGAGGAGCGGGCCGAGGCGTTTATTCTGGCCCCAGGTGGCATTGGAAGCTTTGAGGAATTCTTTGAAATCCTGACGCTCAAGCAGCTGGGACGGCACAATAAGCCCGTCGCCGTGCTGAACACGAACGGCTATTACGAGCCGATGCAGGAAATGATGAAGCACATGGTCCGGCAGAATTTCGCAAAGCCGGCGTGTCTGGAAATCTACCGTCTGTTTGACTGCGGCGGTGCGCTGCTGGATTATCTGGAGGGCTACGATCCCGAGGCGGTTGATGTCAGACACCTGAAAAATCTCTGATCTCCGGTTTGTACCGCACCTTGTAGGGGCCAATGCCCACATCGGCCCTTTTCCGGTTTTCACCAGACTTCCTCTATTGCGGCAACACCGCAACTGTGCCTCCGGCGGCTCGTCCTCACAAACTCCAAGCGACGCTTCGCTCTGCATACGTTCGGCTAAACCAATCGCGCGGCGCAAAGCTTGCGCTCTTGGAGCCTCACGCAATCCCTCGTCCCGCCGCAAGCGGCAGGTCTCGTCCGTTCCGTTGCTCGTCCTCTCCAAATTGCAAACGCTTCGCTGGTTTGCAATTTGGTTCCATCTGTCTTGCCAGAAAAAGTAGGCAAAAAGATGCGCTGGAGACGCGTTATATTGCGCGCTGACGCGCGCGAATTTTTGGCCGCTCCGCGGCCTGAACGCCCTGACGGGCGCAAAATCGTTATTTTCCCGATAGCTTTTGGTTCCGACAATGTACTACACGCAGTTGCGGACAGAATGCAGTAATTTCGTTTCTGCTCATTCCCGGAATACTCGGCCAGTCTGAAAGCGAAAACATACGGTGAAAAGCAAAAAGGAGCTCCCCACGGGGGAGCTCCTTTTTACTTACAGAAACGGTTCCTTTCCGGCCCGATGAACGCAGATTTCATCGATGACGGCGTTGGTGCGGTGATCCAGCAGGAATGCGGCAATTTCCGCGATGTCCTCCGGCAGTATCATGTCCTCACCCGTCAGATCGGGGCGCGAGATGCGCACCATGTCGGTGAACACGCCGCCTGGCGCGATCATATGGACACGGATGTTTTCGCGGTAGACCTCGCTGGCCAGCGATTTTGTAAAGCCTGCCAGCGCATGCTTTGACGCGGCATAGGCGCTTTGCAGCGGATAGCCCTTGTGCGCCACAACCGAGGCGATATTCAGAATTGCAGCGCATCCGGATTTCCGCAGGTGCGGCAGCGCCAGTTGGCACATCAGATACGGCGCGCGGGCGTTGATGGCCATGATGCGGTCATACTCCTCCATCGGCGTCCGGTCAAACGGGCACGAGAGCGTCATGCCCGCGTTGTTGATGAGAACGTCCAGCCCGCCGAAGCACCCGACCGTCTGCGCGACTGCGTCTGCGGCATAGGCGTCGTCAGTCAGATCGCCTGCCAGCAGAAGCGTCTGTGCGCCCTGTTCCCGCGCGGCTGCGGCCGCGGCATCCAGCTTTTCACGGCTCCGGCCGAGCAGCGCCAGCTTGACGCCTTCGTGCGCCAGCCGCCGCGCCAGACATGCGCCGATGCCGCCGCCCGCACCGGTGATCAGAATGATTTTCCCATCGCTCATCGGACAAACTCCGCCAGCGCCGCGGTATCCAGCAGCTCGCAGCCCGACAGGAACGCGTACAGCTCTCCGGCGATGGTTTTCACGCCGCCCGCGCTGTCCGATTCGATGTTCAGCGGCATGAGCGGGTCGTGCAGGCTCAGCCGCAGCAGGAACCAGCCGTCCCCGTGCGCCTTGTCCAGATTGACGCGGATGCCCTCATAGTTGCTCGGCGCAAGCGTCCAGCCGGCCTGTGCCTCAGCATAGGCGGTCAGCCGGTCGATGACGCTCTGACCGTAGGTTTTGAAGTCGTCGCACAGCAGATTCATGCGGAATTCGCGGCTTTCGGCGGGCTCGGCCAGATCGGCAATCAGGGATTCCAGCGTATAGCCCTCTTTTTTGGCGCGCGCCAGCTCAATGAGCAGCCGTGTGACCAGGTATGCGCCGTCGTCAAGGAAGTAGTTCTCCTTCAGCGCGCCGTGACCCGAGGTCTCCATGGCCAGCTGGCTGTCGTGCCCCTCGCGGTTGAGGCGCATGGACTCGTTGATGACGTTTCGATAGCCGCGCTTGAAGCGGTGGTGCACGCCGCCGTGCTTTTCAATGAAGGCGGCAAGGCCGGTCGAAGTGATCGAGTCGGTGACGATGGTGGTTCCTGGATGCTCGCGCAGGAGAATTGCAGACATCATGGCAATGATGCGGTTGCGGTTCAGCTCCGAGCCGTCGGAGAGCACCGCGCCCGCGCGGTCAACGTCGGTGTCGAAGATGATGCCGAGGTCAGCGTGCGTTTCGGCCACGGCGTCCATGATCGACTGCATCGCAGCCTCATTTTCGGGATTCGGGATGTGATTGGGGAACGAGCCGTCGGGATCGAGGAAGCGGCTTCCGTTGGTGTCTGCGCCCAGCGGCTTCAGAACCTTTTCTGTGTAGAAGCCGCCCGCGCCGTTGCCGGCGTCCACGACGATGCGGAGCCCTGCCAGCGGTGTTTCACTTCCGGCCGCATCGCGGACTTTTTTGCACAAAAGCGCCGCATAGGCGTCCATAAACGCGCCTGCCTGCACGATACCTGCGGGGAGGCCCGTCTGCGCGTCAGAGGCCGCCAGCTTCAGAATTTCGGCGATATCCTGCTTTTCCAGACCACCCTGCGGCGTGAAGAATTTGAAGCCGTTGCGGTTAAAGGGAAGGTGGCTGGCTGTGATCATGACGGACGCGTCAAACATATAACCCTCAGTGACGGTGCACATGAACATGGCGGGCGTGGAGGCCATGCCAAGGTCGGTGACAAGCAGACCCGCCTGCGCCATGGCCTCGCAGATCCATTTGCTCAGCGTCGGGCCGGACAGGCGCGAGTCGCGGCCGACAGCCACGCGCAGCGGGCGCTTCTCCGTTTTCTGCGTCAGCCAGAGCGCAAAGCCGCGCCCGATGTCGCGGCAGGCCGTCTCAGTCAGGTTGACGTGCTGGCCCTCGATTCCCTCCAGCGCGACGCCGCGGATGTCGCTGCCGTTTTGCAGTTTCTGATAATCCATGATGCAAGCTCCTCCGTTTTTATGGTATGTTGTCAGCTGTTGCTTTCTTTTCTCATGATACCACCAGAAACCACAAAAAGCAACACAATGACGCGGAAAAACTGAGCAAAGTACAACGCCGGCACCCGCGCTGTGCGCGAATGCCGGCGTCAGTTTACGATTCGCTGCTCAGACGCTGAATGATGGCGGCGGCCTGTGCGCGCGTCAGATTGCGGCGCGGCAGGAAGCGGCCGTTGCTGCCCTGAAAAATCCCGAGGCGCGTGCAGAGCGCCACGCCGTCAAGCGCCCAGTCCGAAATACTCTGCGCGTCGTCATAGACACTGACCGAGCCGCCGGACTGCGCTTTGCCGCGATAGGTGAGATAGCGCGCAACGACGGTCGCGACCTCCTCGCGCGTCATGGAATCGTCCGGACGGAAGCGGTCCTCGAAGCCTGCCATCAGCTCCGCGTCAAACATCCACGCGATGTACGGACGGCGCGCATCATCGGCTGCGACGTCGCGGAACGTCTTGTCCGAGCGCATGGTATAGCCGTCGTCCACGCCGCAGAAGCGGGCAATGGCCATTGCAAAATCACCGCGCGAAATGGCGCGATCGGGCAGAACATGCCCGTTTTTGTCGTATTCCAGATACCCGCGGTCCAGACAGAACATCAGCGCGTCATAGCCCCAGTGCGCTTCCAGATTGCGCTCAACATAGCTTCCGGTTGTGACGGCGTCGGCGGGAAGGTTGACGCCCCTGTTTTTCGCGTCGTAATAGACCACGCCCGTCTCCGGCGTAATGCCGCGGCGCAGCAGAAGCTCTTCCACGGTGACAAATTCATAGCCCTGATCGGCCAGCGCGTCCATGGCGCTCAGCGCGCCCTGCACGCTGGTTTTGTAGATGTCGTGCACCAGAACGATCGCGCCGTCGTATGCCTGATCCAGAATGGTGCTCCGGACGGATTCCGCGTTCAGACTTTTCCAGTCCAGCGAATCAACCGACCAGTTGATCAGCGGCGCGTCCGCCGCCGAGCGGACGGTCGCATTGGCGTTGCCGTAGGGCGGGCGGATGTAGTAGGTTTGCTCGCCGCCAGCTTCGACCAGCAGCTTGCGGTTGGATTCCATCTCCTGCACAACCTCGTCATAGGAGAGCGTGTTGAGATTTTTGTGGTTGTATGTATGGCTTGCCAGCTGGTGCCCGCCCTCGACGATTTTTTCCAGCACGTCAGGGTAGGACGACACGCGGTAGCCTGCGATAAAGAATGTGGCCTTTGCGCCGCGCGCGGCAAGTCCGTCCAGCAGGTCTGTCGTATACGCGCCTGGGCCGTCGTCAAAGGTAAAGGCAATCAGCTTTGCGCCGCAGTCCTGCGGCCCAGCGGCCAGCGCCGGAAGCGCCAGCAGCGGCAAAAGCAGCGCCGCCAGCAGAAGCGCGGCCGCGCAGCGAATTTGTTTGCTCATAGGGAACCCTCTTTCCATGCAAAACATCAGTTGTGTATTTATGTCATCATCATCATACCACGTTCGACGCGCTTCGGCAACGCATTAAGAGAAAATTCAGAATCTGCCTCCGGCGGTGTCTCTTTTGCAGGTGCACTGCAATTGCTGCTCCGCGGACAATTTTACACGGCAGTCTGTAGGGGCCGACGACTCTGTCGGCCCGTCTGTCCGGTTTCACCAGATTACCTCTTTTGCAGTTACACTGCAACCGTGTCTCCGACGGCCCATTCTTTTCTGCCTTGCCAGAAAAGAATGGGGAGAAAAGAGGCGCTGGACGCGCTTCATATTGCGCGCTCACGCGCGCGAGTTTTTGGCCGCTTCGCGGCCTGAACGCCCTCTTCGGGCGCAAGACAGATATTTTCCCGATAGCTTTCGCTTCCAATATTGCTTACGGGTTTGTAGGGGCGCCCACATCGGCCCGTTGGAAACCAGCGAATTTGCCGCAGATTTCCATTAAAATGGTACGCACGGCGCGGGCGGACAGAGTCGTCCGCCCCTACAAAGAGCTACAATAGCACGCAAATATTCTGCACCACTGGCACATACGTAGATACGCTGATCTTTCCACGGCAGCGTGTTTTACCATCTTCTTGCGTGGCAACTGCTCCCGATGGGAGCGTTGTCCCCACGCAGGCGGCGCTGTAGTTCAGCTTTGCAGAAAGATTTTCGTGTGTTGGCCGCAATGTTTTTCAACGGGCTCATTCTGTGGCACTGCGGTACAATCCGATTCGCATCCAGGCGCCTCTTTTTGCCTACTTTTTCTGGCGCAGCAGAAAAAGTAGGTCTGCGAAGCAACGGCTGCGGTGTCACCGCATTCAACAGCAGTCCGGTGAAAACGAACAAGCGGGGCCGATGTGGGCATCGGCCCCTACGGAGGTGGGAGATCTGGCGCAGCAGAAAAAGTAGGTCTGCGAAGCAACGGTTGCGGCCTCGCCGCAAATTCGGCACCTCCGGTGCCCGACCGGACATCACCGTTCCGGCTGCGCCGGAAAAAACCAGCCTCTGCCATCTGGCAGGGGCTGGTGCAATTCTGTATGTGATGCGGCTTACATATCCAGCGGCTCCATGCTGAGGACGGGGTGGCCGACCTCGGACAGGAACGCCAACAGCTCCTCAGGATCACCGGAGGCGCAGTTGGTTTCATCGGCGACCATATCGGCAAAGTTGTCGATATCGTACAGGTCCTTGGCAGTCTCATTGAGCTTGTCACGGATCTGATCCTTCAGCTCCTTCGGCAGCCATACCAGACGGGCAACGCCGCCCTCGGCCTTGAGGAACTTGTGCGATGCGATATAGTGCTTGCCGTGGCCCATGAAGCCGGGCGTCTGCACGCCGCCGCCAGTCATGGAGGCCATTTCGGAGAACGTCATGCCAAGCGGGGTCATGCCGGCGAATTCGCGGCAGGTGATAACGACGCCCATCGAGCACGGCTCGATGCCGCAGATGCACTCGAAGCAGCCGCAGGAGGTCATCGGGTCCTCCAGCAGGGAGTACAGCGTGACATGCTCCAGCGCGCCGTGCGAATACTGCGCGACGGCCTCGTCAACGTCCTCATAGCGGCCGGTGCGCTCGTCGATGCAGCGCTCCTTGGTGACGACCTGGCACGGACCCTGCGGGTCAAGCTCGTTCGTTGCCTTGGCGTCCAGCCACGACACTGCGCCGCACAGGCCCAGACGTTCGGGCGTGACGATGCAGACATGGCTCGGGGAGAACGCCTGACACATGATGCAGGAGTAGAATACCGGCACGGACTCGTCGGTCATGGACTTCAGGCGCTCGTCGCGCTTGTCAAAGACCTCGTTGGCGTGCTTGCGAAGCTCGGCGTTCGCCTCGTCGCCGACGACGATTTTAACCTGGCACTTGTCGACGACGGTGTCGAATTCGGACTTGATCTTGGCGTACAGAACCTCGCCGATGTGGCGGAACTTGAAGCCGGCGTCAAAGTCGGCCTTGCTGATACGGACGCGGATCATGTCGCGCTGGCCAGTGTGCATCAGGCCCTCGACACAGTTGAGGAACTGGTGAATCTTGCGCTCGAAAACAGGCTCAAAGTCGGGCTGCATGGCCTTGCCGGCAACATCGACGGTATAGCTGAGCGAAATCTTGGAGCCGACGGGGATCTCGTCGATTTCCGGTCCGACGACCTCGATCTTGTGATCCTCAACCTCGGAGGCGTCCTTCGTGGTGACCAGCTCGAAGCAGTCCTTGCGCGAGCCGTCGATTTCGACCTGCATATCGCCCTTACGGATGATTTCGCCCTCGAATGCGGAGGAGAACGAGACGGGGATGTCAATCTTTGTGATCTTCAGCTTGATGCCGCGCGCCTCAATGGAGGTGTCAATCCAGTCCTTTGTATTATCGTAGATGATCAGGGACTTCGGAACGGCCCACATATCGTCGTGGTCGTTGGTGATAACGGGGAAGCCCAGCTTGATGGCGCCCGCGCCGCAGGCGACGGTGATGTCGTTGACGGGCTTATAGGCGTTGACGAACGCATTGATGCGCTCGAAGGTGTACTTGTGGAAGCCCTCGACGTCGCCCGGCTGGATGGCGCCGAAGATCATGGCCGCGCGGACGACCAGCGAGATGACGTGGCCGACGGACCAGATATCCTCGCCGACGGGGACGACGCGGACGGGGAAGCTCATGGACAGCCCCGCTTCAACGGCCTGCTCGATGATACCGCCGATCAGGAATACGAAAATACCGCGGGACTGATAGCCCTTGATGGTCTCAACCGCCTCCTCGGTGGAGGGAGCCGGCCCGATCATGACGACAAAGCCGGGGATATCGCCGGTGACCAGCGGAACGCCAAGCTCGCGGACCTCGGCGTCGGTGAAGTGGCCGTGATATGCGGTGCCCTCGTACGGAGTCTGGGTCTTGACGTACTTGCACGCCTCAATCATCTCTGCGGCGATGGCGGTGCCGACGCCGGACTGGAAGATGGAGTGGGTGCGCTTTTCGCGGAGCATCATGGCCTTGACGTCGGCCAGAGCCGCCTGAAGCTCGCCGGTGGTGGTGACCTTCTTGCCGATGTAGGCATAGATGCAGGCGAGGAAATATGCGGTGCTGGGAAGCGCAAGGGGAGCGTCGGGGCCGACCTCGGCGACGATTTTGCTGACTTCTTCCTCGGCCTTGGCGAACATTTCGTCAGAGCCGTTAAAGACGCGTTCAAACAGAGTCTTCATGTATGCGTTTCATTCCTTTCAGATTCGTTCTTGAGAATCGATCCTGGCCTTGATGGCGCGGATTTCGTCCAGCGCCTCAGGGCTGCAATCGTAGGGAGACAGGCCTCTCCGGTCGGCGTCGATCACGCCGGTGTTGTAGTGGATCATGCCAAGCAGTGCGCTTTCGGGGATGCGGCTGCGGACGAAGGCTTCATCGGACCCGTCGCGGACCTTGTTCGCCACGACTGAGACGTTCCGGATACCGAGGTCAGCGGCAAGCTTTTTGACCTTTTCATAGGTCTGCACGCTGCGCGCGCCCGGTTCGATGACGACGATGAAGCGGTCGACCATGCTGGCCGTTCCGCGGCCGAGATGCTCAAGTCCGGCCTCCATGTCCATGACGACGACGTCGTCCTTCCGGAAAACCAGACTGGACAAAAGCGCCTTGAGCATCACATGCTCGGGACAGACGCATCCGGCGCCGCCGGTATCCACGGTGCCCATGACCAGAAGCTTTACGCCGTTGACGTCCTTTGCCAGCTTGTCCGGCAGGTCGGAGACCTCGGGATTGAGCTTGTAGAAGCTGTTCATGTCGTTGACGCCGGTGCGTTCCTTTGCCAGCTGCTTCATCTTGGACACGGGGACGATGGAATTGACCTCATCCTCCGTCAGACCGAGCGCCAGACCCAGATTCGCGTCCGGATCGACGTCAGCGGCCAGAACGGTCCGGCCCTCGTCGGCGTAAAGCCTTGCCAGTGTGGAGGCCAGCGTCGTTTTGCCGACGCCGCCCTTTCCGGTGATCGCTACTTTCATAGGGGAAAGACCTTCTTAAATCAAAATCAGATGCCAAGCGCCGCGCGCTTTGCTTCGATGCACTCGATCATCTTGTCGCCGAGCTTGTCGATGTCGGTTTCGACGACGAAGTGCGCCTCGACCCACTCCTTGCAGCCGGTCTCGCCCTGAAGCAGCTCGGTGATTTCGCTCGAGCCCTTGGAGTACGGATCGACGCCGAGGAACGTGTCAATGCCGGTGGCGACGACGTAGTTGCCGATGGAGACGGCCTTTTCGGACATCCATTCGGGTGCGCAGCCGCACAGCGGAATCTGGGAAATGTTGATGCCCCAGTCCTTTGCGATATCGGAGGCCAGGATCATCATACGGGAAATATCAACGCAGGAGCCCATGTGCAGAACGGGCGGAATGCCGACCAGCTCGCAGACACGGCGCAGACCCTCGCCGCAGTATTCTTTGGCGTCGGGGTCCATCAGACCGGCCTTTGCCGCTGCCTGCGCCGAGCAGCCGGAGAGAATGACGATGATGTCGTTCTTCAGCAGCTTCTTCATCAGCTCGATGTGCGCATAGTCGGGACGGACCTTGGGGTTGTTGCAGCCGACCATGGCGACCGCGCCGCGCAGAACGCCGGACTTGACAACGTCAACCAGCGGGCGGGTGGTGCCGGTGATATCGACATGGGAGTTGGTGACGCCGTCAAGCTCCTTCTTGATGGCCTCGACCGAGTAGCCCACGCGAGCCTTGGTCTTGAGCTGGGGAATGTTGACCAGCTCGGGGTTGCGGTTCTTGAAGTTTTCAACCGCCATCTTCACAATCGCCTTTGCGTTGTCGGCCGCAGTGTCCTCATGGAACTCGATGAAGTCGGAGTCCGGCATGCGGGCGATGGGAGAGGTGGTGATGAACTTGGTATGGAAGCACTTCGACAGCGGGCCGAGTGCGGGGAAGATGCACTGCACGTCAACGACGATGGCTTCGCACGCGCCCGTCAGGACGACGTTTTCCTGCTGCAGGAAGTTGCCGGCCATGGGAATGCCCTGACGCATGGCGACCTCGTTGCCGGTGCAGCAGACGCCGGCGATGTTGATGCCCTTCGCGCCGACGGACTTGGCAAGCGCGACCATTTCAGGGTCCTGCGCGTAGAAAACGATCATTTCCGACAGCGACGGGTCGTGGCCGTGGACGATGATGTTGACCATGTCCTTGTCCATGACGCCGATGTTGGCGGTGGTGTCAACGGGCTTCGGCGTGCCGAACAGAATGTCGGAGAACTCGGTGCCCATCATCGAGCCGCCCCAGCCGTCGGACAGGCCGGCGCGCAGCGCCTGCTTGATCAGAGCCTCGGGCAGCGACGAGCAGCCCATATGCGTCATGTGCATGGACTGGGAAACCTCGCGGTCAATGGCGCGCGGCTCGATGCCGGCCTTGTGCCACAGCTCCTGCGTATGCTCGGGCGCGCGCTTGAGATAGCGCTGTACGCCAAAGGGCTTGCCGTATTCCATCAGGCCGGTTTCGGCGACCTCGTGGGCCAGATCGTAGATATCCTTGCCCTCGGTCTCAATGCCCCATTCGCCGGCGATTTTCTTCAGCTTTTCGGGGTCCTTGACCTGATACGCGCCGCCTTCCTTCGCCTGATACAGCGTGTGGCAGATCTGACGGCCGTGGTCGGAGTGCGTGGCCGAGCCGCCCGCGGTGAAGCGCAGGTAGTTACGGCCGACGATGCCGTGAACGTCGCAGCCGCAGATGCCGCGCGGAGACTTCGGGGTGATGCGGCACGGACCCATGGAGCAGATGCGGCAGCAGGTGCCGGCTTCGCCGAAGCCGCAGTGCGGCGTCTGGTTCTTGACGCGCTGCTGCCAGGAATCGGCGCCGACCTTTTTGCCGGTTTCCAGCAGCTCGTTGGTTGCGGCTTCCATCTGTTCAATTGTGATTAAGCGTTCCCAATCCATTGATGATGTATCCTCCTAAACAATGTTTCTCTTCTTGTTGACGGCGTCCGGAGTACTCCGTCGCCGCGCGGGGCGGGGCTTGCACGGTCGTCCGACCGGCTGCAAACGGATTCAGGCGGACGCCCGCAAAGGGGCAGAGTACCCCCAGGGCGCACGCTGACACAGTTTACTTCATTCTAACAAGCGGACGGCGGAATGTCAACCGGAGCGGGGCGCAAAAAATCGAAGCGCGTAGAAAAACGACAGTAAAAATTGTGAAAAATACCGAACCTCGGAAATGGCTCCGAGGTTCGGTAATCTGTTTATGCCTGCGCCGTCATGGTATCGAGAAAATCAATCAGCGATTCATAGTCCAGCACATGCCAGACCGTAGTGAGAAAGCCGCGCGAGATGCTGCGGCAGGCGTAGTTGGTGGTGAAGCGCTGCTGCGGCGCGCCGACCGGCAGCCGGATTGCCCCGTCCGGCAGCTCGAGCTTTATCTCATAGCGGACATTGGCGTTATTGACCGTGTTGGGTATGTAAATAAATCGGGTGCAGCGCGTCTGCGTCAGCCGGTCGATCAGCGCATCGCGGTCGATGTACTCTGTAACATCGAGATACGTGCTGCCGGTATATTTCCAGACGCGTATGGGCGCGTCCCGCGCGCTGCGCAGATCGCGGCCCGTGAGCAGCGGGCGCGGCTGGAGCTGCCACAGCAGAAAAACAGCCGCCAGCACCAGAAATACAAGCAGGATCGTCAGCTTTTTGTGCCGTATGAAGAAGCGCCCTCCGGATGCGTTCATGCGATGCCCTCCGTTTGAATCACAGACGGGAAAACGGCGGATCGGATAGCTTCACATTAACAGAAAACGAAAAAGCTGTCGATTTTTATGAAGAAAAATTAAGAAATCACCTGTCCATATGCACATTGATGTGCGGATATGTCATCTGAATGCCCGCCTCGTCAAACACACGCTTGACGTTTTCCAGCACGTCGAAATAGACCGGCCAGTAGTCGGCGCTGTGCACCAGAAAGCGGAGCGTATATTCGATGCAGCTGTCGGCGTATTTGCTGACGCGGGCAAAAACCGGCTCGTCCGGCAGAACGCGGTCGTCCTGCGCCGCGCGGCGCAGTGCGGCCTTGACTGTCTCGATATCGGCATCATAGCCCGCCGAAATCGTCAGCACAACGCGGCGGTTCTCCTCGGACGAGTAATTGGTGATGCTTCCGGCAAGGACCTGGCTGTTCGGGATGCGGATATCCCTGCCGTCAAGAGTGACAAGGCGCGTGTAGAGAATGCCGATTTCGCGCACGGTACCCTCCATGCCGCTCACGGCGATATAGTCGCCGACCTTGTACGGCTTTGAGGTCAGGAGCATCACGGCGCTGATCGTATTCGATAGCGCGTTCTGCACGGAGAGTGAAATGGCAAGGCCCGCAATGCTGAAAATCGCCAGCAGCGACGAGGTGTCCACGCCCAGCGTTCCGGCGATGAGCATGATGGCGATGAAAACCAGCACCAGCCGCACCATCGTCCGGATAAAGCCGTGCGCGCTTTTTTCCAGACGCGAGCGTTCAAGAACGCGGCTGGTCAGCCGCATCAGGATTTTGATGAATACAACGCACACAACCAGCAGAATTGCGGCGGCGATGATTTTTGACAGCGCGTGCGTGCCGAGATATTTGTCCCAGAATGACTGCGCGCTGTTTCCGGCGCTCTCCAGCGCCAGACCGATTTCGGAGGCCACGGCGGCGGCTTCATTTTGCGGCATGAAAACACTCCCTTACATGACGCGCTCCACACGCGTGCGCGTGTGGAGCGGCGGAATTTCTGTCAGTCCTGTGCAGGCTCGGCCGGTTCGGACGGCTGCGCCTCCGTATCGGCGGCTTCGCCGGTCGTTTCGGGAAGCTGCGCCTTGTCGGCGTTGATATAGGCCATCAGCTCGTCGCCGGTGATCGTCTCCTTCTGAAGCAGATACAGCGCGATTTCATCCAGAAGTCCGCGGTGCTCGGCCAGAATGCGCTTTGCGTCGGCGTAGCATTTTGCCAGCAGCGACTGGATCTCCGCATCTGCGGCGGAGGCCGTGGAGTCGGCGCAGTTCATCATGGTGCTGCCGTCCAGATACGGGTTGGAGACGGTGGAAAGCGCCATCAGGCCGAACTTGTCGCTCATGCCGTACTGCGTGACCATCTTGCGGGCCAGATCCGTCGCGCGCTCGATGTCGTTCGACGCGCCGGTGGTCTGAATGCCGAACACGGTCTGCTCGGCTGCACGCCCGCCAAGGAGCGTCTGAAGCTCGACGATCAATTCTTCTTTACTGGACAGGAACTTTTCCTCCTCGGGCATCTGCATGGTGTAGCCCAGCGCGCCGGAGGTATGCGGGACGATGGTAATCTTGGAAACGGGCTGCGTGTGCTTTTGCAGCGCGGCGACCAGCGCGTGGCCGACCTCGTGGTACGACACGATGCGCTTTTCCATGTCGGTCAGGACGGTGCCCTTCTTTTCGGTGCCGGCGATGACCGTTTCAAACGAGGCAAGCAGATCCTGCTGGTTGACGGTCTTGCGGCCCTGACGCACGGCGCGCAGCGCCGCCTCGTTGACCAGATTCGCAAGGTCCGCGCCCACGGCGCCCGCCGTGACCTGCGCAATCTTGTGCAGGTCCACGTCCTCGGCCAGCTTGATGTTGCGCGTATGCACGCGCAGCGTCTGATACCGGCCCTGAAGATTCGGCCGGTCGACGATGATGCGCCGGTCAAAGCGGCCCGCGCGCAAAAGCGCCTTGTCCAGAATTTCGGGCCGGTTCGTCGCGGCAAGAATGACAACGCCCTTGCTGGAATCGAAGCCGTCGATTTCGGCCAGCAGCTGATTGAGCGTCTGCTCGCGCTCGTCGTTGCCGCCGAACTTGCTGTCGCGCGTGCGGCCGATGGCGTCGATTTCGTCGATGAAGATGATGGCGGGCGCAACCTTGTTGGCCTCCTGGAACAGGCTTCTCACGCGGCTTGCGCCGACGCCGACGAACATTTCCACAAAGTCCGAGCCGGAGATTGAGAAGAACGGCACGTTCGCCTCGCCCGCGACGGCCTTGGCCAGCAGGGTTTTGCCCGTGCCCGGCGAGCCGACCAGAAGCGCGCCCTTCGGCAGCTTTGCGCCGATGGCGGCGTATTTCTGCGGGTTGTGCAGGAAATCTATGATCTCAACCAGCGACTCCTTGGCCTCGTCCTGACCGGCCACGTCCGCAAACGTGACGCCGGTCTGCTTTTCCATATAGACCTTGGCCTTGTTTTCACCGATGCCGAAGCCGCCGATTCCGCCGCCGCCCATCCGCTTGGTCATGCTGCGCATCAGCAGGCTGAACAGCAGATACATCACGGCCACGGGGATGACCCATGAGATGATAAAGGAGACGATGGGGCTCATTTCCTCGACGATTTCCACCTGGAACTGCGAGCCTCTCGCGCGCAGCTCGTCGGCCAGCGACGTCGTGTCCTGATTGGGAAGCAGGCCGGTGTAGTACAGCCGCTGCTTTCCGGCGGACTTCTGCGCCTCCTCCTTTGTGGTGATGATCAGGCGGTCCTTCTGGAATTCCACCGACTGAATCTCGTCCTTATCCAGCATGTCGAGGAACTCGTCATAGCGGATCTGCGTCAGATACGCGTTTGAGATGGACGCGTAGAGCGAATTGATCAGCAGCACCGCGACCAGCGCCGCAACGACCAGCAGGATAATCCGCTTGCCGCGGCGCTCATCGTCGTTGTTCTGGCTGCCGCCGTTCTGGTTGTTCTGGTTTTTCTTTTTTGGGTCCTGATTCAAAATCTATGCACCCTCTTTCTGCAAAAGGTATGGAAAATTCTGCGTTTTGACAGTGGGAACATCTTAGCACACGAAATTAGTTTTTACAAGGAGCGGCAATCAAACAAGCGGTAAATTTTCTGTGAATTTCCTTTTTGCAGATGTTGTTTCCCCGTGCCGAGTCTGATATAATACAGTGCAGAATAGGTGTAGTGTGCCCGTGCGTCGGCATGACGCGCGGCTGTGCCGAAAAATAAAACGAAACAAATGGCGCGTCCGCGCGCCGGAGAGAAGAAATGAGAGATTATCAGAAACGAAACGATTCCGGCCGTCCGGCCGGTGCGCGCCCGCGCGCCCCGCGCGAGCGTGAATATGATGCCGAAACGGCGGAAAACCTGCTGGAGGGGCGCAACGCCCTGTCCGAGGCGCTGGCCGCAGGCCGTCCGGTGGACAAGGTCTATATCGCCGCCGGCGACACCGACCGCGCGCTGGGGCGGCTGGCAGCGCTGGCAAAGCAGGCGGGTGCGGTCGTGGTTGAGACCGACCGCCGCAAGCTCGATCAGATGAGCGCCACCGGCGCGCATCAGGGCGTGATTGCCGTGACGGCGGCGCACAGCTACGCCACGCTGGACGAAATTTTTGCGCGCGCAGACGAAAGCGGCGAGCCGCCGCTGATCGTCATCTGCGACGAGCTGACCGATCCGCACAATCTGGGCGCGATTCTGCGTACCGCCGAGTGCGCGGGCGCGCACGGCGTGATCATTCCGAAGCGCCGGAGCGTCGGCCTGACGGCTGTTGTGGGCAAGGCGTCCGCGGGCGCGGTCGAGTATATGCCGGTTGCGCGCGTCAACAACATTGCCGCGGCAATCAAAGAGCTGAAATCACGCGGTGTATGGGTCTACGGCACGGCAGCCGACGGCGCGACGCCGCTGTACGGCGCCGACCTCAAGGGCGCGGTGGCCATCGTCATCGGGAACGAGGGCGAGGGCATGAGCCGTCTGGTCGCGGAAAGCTGTGATTTTAAGGTCAGTATTCCCATGAAGGGACATATCTCCTCGCTCAATGCGTCAGCCGCGGCGGCAATTCTGCTGTACGAGGCGGTCCGTCAGAGAGGATAAGTAAGAGAAAAGCAACGAAAGAGACAGTGCGCCGTGCGCGCGGATTGTGGACTAGGAGCCTGGGATCAGGGAGCTGCTATGAAGGACAGACCGCAGAAGCGGGAGACAGAACAACTGCATACCGGATCTGCGCCCGTGGAGCTGGAGGAATACTCGCTTGAGGAGATCATGCGCGAGTTCGGCGGCTGGAGCGACTGGAGCGAAAAGGATACGGGTCTGACGCCGCCTGCACCGCCCGAGCCGGAAGCTCCGCCGGAGACACCGGAGGCGCAGAAGCCGGAACCGGAGCCGCAGGAGCCGCCGCAGGCGGAGCCCGCGGCGGAAGCGGGCGGAGATACAATCCGCTTTGCGCCGGTGCAGGAGCCGGAACCGGAGCCGCCGCGCATCTGGACGTACAAGGGCGAGCCGACGCCGCAGGACGCCGCGCCGGAGGACCGCGACACGCGCCGTGCCGCGCAGAAACAGCGCCGCCGCGATGAGCGCTTTGCGAAAAAGCAGGCGCGCATGAAGCAGCAGCGCGCCCGCCGGATGGAAAAGCCCGAGCGGGTGTTCCCGTCGCCGGAGGCGGCGTATCAGGCCTACTGCGGGAAAAGCTCGCTGCGGCTGCGGCTGCTGGCGTCGCTGGTGCTGTTTCTGGCGTCGGCGGTGATGCTGGCGCTGTGCAATTACACGGTTCAGGGCGTCGATTTCTCGGGAAAAACGCGTCTGATTACAATTTTAATGCTGGCGTTCATGCTTTTGCAGGCGGTTTTGAGCTATGACGTGCTGGCGCTCGGCGTGCTGCGCGCGCTTCAGCTGCGCTTTGATCATCTGAGCCTGCTGGCGCTTCTGACGCTCAGCTGCACGGCCGATACGCTTTTCGCGATTCCGGCGGGGCGGATACCGTTCTGTCCGGTGGCCTCGCTGGCACTTCTGACGGCGCTGTGGGCGCAGCTGCTGCATATTACGGCCAAACGCCGGAGCATGAAGGCCGTCTGCTCGATGCCGTCGCCGGTTGCCGCCGTCCGCGAGGAAAAGGCGTGGCACGGCAAGGACTGCATCTTCCGCACGGCCGGCGACAGGGAGGCGTTTGTGCTTCAGCTGGAGCTTCCGGACGCGACGCGGCGCGTGATGCGCGTCTACGCGCCGGCGGCCGCCGGCGTTACGCTGGCGCTCGCGGTCCTGACGGCGCTCCGCGCCGACGGGAGCTTTTTCTGGGCATGGACAGCCATGCTGGCGGCGGGGTATCCGCTTGGCGTGCTGATCGCGTACCCCAGACCGTTTGCCATCTGTGCAAAGCGCCTGCTGCGCCGCGGCGCGGCGGTGGCCGGCTGGCAGGGCGCAAAAAATCTGAGCGGCGAGTGCGAGCTGATCATCACGGACGCGGATCTGTTTCCGCCGGACAATGTGACGCTCAACGGCATGAAAATTTACTCCGACCGGAGCGTGACCCAGATCGTGGGCTACGCCACGGCGGTTGTGGAAACGGCGGGGAGCGGACTTGTGCCGCTGTTCCGCGAGATTCAGGCCAGCCAGAACGGCCGGCACTACAGCGTTGAGACGTTCCGCCGCTATGAGGGCGGCGGTCTCGGCGCGGAGCTTCAGGGCGACGTGGTGCTGATGGGCTCGCTTGCGTTCATGAAGCTCATGCGTGTGCGCATGCCGGAGGGCGCGGGACTGAAGCAGGCGGTGTATCTGGCCATCAACTCCGAGCTTGCGGCGGTTTTCGCGCTGCACTACGCGCCCGACGCGGGCGCGCAGTCCAGTCTGCACGCCGCCACGCACAGCGGCGCGCTGATTCCGATGCTGGCGACGCGTGATTTCATGATCACGCCGCAGTTTCTCAAGCACCGCTACAAGCTTCCGCCCGAGCGGATCGAATTTCCCACCGTCGAGGAACGGGCGCGGCTTTCCTCGCCCGAGGCTGTCCGAGACCCGCGGCAGGGCGCGATGATGGCGCGCGGCGGCTTCCAGAGCTTTGTCGCGGCCGTGACCGGCGCGCGGACGCTGCGCAGCGCGGCGCGCGGCGCGGCGGGCGTGGCCGTGCTGGGCGGCGTGATCGGCATACTGGTCCTGTTTTTCCTGACGTTCATCGGCTCGGTGCAGGCCGTTTCGGCGTGGAATCTGCTGATTTTCGCGCTGCTGTGGCTGCTGCCGTCACTGCTGCTGACGGGACTTCATGCCGGTATGTAGCGGCTGATGCGCGCATCATAATAAAATACAGCGGCGGGTGCATACACGGTATGTGCCCGCCGCTTGCCATATCTGATGCGGTTTTTCGGACATGCACACGGCGGCAGATGTATTTTTCTGAGAAATCCATAAGATAATGTTTGCATTCTGGCCGGCGTTCGTTTATAATGGACTCTAAGAGTCGGCTAAAATGTGTACTGCCGAGAGGCAACCGCGTACCCGCCGCGGGTTGTCTGGAGAAAGGAGAACGTAAACTATGGGCTATACTGCCAATGACATTCGCAACATCTGCCTGCTGGGCCACGGCGGCGACGGCAAATCCGCGCTGTGCGAAAGCATGCTGTTCACGACCAAGGCGATCACCCGTCTGGGCAAGCGCGCGGACGGCACCACTGTCTCGGACTTCGACGACGAAGAGAAGAAGAGACAGTATTCCATTTCGACCTCTGTGATCCCCGTCGAATATAACAAGTGCAAGATCAACGTTCTGGACAACCCCGGCTATTTTGATTTCGCCGGTCAGATCGTTCAGTCTCTGCGCGTCGCGGACGCGGGCATTATCTGCGTCACTGCCAAGAGCGGCATCGGCGTCGGCACCGAAAAGGGCTGGAAGTATCTTGCCAAGGCAAAGCTGCCCGCCATGTTCTACATTTCCAAGCTGGATGAGGAGCATGCCAATTATTTCAACGTTTTTGACAGCCTGCGCGAGATGTTCGGCGCGTCCGTCATCCCGTTCGTGTTCCCGATTCTGAACGGCGAACAGGCCGTCGGTGTTGTCGACCTGCTGGCGAAGAAGGCGTATGACGCCTCCGGCAAGGAAATCGCTCTGCCCGCCGATGCGGAAGAGAAGATCGAAGAATACATGATGGAGCTCAATGAGCAGATCGCCGAGACCAGCGAGGAGCTGATGGAGAAGTTCTTCGCCGAGGAGCCGTTCACCGAGGAGGAAATCCTCAGCGGCGTCAAGGCCGGTATCCGCGACCGCGCCATCACCCCCGTGTTCTGCGGCTGCGCCATGTCCGGCCTCGGCACTACGG
Source organism: uncultured Oscillospiraceae bacterium (assembly GCA_934661735.1). Lineage (GTDB taxonomy): Bacteria > Bacillota > Clostridia > Oscillospirales > Oscillospiraceae > CAG-170. The sequence continues at coordinate 30,820 of CAKUJN010000001.1, forward strand.
TTCTGCTGGACAATCTGGTCAAGTTCGCGCCCAATCCTCTGGAGGGCAGACCCATGACCGCCATCGAGGACGACAAGGAAGTCGAGTTCAAGCTCGATCCCAAGGGCAGCCCCATGGCCTTTGTGTTCAACACCATGGCCGACCAGTACGGCAAGAACTCCTACTTCAAGGTCATTTCCGGCGACGTTGAGGACACCATGACCGTTGTCAACGCCCGTACCGGCGACAGCGAAAAGCTGGGCAACATGTTCTTCCCGAAGGGCAAGGAAAACACCAAGACCTCCAAAATCTGCTGCGGCGATATCGGCGTATTCACCAAGCTCGCCTCCGTCAAGACCGGCGACACGCTGGGCATGGCCGGCAAGACTGCTGTGATCAAGCCCATGAGCTATGACGAGCCGATGTACAAGATGGCCATCTACGCCAAGGTCAAGGGCACCGAGGATAAGATCGCCGCGGGTCTGGTCAAGCTGAACGAGGAGGATGCCTCCTTTACCTATGGTAACGATCCCGAGACCAAGGAACTGATCATCTCCGGCGCGGGCGACATGCAGCTGTCCGTCCTGATGGCCAAGCTCCAGAGCAAGTACAAGGTCGAGGCCGTTCTCAAGCCCGCCAAGATTGCCTACCGCGAGACCATCAAGAAGAAGGTCGAGATCCACGGCCGCCACAAGAAGCAGTCCGGCGGCCACGGCCAGTTCGGCGACGTCTATATCCGCTTTGAGCCGCAGTCCGAGTCTGAGGAAATGGTGTTTGCCGACGAGACCGTCGGCGGCTGCGTGCCGAAGAACTTCATTCCGTCGGTCGAAAAGGGCCTGCGCAACTGCGTCGGCAAGGGCGTTCTGGCCGGTTATCCGGTTGTGTTCCTGAAGTCCACGCTGTACTTCGGCTCCTACCATCCCGTCGACTCCTCCGATATGGCGTTCCAGACCGCTGCCGGCATCGCCTACAAGGAAGGCCTGCCCACCGCCGGCCCGACGCTGCTTGAGCCGATCGGCGAGCTGAAGGTTCTGGTTCCCGACTCCAACATGGGCGATATCATCGGCGATCTGAACAAGCGCCGCGGCCGTGTTATGGGCATGAACCCCGATCCCGAGAACGTCGGCTATCAGACCGTCGAGGCCGAGGTCCCGATGGGCGAAATGTCCTCCTACACCATCGACCTGCGCGCCATGACGCAGGGCCGCGGTTCCTACACGCTGAACTTCGTCCGTTACGAGGAGGTTCCGCAGATGAATCAGGCCAAGATCATCGAGGAAGCCAAGAAGGACGCCGAGGAAGAATAATTTTTCAACGCACAAAGCGCCGCCCGTTCGGGCGGCGCTTTTCTGCGTCCGGCAGAGAGCTTTCTGTGCATCCTGTAGGGGCCGACGACTCTGTCGGCCCTTTTCTCCGGTTTCACCGGACTACCTCTTTCGCGGCTACACCGCAACTGTGTCTCCGACGGCCTACTTTTTCTGTTGCGCCAGAAAAAGTAGGCAAAAAGAAGCGCTTGGGGATGCGATATATTGCGCGCGGCCGCGCGCGATTTTTATTTTACGCCCTGTTGGGCGCAAATTTGCAACCTTTCCAATGGCTTTCAGTGCGGATAAATGTACTACACGCAGTTATCAACGGACTGCATCAATTTCGGTTTTGCTCATTTCCGGAATACTCGGCCGATTACGATGTTACACAGCATGTTGTAGGGGCCGATGCCCACATCGGCCCGTTTGGGCAATTCCGAATTCGCCGCAGATTTCCGTTAAAACGGTTGCGCACTGCGCGGGCCGATGTGGGCGTCGGCCCCTACAGAGATTTACAATAGAACGCAAATATATTGCACCACCGGCGAATGCGTAGATGCGCTGTTGTTTCCACGGCAGGGTGTTTTACCATCTCCATGCGCGGCAACGATCATCGATGGGAGCGTTGCCACAACGCAGGCGGCGCTGTAGTCCAGTTTTGCAGAGAGATTTCCGTGTGCTGGCCGCAGCCTCCTTCGATGGGGTAATTCTGTGGCACCGCGGTACAATCCGATTCGCTTCCAGCGTCTCTTTTTGCCTACTTTTTCTGGCAAGACAGAAAAAGTAGGCCGCCGGAGGCACGGCTGCGGTCTCGGCGCATTCAACGGCATCTCTGCTGCCAACCGGTAAGGCTGGGCGGACAGGGTCGTCCGCCCCTACGGGCTCTCCCGCGCAGGGGAAGAAAAAGGGACCGGCGTATCCGCCGGCCTCTTTTTTGAATCCTTCTATGCCTCCGCGGCGGCGGGACTTTGCAGCAGCATCGCCGCGCCGGTTGGACAGCTCTCCGCGCACAGGCCACAGCCGGTGCAGCGCGCATAATCAATACGCGCAAGGTTGTTTTCCACCGCAATTGCGCCGGATGGGCAGACCTTTTCGCACTTTTTGCAGCCAATGCAGCCCGAACTGCACGCCTTACGCGTCTGCGCGCCCTTGTCCAGATTCGAGCAGCGCACCGCGCTGACCGCGGCGGCCGGAACAATTTCAATCAGCTTCTGCGGGCACGCCGCGGCGCACAGGCCGCAGCCGGTGCAAAGCGCCGCGTCTGCCTGCGCGACGCCTCGGTTCAGATGGATCGCGCCGTTCGGACAGGTCCGGACGCAGTCGCCAAGGCCGAGACAGCCGTAGACGCAGCTCCCCGCGCCGCCGAAAAACAGCTTCGCCGCCGCGCATTGCGGAATGCCGCGGTAGTCGCTGTGCACGGCGGTTGCCTCGCAAGTTCCGGCGCAGTGGACCAGCGCAGCCTTCTGCTCAACCTCGCCTGCGTCCACGCCAAGCACCGCCGCAAGCCTCTGCGCGGTCTGCGCGCCGCCCGGAACACAGAGATTGGTCGCGGTTGCAGGGTCAAGCAGCGCTTTGGCATAGCCGTCGCAGCCGCTGAAGCCGCACGCGCCGCAGTTTGCGCCGGGCAGGCATTCGCGGATGGCGGGCAGGCGCTCGTCCTCATGCACCGCCATAACGGCGGACGCGACGGAGAGGCCCACGCCGCAGATCAGGCCGATCACGGCCACGGCCAGAATCGGAATCAGAATTTCCATCCCAGCACCTCCTCAGCCGAACAGCCGGTCCAGAACGCCGGCAAATCCAAAGAACGAAAGCGACACAATCGCCGCCGAAACCAGCGTGATCGGCAGGCCCTCGAACGACTTCGGCGGCTCGGCCTCCTCCACGCGCGAGCGCACGCCGGAGAAGATCACCATCGCCAGAAAGAAGCCCAGACCGCAGCCCAGCGCCGTCAGAAGCGAATCGCCGTAGGAAAGTCTGTCGGAGATGTTGTTCATCGTCACGCCCAGCACGCCGCAGTTCGTCGTAATCAGCGGCAGATACACACCCAGCGACTTGTGCAGCGCCGGAATATAGCGCTTGAGCACGATTTCCACCAGCTGCACCAGCGCTGCGATGACCAGAATGAAAACAACCGTCTCCATATAGGTAAAGTCGATTTTCCCCGCCAGCAGCAGGTGATAGATCGGCCATGTGACGGCCGTGGCCAGAACCTCGACAAAAATGACGGCAAGGCTCATGCCGGTGGCCTGATCCAGCTTCTTTGACACGCCGAGGAACGGGCAGATGCCAAGGAATTTGACCAGCACATAGTTGTTGGTGATGGCCGCCGTGAGAATCACGAAAATCAGATGCTTCACTTTGCCGCGCCCTCCTTTCCGCATGCGCCCTGTCCGCAGCCCGGACAGCCCTCGCAGCCGAATTCCTTCTTTTTGATCGCGCGTCCCTTTGTAATTTTGTTGACCAGCGCAATCATACAGCCGTAGACGAAAAAGCCGCCTGGCGCCATCGTCAGAATACCGACGGGATTGTCCTTCAGCCATGGAATGGGCAGGCCGCACCAGCTGCCCGCGCCAAGCACCTCGCGGATGGAGGCCATCGCCACCAGTGCCAGCGTAAAGCCGAGACCCATGCCCGCGCCGTCAATGGCCGAATCCAGCACGCCGTGCTTGTTGGCGTACATTTCCGCGCGGCCCAGAATGATGCAGTTGACGACGATCAGCGACAGGTACACGCCCAGCGACTGATACAGCGAAAACGCGTATGCCTCCATCAGCAGCTCGACCACCGTGACAAAGCCCGCAATCAGCACGATATAGCACGGGATGCGCACGCGGTCGGGAATCACGTTCCGCAGCGCGGAAATCGCCATGTTGGAGAGAATCAGAACGATGGTCGCCGCAATTCCCATGCCGGCGGCCGACGTGACCGACGTGGAAATCGCCAGCGTCGGACAGGTGCCCAGCACCAGCACCAGAACGGGGTTTTCCCGAATCAGGCCCTTGAGAAAATTCTGCACTCTGCTCATTTTTCCGCCTCCTTTACGCTTTCATACGCCGCGAAGGCCGCGCGCACACAGCCCTCATAGGCCGTGGAGGTGATCGTCGCGTGCGACACGGCGTCCACGCCCGCAAGCGACGCGTCCTTTCCGGCGTACTGGCCGGTATAGCTCTCATCTGCCGTCTTACCGCCCAGCGTGCTTGTTTCACCGGAGACGTCCAGCGTCCGCACGCTGAGAATTTTTCCGTCCGTTCCGATGGCGCACAGGACGGAGATTGTGCCGCCGAAGCCTTTTCCCTCGGCGGTAAAGACATAGCCGCAGACCTCGCCGCCGTGCAGCGCGGCATAGCCGCTGACGACGCCGTCCGGCAGCGTGCCGGTCAGCTGTGTGAACGAGTCTGCCTGCGGAATCACCGCGCGGCGCGCCTCGTCCTCGCGCAGTGCGGCGTTTGCCGCCGACACCGGCGCGGTGAAGTGGTTGACGACGGCCAGCGCCGCCGCGATCACGACGCAGATGACCAGCAGCACCGTGATGCTTTTCAGAATGTCCTTTTTCTGATTCATGCGTCCACACCTCCAAACGGCTTTGTGCGCGTCCAGCGGGAGAGATACGGCGTCAGAATGTTCATGAACAGAATCGCAAACGACACGCCCTCGGTATACGAGCCGTAGATACGGATGAGCACCGTCAGAAGCCCCGCGCCAAGGCCGAACAGCACGCGGCCCCACGGCGTGGACGGCGTTGTGACATAGTCGGTCGCCATGAACACCGCGCCCAGCATCAGTCCGCCGGAAAGAATCTGCACCAGCGGCTGCTGGCCCAGCAGGGCCGTCAGCACGAACACCGTGCCGACATACACGACCGGCGTCTGCCATGTGATTACGCGGCGGATAAGCAGATACGCAAAGCCCAGCAGCAGCGCCGCCGTGCACGTCTCGCCGATGCAGCCGCCGTAATTTCCAAGCAGCAGCGTCACATAATCCGGCGCCGCCTGTCCCGCGCGAACCATGGCCAGCGGCGTTGCGCTGGACACCGCGTCGGGATACACCCACGCCGTCATCGTGCCGGAGAACGCCAGCAGCATGACAATGCGCGCCGTAATGGCGGGATTTGCGAAATTCTTTCCGATGCCGCCAAAGAGCATTTTCACCGCAACAATCGCGGTCAGACAGCCGAACGCCGCCTGCCACAGCGGAATGGAAACCGGAAGATTGTACGCCAGCAGCACGCCCGTCACCGCCGCAGACAGATCGCCGACGGTTACCGGCATATGGCAGAGCTTTTCATACCCGAACTCAAACAGCACGCAGCAGCCCGCGCAGAACGCCGTAACCAGCAGTGCGCGCCATCCGAAAATGACGATTGCCGCGATCAGCGCCGGCGAAAGCGCGATCAGCACGTCGCGCATAATGACCGCCGTTGTGCATTTTGTGCTGATATGCGGCGAGGCCGATAGAATCTGACTCATTTTGCCGCCTCCTTTTCCGCCTCTGCGCGCGCCGCCTGCGCCTTTTTCCACGCGGCGGCCTGCGCCTTGGCCAGCTTGTTTGTCTGTACCAGCGGCCGGTGCGCGGGACAGCCGTAGCTGCAGCAGCCGCACTCCATGCAGAGATTGACCTTCAGCTCGACCAGCCGCTCAACCTTACCGGCCAGATACGCCGTCTCCAGCTCGCACGGCATCAGGTTCAGCGGGCAGTGCGCAATGCACCGGCCGCAGCGGATGCACGCCGTCGGCTCGGGCGGCACGGCCTCCGCCTCGCCAAACGCCAGAATGGCGTTGGTATTTTTCAGAACCGGCTGCTCGAGATCGGGCACGGCGACGCCCATCATCGGCCCGCCGTACAGCACCTTGCGCGGCTCGGTGACAAAGCCGCCGCACGCCTCAAACACGTCGCGCATCCGCGTCCCGATGGGCACCAGCACGTTTTTCGGCTCGCGCACGGCGGTGCCGTCCACCGTGACGCACTTTTTGACCAGCGGCAGCCCCGTCCGGCAATAGCGCGCAATGGAGGAGATCGTCGTACAGTTCAGCACAATCACACCCACGTCGATGGGGAGCTTTCCCTCCGGCACAATCCGCCCCGTCAGATTGTAGATCAGCACCTTTTCGCCGCCCTGCGGGTACAGCGAGCGCAGCGGCCGGACCTCCATGTCCGGCTCGTCCTTTGTCAGCTCGCGATAGCGCCGGATGCACTCGGGCTTGTTGTCCTCAATACCGAATACGATTTTCGGCACGTTCAGAAACTTTTTCAGCAGCTGACACCCCAGCAGCACGTCGCCGGAATAGTCGATCATCGCGCGCGTGTCCGAGGTGATATACGGCTCGCACTCCGCGCCGTTGACCAGTATGTACTTCACCTGATCCAGATTCTTGACCGTCAGCTTCACGACCGTCGGGAAGCCCGCGCCGCCGAGACCGACCAGTCCGCTCGCGCGTACCGCGTCCAGAAAATCCTGCATGGTCTCCAGCTTTGGCGGCTGAAGCCCCTCCCAGCGCTCGTCGCGTCCGTCAGATTCAATCTCAATGACCTGTCCCATGCGTCCGGCGGCGTTGCGGCGCTCGTCGATTTTGACGACCTTTCCCGAGACGCTGGCATAGATCGGCGCGGACACAAAGCCGCCTGCCTCCGCCACCAGCTGGCCGATTTTCACCGTGTCGCCCACCTTGACCACCGGCCGCGCCGGCGCGCCGATGTGCATCGTCATCGGCAGTACGACCGACGCAGGCGAGGCAAGCCTCTGCGTCCGCATGCCTGCCGTGGCCTTGCGCTGCGGCACGCGTATGCCGTGCAGATTACGCTTGAATATCAAATGGAATGCCCCCCTCTTCTTTTCAACAGAGCGCCGCGCCGTTCGCTCCGGCGCGCGCTCATTTTTACGGTTTGAAATTCTCCGGAAGCCGCCGGAGCACCAGCTGCGCGCACAGTCCGGTAAACGCGCCCGCCGCCAGCGCCGCAAGCCCCAGAACCGGCAGATAATACACCAGCGCCGCCGTGCGCGTAATGACCAGCGCCGCGGCAAGCTGCCCCAGATTGTGCGCCAGCGCGCCGAAAATGCTGACCACCCAGAGCTGCCGCTGCGGAATCCACCGCAGCGCAAGGCGCATCACGCCAAGCGCCAGCAGCCCGCCGGTCATGCTGTAGAAAAACGCCATGGTCTGCCCCGTCAGCAGGCAGCCGAGCGTGACGCGCACCAGCGTCAGCCCCAGCGCCCACGGCGCGCCGCACCGGCACAGCGCGAACAGCGTAAACACGTTGCTCAGCCCTGGCTTGATGCCGGGCACTGCCGTCAGCGGCGGCAGCTGCGCCTCGATGACAAACACCACCAGCGCCGCTGCAGTCAGCGCCGCGGTCAGCGCAAGCGTGCGCGTTGACCTGTTCTTTCCCATCTCAGCCTCCCGCGCCGCTCACGGCGTCATACGGCTGTTCGGACGGCGAAAGCCACCGGATTGTCAGCCGGTTCGGCAGACACACAACGGGAAGCCCGTCCTCCGTCAGATATCCGTGCCGGACACAGACCTGATCGGGACACCCCGCCTCGATTACCCGCACGCCGCTTTGTGAAATTTCAATCGTATTTCCACCCGCCGGCCCGTCGATATGCACCGTCCGCGCTTCGCCCGCGGGTGTAACGGTATATAAAAGCACGCCGTCCTGATAAATTCCCGCCTGTGCGCCGCCGCGCGCCGGAAGCAGAAGCCATACTGCCGCCAGAACCGCCGCCGCGCCAAGAAAAATCAGAATCCACGTCCGGTTTTTCATTTTTGAATTACCTCATAGCGCTCCTCACAGGAAAAGCGTCCCTCCAGTCCCTGCGTGATAAAAATCTGCCGCGCGTCCGTCATCCAGACCGCGTCAAATTCATCCGCGTGCGCGCGCCAGAACGCGGCCGCACGCTCCGGCCCCATCACAAACAGCGCCGTGGACAGTCCATCGGCCAGCGTGTCGTCCGCACAAATGATGCTGACGGAAAGCATGCCGCTGCGTGCGGGCCGTCCGGTCTCGGGGTCCAGAATGTGCCAGTAGGTCTCGCCGTCCTGCGTAAAGCAGCGCTGATACCCGCCCGAGGTGACGATGGCCGCATCCGCTGCCTGCACCGTGCAGAACCACGTCTCCGGCTGCTCGGGGTCGGCAATCGCAATTCTCCACGGCGAGCCGTCCGGCTTATCTCCGATCACCGCTACGTTGCCGCCCAGCGACAGGACGGCGGATTCCACGCCGCTTTGCCGCAGAAGCGTCCGAAGCTGCGCCGCAGCCCAGCCCTTGCCGATGCCGCCCAGATCCAGCTGAACGCCCTCCGGCAGGGATATTTCCGCGCCGTCCGCGCGTACCTGCGCCCAGCCGGTCCGCGCCAGAAGCGTATCCAGCTCTGCCTGCTCCGGCACGCGGTATACTCCGTCCGCAAAGCCCCACGCCCGCGTCAGCGGCAGGAGCGTCGGGTCATAAGCGCCCTCTGTCTGTGCCGCGATTTCCAGCGCGCGTGCAATCAGCTCCGCCGTTTCATCCTGCACCCGTCCGCCTCCTGCGGCGTTCAGCCGGGCAATATCGCTCCCGTCCGCGTGTGCCGACAGCAGCGCGTCCAGCCGCGCAAGCTCGCGCTGCGCTTCGTCCAGCGCCTGCTCTGCGCCGCGCCCGTAGACGGTCAGCGTCATCACCGTGTCCATGGCGAACACCTCGCGCGTCTGTGCCCGCTGTGCCGCGCAGCCGCACAGCAGAGCGGCGGAAAGACACAGCGCCGCCGCGCCCAGCGCCCGTTTCAGCCGCACCGATTTCACCCTCTCTGCCGTTCTATCTCAAAAATATGATAGCGCATTTCATCTTTGCTATAATTCTAATTTATTTTTCTGAAAAAATCAAGTTTTTTCTTATTTTGATATAAAAATAGCGATATTTTACCATAAAAAATCAGTGCGTTTGTATCGATAGAAACGCATTTATATTTGCCAGCGCCGATTTTACACGGATTTTACAAGCTCCGGCTTTCGTATTTTACATTCCGCGCGTATGCTGATTGGCGTAGGGACAAGAAATCTGAAAAACAAAAAAGGAGAAATCAAAAATGAAGAAAGTTGTTGCAATCGCGCTGGTTCTGGTACTGGCGCTGGCCATGTTCACCGGCTGTGCAAAGAAGGAAAGCGGCTCGGTTTCCACCGACGGCTCGACCTCCATGGAGAAGGTCATCGGCGCGCTGGGCGAGCAGTTCATGAAAGATAACGACGGCATTACGTTCACCTATAACCCCACCGGCTCCGGCTCCGGCATCACTGCTGTGTCCGAGGGACGCTGCGACATCGGCCTTTCCAGCCGCGCGCTGAAGGACGACGAGGCGGCCTCCGGCCTTACCGGCACGACTGTCGCGCTGGACGGCATCGCCATCATTGTAAATCCGGAAAATCCGGTTTCCGACCTGACGATTGAGCAGATTGCCGCCGTCTATACCGGCGAAATCACCAACTGGAAGGATCTCGGCGGCAGCGACGCGGAAATCGTCCTGATCGGCCGCGAGGCCGGCTCCGGCACGCGTGACGGCTTTGAGTCCATCACCGGCACCAAGGATTCCTGCCAGTACCGTCAGGAGCTGACCTCAACGGGCGATGTGATCGCAACCGTCGCCTCCAACCCCAACGCCATCGGCTACGCCTCTCTGGCGGCCCTCAAGGACACGGTCAAGGCTCTGGGCGTCGACGGCGTCGCGCCGAGCGAGGCCGCAGTCAAGGACGGCAGCTACAAGGTCCAGCGTCCGTTCGTTCTGGTCACAAAGACCGGCGCGCAGCTGTCCGATGCAGCGCAGAAGTTCTTTGACTACGCAACCTCCGCCGATGCGGCCAGCCTCATCTCCGCCGCCGGTGCGGTTCCCGTAGCCTGATATCCCTCTCCCCAGGCGGCTGTGACCGAAACGGTCACAGCCGCACTCCCGCAGCACCGGCCGGCAATCGCGCGCAGAGTCTGTACGCCATTGCGGTCCGGCGCTGAGAAAGGCAGCGTAAACGATGTACCATGACCATCTCTATGAGGCGGGCGGCGCGATCAAGGTCGTCAAGCAGAGAAACGCCCGCCTGTATGAAGCGATTATTCACGGCATTTTCCTGATGCTCGGACTTGTGACGGTCGGCTGTGTGCTGCTGATCACGGTCTATCTGGTAATCTCCGGCATTCCGGCCATCCGGCAGATCGGACTGATTCCGTTCCTGTTCGGGCCGGTGTGGGATTCCACGGCGGCGGAGCCGAAATTCGGCATTCTGCCCTTTATCCTGACCAGCGTCTACGGCACGGCTGGCGCAATTGTTCTTGGCGTTCCGGCGGGCTTCCTGACGGCGGTCTATCTCGCAAAGGCCGCGCCCCCGCGCTTTCGCGCGGCAGTGGAGGCCGCGGTCAGCCTTCTGGCCGGCATTCCGTCGGTCGTCTACGGCCTTGTGGGCATGCTGGTTCTGGTACCCGCCATCCGGCGGGTGTTCGGCCTTGCCGACGGCGCAAGCCTGCTTGCTGCAATTGTCGTGCTGGCCATTATGATCCTGCCGTCCATCATCAAGGTCTCCATGACGGCGCTGGAGGCCGTGCCGAAGGAATATGAGGACGCGTCGCTGGCGCTGGGCGCAACGCCGGTGGAGACATGGTTCCGCGTGTCCGTTCCCGCCGCGAAAAGCGGCATTGCCGCGGCGGTTGTTCTGGGCGTCGGGCGCGCCATCGGCGAGGCCATGGCCGTCATGATGGTCTCCGGCAACGTGGCGAACATGCCGTCTCTGTTCCAGAGCGTGCGCTTCCTCACCACCGCCGTAGCCAGCGAAATGTCCTATTCCGGCGGACTTCAGCGTCAGGCGCTGTTTTCCATCGCGCTGGTGCTGTTCCTGTTCATCATGCTGATCAACGCGGCGCTGAACTTCTTCCTCAAGCGCAGTAAGGAGGTCTGACCATGCCGTCCAAATCCATTCGTGTGCGGCGCAAAGCCTATGCCGTGCTGATGCGGGCGCTGATGCTGCTTTCCGTGGGGCTGACGTGCGCGCTGGCGCTGGGGCTGATCGGGTATGTGCTGTACAGAGGCGTGCCGAATCTGTCGTGGCGGCTGCTGTCCACCAGTCCGAGTTATCTGACAAATCAAATTGGTATCTTGCCGGATATACTCAATACGGTGTATATTGTAATTGCGGCACTGGTGATCGTCCTGCCCCTCGGCGTGGGCGCGGCGGTCTATCTGACGGAATACGCCGCCAACAGGCGCATCGTCTCCGCAATCGAATACGCGGCGGAGACGCTTTCGGGCATTCCGTCGATCATCTATGGACTGGTTGGCATGTTGTTCTTCTGCCAGTTCCTCGGGATGAAAACGTCGCTTCTGGCCGGCGCGCTGACGCTGGTCATCATGAACCTGCCCACAATCATGCGCACGACGCAGGAGAGCCTGAAAACCGTGCCGCAGAGCTATCGCGAGGGTGCGTTCGGCCTTGGCGCGGGAAAATGGCGCGTCATCCGGACGGTCGTGCTCCCAGGCTGCGTGGACGGCGTGATTACGGGCTGCATTCTGGCCGTGGGCCGGATTCTCGGCGAAACGGCCGCGCTTTTGTACACGGCGGGCTTTGCGCACACGCTGTATAATTTTGCCGACGGCCTTCAGAACGCGGGCGCGACGCTGACCGTTGCGCTGTACGTCTACGCCAAGGAGCAGGGGGAATTCGATGTGGCCTTTGCCATCGCGTCCATTCTGATGGTGCTGGCGCTGCTGATCAACCTGTCGGCCACGCTGGTCGGAAAATACTTCAAAAAGAGGGAAGAGTTGTGAAAAGTGTCAACGGAACCGGAATGAAGCGCGCGCTGCTGATCAACGACCTGTCGTGCTTCGGCAAATGCTCGCTGAGCGTGTCGATGCCCATCGTTTCCGCCGCCGGAATTGAGGCTGTGCCGCTTCCCACTGCGGTTCTCTCGACGCACACATCCGGATTTGAGGGCTTCGTCCTGCGCGATATGACGCAGGAAATGGAATCGTTCACCGCGCACTGGAAGGCGCTCGGCATTCACTTTGATGCAATCTGCACGGGCTTTTTCTGCTCGCCGGAGCAGATCGGGCTTGCCCAGAAAATCATTGCGGAGCTTGCCGGCCCCGACACGCTGCTGCTTGTCGATCCCGTCATGGGCGACGGCGGCGCGCTGTACGGCGGCTTCCCGCCGGAAATCGCGGACGCGATGCGCGCTCTGGTCCGATCCGCAGATCTCATCACGCCAAACCGCACGGAGGCGGCGCTTCTGACCGGCCTGCCGTTTGACGCGCCGGACGAGGCGCTGCTGGACGCGCTGCCATGTCCGAATGCGATTTTGACCAGCGTCCGCAGCGGCGCGCAGGCCGGATATCTGGCACGGCTGGACGGAGAGACGCTCAGCGTAAGCACCCCTGCTGCCGACGGCAGCTTCTATGGCGCGGGCGACATATTCGCCGCCGCGCTGCTCGCGGCCCTGCTTCAGGGCTGTACAAAGCCCGACGCGCTGGCGCGGGCGGCCGGCTTTACATTCCGCGCCATTCAGGACACTGCGGCGCGTCTGCCCGCGCACTGGTACGGGCTTGCATTTGAGGATGAATTGAAAGGAGGGGCTTTATGACCCCGATCATCACGGTAAAGGATCTGTGCCTGTGGTACGGAAGCACGCAGGCGCTCAAGAATATTAGCATTGACATTCCCGAGAAGAGCATTACGGCCCTCATCGGCCCGTCGGGCTGCGGCAAATCGACGTTTCTCAAGACGCTCAACCGCATGAACGACCTGATTCCCGACGTCCGCACAACGGGTGCGGTGGAATACCGCGGACAGGACATCTTCGCTCCCTCCGTGGACGTCAGCGAACTGCGCCGCGAAATCGGCATGGTCTTTCAGAAGCCGAATCCCTTCCCCATGAGCATCTATGACAACATCGCCTACGGCCCGCGCACGCACGGCATCACCGGCAAGGCGCGGCTGGACGATATTGTCGAGCGCTCGCTGCGCGGCGCGGCGATCTGGGACGAGGTCAAGGACCGCCTGAAAAAGAACGCGCTGGGTCTGTCCGGCGGACAGCAGCAGCGGCTTTGCATCGCCCGCGCGCTGGCCGTTGAGCCGGAGGTGCTTCTGATGGACGAGCCGACCAGCGCCCTGGACCCGATCTCCACCTCGCGCATCGAGGAGCTGGCCGCCAGTCTGAAAGAGCGCTATACCATCGTCATCGTCACCCACAACATGCAGCAGGCCGTGCGCATCTCCGACCAGACCGCGTTTTTCCTGTTGGGCGAGCTGGTGGAATACGGCGACACGGAGCAGATATTCTCACAGCCGCGCGACAAGCGCACGGAGGATTACATCACGGGGAGGTTCGGATAATGCGAAGCCGCTTTGACGAGCAGCTGGTGCTGCTGAACAGAGAGCTGATTGAAATGGGCGCCATGTGCGAGGAGGTCATCGCGCTGGCCGCCAAGGCGCTGCTGGACGGCGACGCGTCGCTGGCGGCGCGGGTTGCGCCGCTGGATTCGGAAATCGACCAGATGGAGCGGGAAATCGAGTCGATGTGCCTGAAGCTGCTTTTGCAGCAGCAGCCCGTCGCGCGCGACCTGCGCCAGATTTCCGCGGCGCTGAAGATGGTGACGGATATGGAGCGCATCGGCGATCAGGCCGAGGATATCGCCGAAATCATCCCGTACATGAACGGCCGCTCCGGCGACGAGTGCGCGTGCATCGGCGAAATGGCCCGCGCGACGATCAAAATGGTCACCGACAGCGTCAATGCCTTCGTCCACCGCGACACGGCGCTGGCCGAAAGCGTCGTCGCCTATGACGATGTGGTGGACGACTACTTCTCTCAGGTCAAGACCTCGCTCATCTCGCTGATCGCGGCCGCGCCGTCAGACGGCGAGTATGCGATTGATCTTCTGATGATCGCGAAATACTTTGAACGCATCGGCGACCACGCGGTGAACATTGCCGAGTGGGTGGTCTTTGCCGTGACCGGCGTACACAAAGGGGAGGCAAAGGCATGATCTGGTGTGTCGAGGACGACGCGGGCATCCGCGATATCGAGGTCTATACCCTCAACTCCACCGGCTTTTCGGCAAGGGGGCTTGCCGACGGCGCCGAGCTGCACGCCGCGCTGGACGCGGGCGAGGTGCCGGAGCTGGTGCTGCTGGACGTGATGCTTCCGTGCGAGGACGGCGTGTCGCTGCTGCGCTTTCTGCGCGAAAACCCCGCCACGGTCCGCGTGCCCGTCATCATGGCCACGGCAAAGGGCATGGAATATGACAAGGTGCAGAGCCTTGACCTCGGCGCGGACGACTATCTGGTCAAGCCGTTCGGCATGATGGAGATGGTCTCGCGCGTCAAGGCTGTCCTGCGCCGCTGCGCCGCGCCGCGAAGCGAGCGCGTGCTGCGCGCGGGCGGACTGTCGGTCAATCTGGACGAGCATACCGTGCAGGCAAACGGCGTGCGCGTCGTGCTGACGCTGAAGGAATTCGAGCTTCTGCGTCTGTTTCTCTCCCATGCCGGTACGGTGTTCACGCGCGACCAGCTCTTCTCCGAAATCTGGGGGGAGAGCTATATCGGCGAGTCGCGGACGGTGGACATGCACATCCGGACGCTGCGGCAGAAGCTGGGGGAGTGCGGAAAAATGATTGAGACGGTGCGCGGCATCGGCTACCGGCTGGAGGCGGAGACATGACTGGGAAAATATTTCGATCGATCATGGCCGCCGTGCTGGCGGTGCTGCTGGCAAGCCTTGTGATTATCGCAGGCTGCTTTTACGACTATTTTACGGCCGTGCAGGAAAATCAGCTCATTGACGAGCTTTCTCTGGCCGCCGACGGCACGTCGCTCGGCGGGGAAGCATATCTCGCGGGGCTGAATTCCACGCACTACCGTCTGACGTGGGTCGCGCCGGACGGAACGGTCCTGTACGACACGCAGGCCGACGCCGCGCAGATGGAAAACCACGCCGGACGCGATGAAATCCGTCAGGCCATGGAAACCGGCAGCGGCTCCGGCTCGCGCTATTCCGCGACGCTTCTGGAAAAGACGCTCTACCGCGCCGTCCGGCTGGACGACGGGAGCGTTCTGCGTATCTCCGTCAGCCGTGCGACCATCGGCACGCTGGTTCTGGGCCTGCTTCAGCCGGTGCTGGTGGTGCTGCTGGCGGCGCTGATTCTGGCGGCTGTGCTGGCAAAGCGCATTTCCCGCCGGATTGTCGCGCCGCTCAACCGGCTGGATCTGGACAAGCCGCTGGAAAACGACACCTATGAGGAGCTGGCGCCGCTGCTCACGCGTATCCATCAGCAGCGCCGCCAGATTGCCGACCAGCTGCGCACGCTCCAGCGCCGGACGGACGAATTCAACCAGATTACATCCAATATGACCGAGGGCCTGGTCCTGATGAACGAAAAGGGCATGATCCTCAGCATCAATCCGGCGGCCGAGCGCCTGTTTGCAACCGACGGCAGCTGCGTGCATCAGGATTTTCTGACCGTCGAGCGCAGCCACGACGTCAGCCGCGCCATCCACAATGCGCTTGAAAACGGCCACA
The DNA here is from genome assembly GCA_934661735.1 of uncultured Oscillospiraceae bacterium. Lineage (GTDB taxonomy): Bacteria > Bacillota > Clostridia > Oscillospirales > Oscillospiraceae > CAG-170. The sequence continues at coordinate 46,629 of CAKUJN010000001.1, forward strand.
GCCAGCTGCGCATCGAGCGCGGCGACCGCGAATACCAGCTGGACGTCAGCCGCATCGAATCCGACGGCGCGGTTATCGGCTCGGTCCTGCTGGCCTTCGACGCCACCGAGCAGGCCTTTGCCGAGCGCAGCCGCCGCGAATTCACGGCCAACGTGTCGCACGAGCTGAAAACGCCGCTGCAATCAATCATGGGCAGCGCCGAGCTGATTGAAAACGGGCTGGTAAAGCCCGACGACCTGCCGCGCTTTGTCGGTCACATCCGCACCGAGGCCGCACGGCTGGTTACGCTGATCGACGATATTATCCGCCTGTCGCAGCTGGACGAGGGCGGCGAAATGCCGTTTGAAACCGTCGATCTCTTCGCGCTGGCGCAGGAGACGGCGCAGACGCTCCGTCCCGCCGCCGAGGCGCGCGGCGTCTCCATTCAGGTTTCCGGCGGACCGGTCGCCATGCGGAGCGTCCGGCGTCTGCTGGCAGAGACAATCTACAATCTCTGTGACAACGCCGTAAAATACAACCACGACGGCGGCAGCGTCGGTATCCGCGTGGAAAGACAGGCAAATCAGGCCGTCCTGACCGTGCGTGACACCGGCATCGGCATTCCGCCCGAGCAGCAGGAGCGTGTATTTGAGCGCTTCTACCGTGTGGACAAAAGCCATTCCCGCCAGTCCGGCGGCACGGGCCTCGGGCTTTCCATTGTCAAGCATGCCGTTGCCTACCTTGGCGGCCGGATCGAGCTGGAAAGCGCGCCCGACAGGGGCACGACCGTCCGCGTCACCCTGCCGCCCGCCGGCAGCACAGAAACAGCCGCGCACTAGCGCGGCTGTTCTTTATACAGAAAAGCCGCCCTCCCGACTTCGGGAGGGCGGTTTGTGCTGCCTTATCCTTTTCCGTGCAGAAGCCGTCCCAGCAGCCCGTTTTTGCGCAGGCACAGGTACAGCGGCACGCCCAGCGCGTACAGCACGGCAATTTCACCCGCGGCGACTTCGCCGCCCATGATGAAAAAGCCCTTCCAGAACTGCTCTGGCGGCATATACACCCACGAGAGCATCGCGCCGACCAGCGCGGCGTTTGCCAGAATTGTCGGCACCGGCAGCAGCCATGTTTTCCGGATGCGCACCGTCAGCAGGCAGCCCAGCAGCGTCGCGGCCGTGCCGATTACAATATCCAGCACCGAAACGGTGGAGAAAATATTGGCAATCAGACAGCCCAGCGTCAGCCCGACCGTCATGCTCGGCTCCAGCGCGACCAGCAGGCACATCGCGTCGGCAATGCGGAACTGGATGTTCCCATAGGCGAACGACGACGTCAGAATCGTGATTCCGGCGTAAAGCCCCGCCGTGATGCCGCTGAGCGCAATCTGTTTGGTTGTGAGTTTTTTCATGTGTTTGCTTCCTTTCCGCGGAACAAAAAATGGACGCCGAAGCGCCCATCCGGCAGACGCACTGCGCCCGCCCCAGTTCCCTAGTTTTGTTTTAAGACAGGATGGTCACGAACTGTCTGCGCATCGCTGCGCTATAAACCTTGCGGCGTTCCGCTGCCGCAGCGGCGGAATGAAATTCAGACCGTTTTGCCCAGTGGTACGTCGGACAAAACACACCGATCGCCCGTGTATTGTACACGGGCGATTCCGGCTTGTCAATAGGATTCAGAGTACTCGTTCTCCCGCGACGAATTTCGCCGCGATGTTGCGGTCGTCGGCCAGATACACCCCCCGTTCAAGCCGCGCGCGCACGGAAAGCGGCTGCGGATGGTCCAGCGGCCGGTCGTCCAGAACCACCGCGTCGGCCTCAAAGCCCGCCATAAACGAGCCGACCTTTCCAAAGAACGCGCCGCCGCCCATCGTGGCCAGATAGAACGCCCGTTCAAACGAAAGCGCGGGGACCGACTGGTCCATCAGCCGCCAGCGCAGCTTGGACGCCTGAATGGCGTGCATCATCGCGCGCAGCATGCTCTCATGGCTGCCGCCGGCCACGTCGGTTGCCAGACCCACATGCAGGCCGTTGTCCAGAAACGTATTCACCGGCGCAACGCCGGAGGCCAGATTGATGTTCGACTCGGGCGAATGCGCGATGAACACGCCGTTTTTCGCCATCAGCTCCTGCTCGGCCTCGTTCGAGTGGACGCAGTGCGCCATGATGCACGGATAGCCGCCGCCGAACAGGCCGAACTGCGCATACGCGTCGCCGTAGAATTTCGACCGCGGGCACAGCTCCTGCACCCATGCGATTTCGCCGAAATTCTCCGACAGGTGGCTCTGCACCGGCAGGTCGTATTTTTCGCGCAGATCGCGCAGCGCGTACATCAGATCGTCGGTGCACGACGGGATGAAGCGCGGCGTCAGAATCGGCCGGACGTGCGTAAACGCGGCCGCCTCGCGCAGCCACTGCTCGGTGTCGCGGATGGACTGATTTGTCGAGGGCTCGCGGATATACTCGGGGCAGCTGCGGTTCATATTGACCTTGCCGACATATGCGCGCAGGCCAAGCTGCTCAAGCTTCCGCATCAGCAGCAGCGTCGCCGGCACATGTACGGTTGCAAACACGCACGCGCGCGTCGTCGTGCTGTGCAGCAGATGCTCCGCAAAGCTGCCGTAGGCCCGCTCGGCGTAGGCGAGGTCGCTGTATTTCGACTCCTCGGGGAATGTGTAGGTGTTGAGCCACTCCAGCAGCTCCATATCCATGCCCAGACCGCGGAACGCGAACTGCGGCGCGTGCACGTGCAGGTCGGTCATGCCCGGGATGACCAGACAGCCGGTGTGATCCTCCAGCGGCCACGCCGCGAAGCGCTCGGGCAGCGCATCAAACGCGCCGAGGCACACGCCGTCCTCCACGACCAGATATCCATTTTCCAGCACGGCGATTTCATCCATGGACGTGCACCAGCACAAATCGCCCCTGATAACCAGATTTTTCAAAACCGTCGGCTCCTTTTCTGCGGATTCGGTTCACCGCGCGGACAGTCTCCCGTCCGCGCCGTAGATTTATTTTAACATGAATCCCGCCGATTTTCCAGACCGCATTCTTGTGATTCTGAACGAAATTCGCCCGTTTGGATTTGTTAAAATTGTCAGTACGTTAAAAAAGCTAAAAAATTTTTAGGTATTTCGGCGCGTTTTGTTCAATCTGCGCCCATGTTTTACCGGATTTTTTTCAAAAAAGGATTGCATAATTGTGAAAAATCGATTAAAATGCTAATCAGTACTTTCGATGATCGCGAAAGCGCTGTGTACATTGTACAAAATTTTTTAGGAGGAAGTATTACATGAAAAAGCTTATCGCCCTGCTTCTGGCCGCGCTGATGGTTTTCTCTCTGGTTGCCTGCGCTGCCAAGACCGAAACCCCCGCCGCCGAGACTCCGGCTGCCGAGACTCCGGCCGCTGAGACGCCCGCCGAGGAGAAGCCCGCCGAGGAAACTCCGGCCGCTGAAGAGCCCGCCGCCGTTCCCGAAGGCTTCAAGGTCGGTTTCATCACCCTGCACGACGAAAACTCCACCTATGACCTGAACTTCATCAACGCTGCCAAGGAAGCCTGCGAGGATCTGGGCGTTGAGTATGTTCTCAAGACGAACATCCCCGAAGGCCAGGAGTGCTACAACACTGCTGCCGAGCTGGCTGACGCCGGCTGCAACATCATCTTCGCCGACTCCTTCGGTCATGAGGACTACATGATCCAGGCCGCCAAGGAATTCCCCGAGGTTGAGTTCTGCCACTCCACCGGCACCAAGGCCCACACCGAGGGTCTGGCCAACTACCACAATGCGTTCGCCTCCATCTATGAAGGCCGCTACCTCGCCGGTATCGTTGCCGGTATGAAGCTCAATGCAATGATCGAGGCCGGCGAATTCACCGCGGAAGAGGCCAAGATCGGCTACGTCGGCGCGTTCACCTACGCCGAGGTTATCTCCGGCTACACCTCCTTCTTCCTGGGCGCACGCGCAGCATGCCCGTCCGTCACCATGGAAGTTACCTTCACCGGCTCGTGGTACGACGAGACTGCTGAAAAGGAAGGCGCCAACAAGCTCATCGCCAACGGCTGCAAGCTGATCAGCCAGCACGCCGACTCCTTCGGCGCTCCGACCGCCTGCGAGACCGCCGGCGTTCCCAACGTCTCCTACAACGGCTCCACCATCAATGCCGGCCCGAACACCTATCTGGTTTCTTCCCGCATTGACTGGGCTCCGTACTACAAGTACGCCATCTCCGCCTGCATGAACGGCGAAACCATCGCCACCGACTGGACCGGCACGCTGGCCACCGGCTCCGTTGTCCTGACCGAGCTGAACGACGCTGTCGTCGCAGAGGGCACGCAGGAAGCGCTTGACGCTGTCAAGGCTGAGCTTGAGGACGGCACCCGCCATGTCTTTGACGTCACCACTTTCACCGTGGACGGCCAGCAGCTTGACTCCTGCAAGGCTGACGTCGACACCGATCCCGACTACACGCCCGATACCGAGGCGATTGTGGACGGCTACTTCGCCGAGTCCACGTTCCGTTCGGCTCCGTACTTCCAGCTGAACATCGACGGCATCACGCTGCTCGACCAGGCTTATTGATCCGCCCATCGCAACTGGGCTGCCATACGGCAGCCCAGTTTTCTTTTTACAACGCCGTCCATGTGGAATATATGAAAAATTTTTTGCACTTCTGAAAATTTTTTTGGTAATAATGATTTACATTGACCGGTGGATATGGTAAAATAAGTTTGCATGCTACAAATAATAATCTCGGGAAACCTCCCGCAAAGAAAGGGTGACCGCCTTGGGTGCTGAATGCGCAGTCAAAATGGAGAATATTACAAAGCGGTTTGGCAAGGTGACGGCCAACAACGCCGTCAATCTGGAACTGCACGAGGGTGAGATCCTGTCCCTGCTCGGCGAAAACGGCAGCGGCAAGACCACGCTGATGAATATGCTCTCCGGTATCTACTTCCCCGATGAGGGACAGATATACATACACGGCAAGCCCGTGACGATCGCCTCGCCGAAGGATGCCTTTGAGCACGGCATCGGCATGATCCACCAGCATTTCAAGCTGGTCGATCTGTTCACTGCAACGGAAAATATCGTTCTGGGTCTGGACGAGCCTGGCCGCCTCGACCTCAACGCCGCCGGCAAAAAGGTCAAGGAAATCTGCGACCGCTACGGCTTTGACATCGACCCCGACCAGAAGATCTACGACATGTCCGTTTCGCAGAAGCAGACGGTTGAAATCGTCAAGGTGCTCTACCGCGGCGCGGATATCCTGATTCTGGACGAGCCCACCGCCGTCCTCACACCGCAGGAAACCGACAAGCTGTTCCAGATCATGCGCAACATGAAGGCCGACGGCAAGTCGCTCATCATCATCACGCACAAGCTGCACGAGGTCCTTTCCGTGTCCGACCGCGTCGCCGTCCTGCGCAAGGGCGAATACATCGGCGACGTGCTGACAAAGGACGCCGACCAGCAGTCCCTGACCGACATGATGGTCGGCCACACCGTCACGCTGAACATCGACCGTCCCGACCCCGTCAACGTCACGCCGCGTCTGGAAATTAACGGCCTGACCGTCTATGACGAGCTGGGCGTCAAGCGTCTGTCCGACGTTTCGTTCACCATCAACGCCGGCGAGGTGCTCGGCATTGCCGGTATCGCCGGCAGCGGCCAGCGCGAGCTGCTGGAGGCCATCGCGGGCCTGTATCCCGTCGCCGAGGGTTCGGTCAAATTCCATGCGCCCGACAGCGACCGGCCGAAGGAGCTGGTCGGTCTCGACCCGATGGACATCCGCAAGAGCGGCATCTCCATGTCGTTCGTCCCCGAGGACCGTCTGGGCATGGGCCTTGTCGGCTCGATGGGCATGACGGGCAACATGATGCTCCGTTCGTGGCGCAAGGGCAGAGGCGCCTTTGTCAACCGCAAGGACCCCGAGGCGCTGGCAAACCGCATCTGGGAGGAGCTCGGCGTCGTCACGCCCAGCACCAGCTTCCCCGTCCGCCGCATGTCCGGCGGCAACGTCCAGAAAGTTCTGGTCGGACGTGAAATCGCCCAGTCTCCGGCCGTCCTGATGACCGCCTACGCGGTCCGCGGCCTGGATATCAATACATCGTACACCATCTACAACCTGCTGACCGAGCAGAAGATGCGCGGCGTCGCCGTGGTCTATGTCGGCGAGGATCTGGACGTGCTGCTTGAGCTGTGCGACCGTATCGTCGTCCTGTGCGGCGGCGAGGTCTCCGGCGTCGTCGACGCGCGTACCACCGACAAGCGCGAGGTCGGCCGGCTCATGACTCTTGTGGGAGGAGGCAACGCAGATGAATAAGCAATCTCTGTTCCATATCGCCAAGCGCGACGCGCTTCCGTGGTACAAATCCATGCTGATCCGCGGCGGTGCGATTCTGCTGGCGCTGATCGTCTGCGCGCTGGTCACAACGCTGCTCACCGGCGAGAATCCCATCAGCGTCTATTCCACCATTTTCTACGGCGCGTTCGGCACCGCGCGCAAAACGTGGGTCACGTTCCAGAATCTGGCCGTTCTGCTGGGCATCTCCCTGGCTGTCACACCGGCGTTCAAGATGCGCTTCTGGAACATCGGCGCCGAGGGTCAGGTCCTGATCGGCTGTCTGGCCACCGCCGCGTGCATGATCTGCCTCGGCGGCAAGGTTTCGAACGCCCTGCTGATCGTCATCATGCTGGTTGCCTCCATTGCGGCAGGCTCCCTCTGGGGCTTCCTGCCCGCCTTCTTCAAGGCGCACTGGAACACCAACGAAACGCTGTTCACCCTGATGATGAACTATATCGCCACACAGCTGGCCGCGTTCTTCATCATCATCTGGGAGGTTCCCAAGGGCGCCGGCAAAATCGGCATCATCAACCAGAGCACCGAGGCCGGATGGCTGCCCGTCATCGGCGGCAAGCAGTATCTGCTGACCATTCTGGTCGTCGCAATTCTGACCGGCGCGATGTACATCTACCTCACCTACAGCAAGCACGGCTATGAAATCGCCGTTGTCGGCGAAAGCCAGCGCACGGCAAGCTACGCCGGCATCAAGGTCAGCCGCGTCATCGTCCGCACCATGGTGCTCTCCGGCGCGGTGTGCGGCCTGATGGGCCTGCTGCTGACGGCCGGCAACGACCATACGCTGACCACCACCATCGTCGGCGGCCGCGGCTTTACGGCGGTCATGGTCTCCTGGCTCGCAAAATTCAATCCGCTGGTCATGATCTTCACCAGCCTTCTGCTGGTCGTGCTCAGCCGCGGCGCAAGCGAAATCTCCAGCGTCTTTATGCTGAACCACTCGTTCTCGGATATCCTGACCGGCATCATCCTGTTCTTCATCATCGGCAGTGAGTTCTTCCTCAACTACAAGGTCAGCCTGCGCAAGGCCAAAAAGGAGGCGTAAGCGGTGTCTTTTGATTTTGCATCTTTTCTGCCCCGCGCAGTCATGCAGGGCATCCCGCTGCTCTACGGCAGCACCGGTGAAATTCTGACCGAAAAATCCGGCAACCTGAACCTCGGCATCCCCGGCGTCATGTATGTCGGCGGTATCTGCGGCGTTATCGGCGCGTTCTTCTATGAGCAAGCCGTCCCCGCTGCCGAAATGAGCGCGTGGCTCGCCATCGGCATTCCGCTGCTCTGCTCGCTGGCCGGTTCGCTGCTGATGGGCCTGATCTACTGCTTCCTCACCGTCACCCTCCGCGCCAACCAGAACGTCACCGGCCTTGCCATGACGACCTTCGGCGTCGGCGTCGGCAACTTCTTCGGCGGCTCGCTGATCAAGCTGACCGGAAGCGAGGTCCCGTCCATCGCCCTGTCCTCGACCAGCCTGTATTTCAGTAAATCCCTCCCCATCGCCGACAAGCTCGGCTGGTTCGGCCAGATTTTCCTGTCCTATGGCTTCCTTGCATATCTGGCAATTCTCATCGCGCTGTTCTCCTCGTACTTCCTGAAGCATACGCGCCCCGGCCTGTACCTGCGCGCGGTCGGTGAAAACGCCGCCACGGCGGACGCCGCCGGCATCAACATCACGAAGTACAAGTATCTTGCCACCTGCATCGGCAGCATGATCGCCGGCCTCGGCGGACTGTACTACGTCATGGACTACGCCTCCGGCGTATGGTCGAACAATGCGTTCGGCGACCGCGGCTGGCTTGCCATCGCACTGGTCATCTTCACGATCTGGCGCCCGAACGTCAGCGTTCTGGCCTCGATTCTGTTCGGCGGCTTCTATATCCTGTACCTCTACATCCCCACCGGCACGGAAATGTCGATCAAGGAGCTGTACAAGATGCTGCCCTACGTCGTCACACTGGTTGTCCTCATTGTGGTCTCCCTGCGCAAGAAGCGCGAGGATCAGCCGCCCCAGTCTCTGGGCCTGCCCTATTTCCGCGAGGAACGATAGCATACGCGCACAAAAGGCTCCCGCCGCCGGCGGGAGCCTTTTTCGCCGTAAAACGGCCCTCTTTTCCGGTATTCACCGGAATTGCCGTTGTATGCGGCAGCGCCGTAGCCGTGCCTCCGGCGGCCTACTTTTTCTGCTGCGCCAGAAAAAGTAGGCAAAAAGAGGCGCTGGAGACGCGCTATATTGCGCGCTGACGCGCGCGAATTTTAGGCCGCTCCGCGGCCTCAACGCCCTATTCGGGCGCAAAAATGTTATTTTCCCGATAGCTTATGGTTCCGACAAATGTACTACACGCATTTGCGGACAGACTGCAATAATTCTGTTTCTCCTCATTTCCGGAATACCCGGCCAATCTCATTCATGCATCGGCCCCTACAGACGTTTACAAAAAACGAACAGGGCGGACAGAGTCGTTCGCCCCCTGCAAAGATTTACAATGGAACAAAAATATCCTGCACCATCGGCGAATGCGTAGATGCGTTCTGTATTCCACGGCAGCGTGTTTTGCCATCTCCTTACGTGGCAACTGCTTCCGATGGGAGCGTTGTTTCCACGCAGGCGGCGCTGTAGTCCAGTTTTGTAGACAGTTTATCGTGTGCTGGCCGCAATGCTCTTCCATGGGCTCATTCTGTGGCACCGCGGTACAATCCGATCCGCTTCCAGCGCCTCTTTTTGCCCACTTTTTCTGGCAAGACAGACGGAACCAAATTGCAAACCAGCGAAGCGTTTGCAATTTGGAGAGGACGAGCAACGGAACGGACGAGACCTGCCGCTTGCGGCGGGGCGAGGAATGTGGAGTTTGTGAGGACGAGGGTCTGCGAAGCAACGGCTGCGGTCTCGCCGCAAATTCGGCACCTCCGGTGAATACCGGAAAAAGGGACGGACAGCGCTGTCCGCACCTGCATTCTGTTCCGCGCATCCGGCGCGCTCCGGCCCTCCGGTGCCAGCCGGGAATCAGATTTCAAAATCCACCGCGCCCCGCGCCTCACGGATCGACTTGCACAGCGTGGAGACCGCAACGTGCCGCGGGTCCTTTTTATAGCGATCCAGCGCTGCCAGATCGTCGAAATCGGCAATCAGGCACGCGTCATAGTTGTTCTTCTCCAGCACGTTGACGCCGACTTCCATCCGGCGGATCTCGGGAATCACACCGTCCAGCGCCTTGAGCCCGTCGAGGAATCTGTGCATATTCTCCTCCTCGCCCGCGCGGAATTTCCACATAATCACATGTCGAATCATCGTTTTTCCTCCATATTTTTCTGATTATTCCTTGATTCTGTATTCGAAATTTTCAAAAACCAGACGCATGCCCTCCCGAATCCCGTCCGGCAGCAGGGCCAGCGCCGTGCGGCTCTCCTCGCCGCAGTCCGATACCAGCACCGCGTAATCGCCGTCAATTTCGCGCACCGTGCGTTCAAACGTCATTTTTTCAGCCTCCTTTGTCTGTACACCAGTGTATCATATTTCACCCGCCCGCGCACCTGTTTTTTCGCCGGCGGCGGACGCATTTTTTATTGTTTTTTCGCGCCGTTTGCTGTATAATACAGGCAATCAGAAAAAGGAGGGGCATTCCCATGACCAACAAAGTCATTACCATTAGCCGTATGTTCGGCAGCGGCGGCCGGACGATCGGCAAAGCTGTCGCCGAGCGCCTTGGCATCCCCTACTATGACAAGGAGCTGGTCGACGCCGTCGCAAAGGAGAGCGGCTTCTCACACGAATTCATTGAGGAAATCGGCGAATACGCCTCCGTTACCAGCAGCTTTCTGTTCAATATCGCGGTTTCCGCGCACCCCATGGGCCTGATCGACACCATGTCCGTCTCAGATAAGCTGTACGTCTGCCAGACCAACGTCATCCGCGATCTGGCCGACAAGGGGCCGTGCGTCATCGTCGGCCGCTGCGCCGATTACATTCTGCACGATCGTCCCGACTGCCTGCACATCTTCATCCATGCGGACAACCCGCACCGTGCAAAGCGCGTACTTGAGCGCTACGGCGAGACGAACCAGCCGATTGCAAAGCGCCTTCAGGAGAAGGACAGCAAGCGCAAGGTCTATTACAAGCACTACACCAACCGCAACTGGGGCGAGGCGCAGAACTACGACATCTGCCTCGACAGCGGCAAGCTCGGCGTGGACAAGTGTGTGGACTTCATCTGCGACATCGCGGAAATGTAATACAGCCGATGCGGCCGGAGCATTGCTCCGGCCGCGTTTTTTCTATTTCAGAAGCCCGTCCGACTGCGACTCGCCGTACACGGCGATGCCGTTTTCCAGCAGGAGCTGCGCGCACACGCCATAGCCCTCGCAGAGCGTCCCGCTGAATGTGCCGTCATAGATCGCGCCCGCGCCGCAGCTGGGGCTGCGCTCCTTCAGAACCGCCGCCTCGCAGCCGAAAAGCTGCGCCAGCCGGAGCGTTTCCTCCGCGCCGCGCCGGTACTGCTCCGTCACATCGCGGCCGTCCTTCGCCACAACGCGCTCCGCGCGCCGTTCGGCGGGCGGGCGCGGCGTTGTCAGTCCGCCCAGCTGTTCGGGGCATACGGGGATCAGCTGATACCGCTCTGCCAGTGCCTCCGCCGCCTGAACGGCCCTGCTTTCCCCGTCATAGCGGCAGCGCACGCCCAGCAGGCACGCGCTGATCAGAAGCGGTTGTTTCGTCATCGCAGCTTCCTCCCGTCCAATACGGCCTCGCACAGCCGCTCGCCCGTATAGCACAGCTTGAGCGAGAAAAACGGCCGCCTCTGCTCCATCAGATCCAGAAAAATCCGGTCGCCCTCCCACGCGGGCAGCTTCCGCACCGCGTCCTTTCCAATCCATTCCAGTACGCCCTCGTCGCATTCGCGCAGCGTGCCGTCAAAGCGCTCGCAGTGGAACAGGTGCATGTATTCCGTCGGCCAGACGTCCGAAACAAACGTCACCAGCCCGCAATAGCGCCATTCGCGCATCGTCAGACCCGTTTCCTCGTACACCTCGCGCAGCGCGCAGTCCTCAGGGCTTTCCCTGTCCTCAAATTTTCCGCCGATGCCGATCCACTTGTCGCGGTTTTCGTCGTTCTCCTTTTTGACGCGGTGCAGCATCAGATATTGCCCGTCCCGCTCCAGATAGCAAAGCGTCGTGTTCTTCATAATCTGTCCTCCTCTGCGGCGGCCTGTGTGCCTCTTATTCTATCAGCTTTGGCGGAAAAAGCAAATTCTCCGGCATTTTCGGCACATCCGCCAAGTGCCGCACCGCATTTTTGTCTGATCTTACAGTGCTAAAGTCTGACAACATCTGCTATAATATCTGTAATCGGTCACGATGCGTCCAATCCACTTTTATGGCCGCACCGTGATACAAAAAAGGAGGTTATACCATTTCCGCAGGACTTGCGGTGCGGCATTGTGGAGACATGCCGTAATGCAGCCGTCTTGCCCGACGGCTGTGAGAGAGCGCATTGCGGATGCAGCGCTGTCAGAGTCAGTCAATTATGGCAGAAGTACGTTTAGTCAATGTAAAGAAGATTTATCCCTTCGTCAGCGGAGAAGAGAAGAAAAAGAAGAAGAAAAAGGCCGACGATGAGCCGCAGAAGGAAAAGGCCAATCTCCAGATTACGGACAAGGGCGTCGTTGCGGTTCAGGAGTTCAATCTGGACATCGCCGACAAGGAATTCATCGTTCTGGTCGGTCCGTCCGGCTGCGGCAAGTCCACAACGCTGCGCATGATCGCAGGCCTTGAGGAAATCACCGAGGGCGAGCTGTACATCGGCGACAAGCTGATGAACGACGTCGCGCCCAAGGACCGCGATATCGCGATGGTTTTCCAGAACTACGCTCTGTATCCGCATATGACCGTTTATGATAACATGGCTTTCTCGCTGAAGCTGAAAAAGACGCCGAAGGCCGAAATCGACCGCAAGGTCAGGGAAGCCGCCGAGATTCTGGATATCACCCAGTACCTCAACCGCAAGCCCAAGGCTCTGTCCGGCGGTCAGAGACAGCGTGTCGCCATCGGCCGCGCCATCGTCCGCAACCCCAAGGTGTTCCTGATGGACGAGCCGCTGTCCAACCTGGACGCGAAGCTCCGCAACCAGATGCGTGCGGAGATCATCAAGCTGCGTGAGAAGATCGACACCACGTTTGTCTACGTCACCCACGATCAGGTCGAGGCCATGACGCTGGGCGACCGCATCGTCATCATGCGCGACGGCTTTATCCAGCAGATCGGCACCCCGCAGGAGGTTTTCAACCATCCGGCAAATCTGTTCGTTGCCGGCTTCATCGGCACGCCGCAGATGAACTTCTTCGACGCCACCCTTACGAAGAAGGGCGACAAGTACGTCGCCACCGTTCAGGGCCACGACTTTGAGCTGCCCGAGGACAAGCAGGCCGCGCTCAAGAGCATGGACAGCGTTCCCACCGAAATCACGGTCGGCGTTCGTCCGGTTCACGTCCACCTGTCGCAGGAGGGCATCGACGCCACCGTCGATGTCTCCGAGCTGATGGGCTCCGAGCTGCATCTGCATGTCAACTCCAACGGCAAGGACGTCGTCATCGTGGTTCCCACCACCGATATCGACATCGCCACGGTCCATGGCGGCCACAAGGCTGTCAAGTACAGCTTCCGTCCCGAGCTGATGCACTTCTTCAGCAAGGAAACGGAGAAGAATCTGTTCTGATTTCATACATATTTGCGGGAGCCGTCCGGCTCCCGCAAATTTTTCATGCTTTTTCGCGTGTTTTTTCGCAAAATCCCGCGATTTTTTGAAAAAATCCCGCCATTTTTCGCGAATTTTTCCCGCTTTTTTCGCGCGATTCCGCCGCTGACGGCGTTTTTTCCTCTTGCAATCCGGCGCGCGTTGGCATATACTGAATACAAGGCATTTTTTGTTGAGATTTTGAGTGTAGCAAACAGCGCCTGCTGTTTTGCTGCGCTCATTTTTTGTATGGAGTGATTTTATGTACGATGTCATCATCATCGGCTGCGGCGTAATCGGCGCGGCCTGCGCGCACGCCCTGTCGCGGTACGACCTGTCGGTCTGCGTGCTGGAAAAAAGCAGCGACGTGGCAAACGGCACAACCAAGGCCAATTCCGCCATTGTCCACGCGGGCTATGACCCGCACCCCGGCACGCAGATGGCGCGCCTGAACGTGGAGGGCAGCCGCCTGATGGGCGGGCTGTGCGAAAGGCTGGACGTGCCGTTCCGCCGCGTGGGGAGCCACGTTCTGGCGTTTACGCCGGAGGATATGGAAATGCTGCGCACGCTTTACAGCCGCGGCACGGCAAACGGCGTGCCCGAGCTGCGCCTGCTGACCGGCGACGAGGCGCGCGCCATGGAGCCGAGCCTGTCCGAAAGCGTCTGCGGCTCGCTGTGGGCGCCGACGGCCGGCATCATCTCCCCGTGGGAGCTGACGCTGGCGCTGATTGAAACGGCGGTCCGCAACGGGACGGAGCTGCATCTCAACGCACCTGTCACGGCGCTGGAGCGGCATGACGGCGCTTTTGCCGCCGTCACGTCAAAGGGGAAGTTCCGTGCGAAATACGTTCTGAACGCCGCGGGTGTCCATTGTGAGCAGATCGCCGCCATGCTGGGTGCGGACGACTTCCGAATCCAGCCGAACCGCGGCGAGTATTTCCTGCTGGACAAGTCCGAGGGCACGCGCGTGCATTCGGTCATTTTCCGGTGTCCGAACAAAAACGGCAAGGGCGTGCTGGTCGCGCCCACCGTCCACGGCAATCTGATTGTCGGCCCGAACGCCGAGAACGTATCCGATCCGGACAACACCGCCAACACCGCCGCCGGACTGGCCTTCGTGCGGAAGATGGCGATGAAATCCGTGCCGTCGATCGTGTTCCGCGACAACATCCGCAATTTTGCCGGCATCCGCGCCAATCACGCGGAGGACGATTTCCTCATCGGCGAAAGCCGGAGCGTCCCGAATCTGTACGAGCTGGCCGGCATCAAAAGCCCCGGGCTTTCCTCCGCACCGGCCATCGCGCAGGATGCGGTCAGGTGGCTGTCCGGTAAAATGGAGCTGCGAGAGAGAGAACACTATGTCGACACGCGCCGCCGTATCCGCTTTAACGAGCTTTCTCCCGAGGAGAAAAACGCGCTCATCCGCGAAAATCCGCTCTACGGCCGCGTGATCTGCCGCTGTGAAACCATAACCGAGGGTGAAATTGTCGCCGCGATTCACTCGCCCGTCCCGCCCACCACCATCAACGGCGTCAAGCGCCGCGTCGGCGCGGGCATGGGCCGCTGTCAGGGCGGCTTCTGCGGCCCGCGCGTACAGGAGATTCTGGCGCGGGAGCTTGGCGTGACGATGGATGCGATTGAAATGGATCAGGCCGGAACGTATATTCTGACCGGCGAAACGAAGGGAGGCGCGCGGAAATGAAAACCTGTCAGCTTGCCATCATCGGCGGCGGCCCCGCCGGACTTGCGGCCGCATGCGCCGCGTATGACGCCGGACTGCGCGATATTCTGATTCTGGAGCGGGACCGCGAGCTCGGCGGCATTCTCAACCAGTGCATCCACAACGGATTCGGCCTGCACCACTTCAAGGAGGAACTGACCGGTCCGGAATACGCCGGACGGTTTATCGAGCTGCTGAAAAAGACGTCGGTGCGCGTCCTGTCTGACACGATGGTGCTGGACGTTTCGCCCGAGCGCGTCATTCACTGCGTCAACACGACCGACGGCTATCAGCAGATCGGCGCGCAGGCCGTCATTCTGGCCATGGGCTGCCGCGAGCGCACGCGCGGCGCAATCTCCATCCCCGGCACGCGCTGCTCCGGCATCTTTACCGCGGGCGCGGCACAGCGCTATGTGAACATTGAGGGCTATATGGTCGGCCGCCGGATCGTCATCCTCGGATCGGGCGACATCGGCCTGATCATGGCGCGGCGCATGACGCTGGAGGGCGCGAAGGTGCTGGCCTGCGTCGAGCTGATGCCCTATTCCTCGGGCCTCAACCGGAACATTGTGCAGTGCCTGCACGATTTTGACATTCCGCTGTATCTCAGCCACACCATCACCGATATTCAGGGCAAAGACCGGCTTGAGCGCGTCGTCGTCTCACAGGTTGGTCCCGACCGCCGCCCCGTCGCCGGAACCGAGCGCGTGTTTGAATGCGACACGCTTCTGCTGTCGGTCGGTCTGATCCCCGAAAACGAGCTGACGCGCAAGGCCGGCATCGAGATCGACCGCCGCACGAACGGCCCCGCCGTGTATGAAAACATGCAGACTGCCGTCTCCGGCATTTTCGCCTGCGGCAATGTGGTGCATGTGCACGATCTGGTCGATTTTGTCACAGCCGAGGCCGAAAAGGCCGGCCGCGGCGCGGCGGAATACGTTCTGCGCGGCGATGCGGCGCAGGGCCGCACCCTTGCCACGGCCTGCGGCAGCTGCGTGACCTATACCGTGCCGCAGCGCATCCGCCTGAACGCCATGGGCGAAAAAACGGAGGTTTCGTTCCGTGTCAACCGCAGCTTTTCCGACAGCCGCATCCTTGTCACATCGGGCGGCGAAATTGTCGCGAAATTCAACCGGCAGCACATGGCCCCGGGCGAGATGGAGCATATCACGCTGCCGCGGGTGCTGCTGGAGCGTGCAAAGGACGATACGCTTACCATTTCCTGTGAGGAGGCGGCAAAATGAAAGAGCTGATCTGTATTGTCTGTCCGAACGGCTGCCACTTGAAAGTGGACGAGGAAAACGGTTATAATGTAACCGGCAATAAATGCGAGCGCGGCGCCGAATATGGAAAGGCCGAGCTTCTGCATCCGGTGCGCATGGTCACGTCGACCGTCCGTGTCGAGGGCTGCGGCGTGCGCCGCCTGCCCGTCAAGACCAGCGCCGCCGTGGATAAGGGCCGCGTGTTCGACGTGATGGCGCTGCTGGACGGCGTGTGCGTCCATGCGCCGGTTCACGCCGGAGACGTCATCGTGCCGCATATTTTCGGCACGGATGTCGATATCATTACCTGCAAGTCCATCTGACCGTACCGTCTGAAAGGAGCGCTCCCATGTCCATGCCCGATCTGTCCGCATGTCCCGTGATTGCTGCCGTCAAAAACGAAGCGCAGCTGGATACCGCGCTGCGCTCGGAATGCGAAACCGTTTTTCTGCTGTTCGGCGACATCCTGAACGTTGCGGAGCTGACCGCGCGGACAAAGCGGGGCGGAAAGCATGTGATTGTACACATCGACCTGATTGGCGGGCTCAGCGCCCGCGAAATCGCTGTGGATTTTATCGCGCGCACGACGCAGGCCGACGGGATCATCTCCACGCGGCCGCCGCTGATCCGGCGGGCAAAGGAACTGGGGCTTTTTACGGTGCTGCGCGTGTTTGTGATCGACTCGATGGCGCTGGAAAACATCCGGCGCGACCGCGCGGTTGTCGAGCCGGATGTGCTGGAGATTCTGCCCGGCGTCATGCCGGACGTGCTTCGCCGCATCTGCGGCATGACCGCAACGCCGGTCATCGCCGGCGGTCTGCTGTCGCAGAAACGGGACGTGCTGGCCGCGCTGGACGCGGGCGCAATCGCCGTGTCCACAACAGACGAGGCGCTTTGGAGCGCATAGCGTATGAAAATGCCGCCCACAGGGCGGCGTTTTTGCTGTGCTTGCAGGGGCAGACAGAGTCGTCCGCCCCTACAGGGTGCGGAGCAAAATGGGCTGCCGGAGGCCTCTCCGGTGCCAACCGGACAAAAAAACCGCCCGCCGCGCCATCGGCGCGCTGGGCGGTTTTCCATATCTACAATTTACTTCTGCGCCAGATTCCAGACGATATGCGTCAGCAGCTCCGCGCACTTTTCCATGTCCTCGACCGGAATATACTCAAACCGGCCGTGGTAATTTTCGCCGCCGGTGCAGAGATTCGGGCAGGGGAGACCCTCATACGAAAGGCGCGCGCCGTCAGTGCCGCCGCGGATGGGGACGACGTGCGGCTCGACGCCGATTTCACGCATGGCCGTTTTCGCGTCCTCGATCAGGAACATGCAGTCCTTCAGCTGCTCTTTCATATTGTAATAGCTGTCGCGCAGGGTGAGCGTTACGGCGCCGGAGCCGTACGCTTCGCAGATTTTCTGCGCGGTCTCCTGCATGACCTGCTTGCGGCGCTCAAATTTTGCGCGGTCGTGGTCGCGGATGATGTATTTCAGCTGTGCCTGCTCCACGCTGCCGGACATATCGGTCAGATGATAGAAGCCCTCATAGCCCTCGGTGTGCGCGGGTGTTTCCTGCGCGGGCAGGAGAGCGTTGAAGTCCATGGCCATCAGCATGGCGCTTTTCATTTTATCCTTTGCGTCGCCGGGATGGACGCTGCGGCCGTGGAAGGTCAGAACGGCGGAGGCGGCGTTGAAGTTTTCATATTCCAGCTCGCCCAGCGTGCCGCCGTCGACGGTATAGGCATAGTCCGCGCCAAAGCCTTTGATGTCGAAGCGGTCTGCGCCGCGGCCGATTTCCTCGTCGGGCGTAAAGCCGATGCGCACCGTTCCGTGCGGGCGGCCGGAGGCCAGAAGCGTCTGCGCCGCGTCCAGAATTTCCGCCGCGCCGGCCTTGTCGTCCGCGCCGAGAAGCGTTGTGCCGTCTGTGACGATCAGGCGCTTGCCGGTGTTGCGGTTCAGGGACGGGAAGTCGGCGGGGGAGAGGCGGATGTCCTTTTCCGCGTTCAGAAGCACGTCGCCGCCGGCATACGGCTCGGTGATGCGGGCCCTGATATCCCTGCCGGAGGCGTCGGGCGAGGTGTCCATGTGGGCAATCAGGCCAAGTACCGGCACCTGCTTTTCCGTGTTGGACGGGACGGTGCCGTAGACATAGCCGTGCTCGTCCATGTGCGCGTCCGCGATGCCCATTTCCTGCATCTGACGCACCAGCTCCACGCCGAGCAGCTTCTGGCTCGGCGTGGACGGGCAGCTTTCGGACGATTCATCCGAGGTTGTTTCAAATGAGACCAGCTTCAAAAAACGGTCAATCAGATTCATTGTGCAGTTCCTCCTGTAGGGACGGCGCAGTGCGGGCCGCCCTGAATTTCTGCGTCCAGTATAGCGCATTTCTGCCCTGTTGTCAGCAAAAATCCGGCCGGAGGCCGGATAAAACGCTATTTTTTCGGATAGGGTCTGGAACAGGACGTTCTGCCAAGCAGATAGTCGGTGGAGGTGCGGTAAAGCTCGGCAAGCGCCAGCAGATGATGCACCGGTATTTCGCGATTGCCGGTTTCATAGTTGCTGTAGACACGCTGGTCAATGCCAAGCGCGGCGGCGACCTCTTTTTGCGTCAGGTCGTGATCCTCACGCATGTCGCGGAGCTGTGGATAATTCATGTTCATCACCTGAGAACATCATAGACTACTATCGTTTGATAGTGCTTATTTTACCATCAAATGATAGTAAAAGAAATAGGGTGATAAACATGGCAGATTATCGCGAAATGTATCTGCGGCTGTTCCGCGCGACCACAAAAGCAATTGAAATGCTGACAGAGGCGCAGCAGGAATGCGAGGAAATATATCTTTCGGCAGAGGAAGAAATGCTTCCGCTGCTGATTTCAGAGGATGCGGCTGCGGAAACAAAATTAGAACCGGACGCTGCGGTGCAGCGTCCGGTTCCGGCTTTTCCTGTAAAGTGCTCAGGACATCAGCAGCTGACTGCCGAGCATGCGCTCGAGGGTTTGAAGGCAGAAGAACGCTTCAAAAACCGGCTGCAAACGCCGCTCATGCGTCTGCACCATGTGTTTGGTTGTTTGCCAGCAGGCCCACATTTTTTCGGTATCACCCGCCGCGCGTGCGTGCAGCGTCTGTGCCAGCGGCCGGAGAATGGCGCAGTACTCGGCCAGGTAGAACCAGCTGTCGGCATGGACGCTTTCGGGGTCGTCCGCGTGGGCGCGGAGCAGCGGGAGGGTCCGTTCAATCAGGTTGGGAATTTCCGAGAATTTTGCCGCAGCCTCGGGATCGACTGCCGGACGCTCGTTCCGGCAGTATTCCGGCTGGCCAAGCAGGGAAAGCTGCTCACAGAACGATTGAGCAAGCGCGCCGTCGGGGCCGAAAGCATCCATGAAGTATTCGTGCTTGTAGACCTCAAAATCGAGCTTTCCGCGCCAGAGCGCGTCGCCCATGACGCACTGACCAAGACCAGTCGGCAGGTGGCAGCGCATGGCCTGACAGCTCATCAGGCCGTTGAGTCCGATACGGCGGTAGTTTTCAATGTCCTGCGCCAGCACGGACGCCAGCTGAACGCCGCCAAGATCATGGTATTGATCCCAGACGTAGTGATAGTCGTAGACGAAGCTGTCGCCGGAGAAGATTTCCTGCCAGGCGCGCAGATAGGCCAGCGTGTCCTCCACCGAGCGCGGAAGCTGAATCTGGTTGCGCGTGAACGGCGCCATATGTCCGACTGCCGTTGTGCCGTAGCACTGGCTGTAGGTGCGTGTGATCGGCGCAAACATCAGCGTAAAGCGGTCGGGATTGGCGAAGCGCGCGTGCTTCGGCGGCCAGAGCAGCTCCAGATACAGCAGGAATACAAGCCTTGTCGGGCAGCCTGCGGCGGTCAGCCGTGCGTCCACGCGATTGAGAATCTCGATGTAGAGATCTGCCGGAAGCTCATCGCGGCAATGCTCGCACTCGCACTGATTGTTGCGGGCGTCCGCCAGCCAGATATGGACGTAGTCCTTTTCCGGATGCGCAAGGCAATAGTCTGTGATGGCGTCAACCATGGCCTGCGAGGCGGCGGGATCGGAGTAACACAGATTCGTGTCGATTGCGACGCCGCAGCCGATTTTTCCGTGCTTTTCAAACAGATGGCGTTCGCCGTTGATCTGCGCGATCAGATTCCTGCGCTCGGGCGGGACGCTACTGTCGGGCACCGTGTACCAGCCGTTCGCGTCCAGTCCCAGACATGCCGCGGTCCAGCCGTGTCCGACGCTGTGGTGCAGCAGGCCGCGGCGAAGAATTTCCTGATTGTAGTCGGCGCAGAATGCGTCGATGGTTTCCGGTGAAAGACGCGTGGGCGTCAGTTCCGGATTCGAGGTGTGATTGTACCAGCGGTCAAAGAAATCATACGGGCGGAAAAACTGTGTAAAAAACGCGTTGAAGCCGAGCTTCGGGAGAAAATCGATCATTTCCGCGACGTTTTCATAGGTGTCCGCGCCCTCAATGCATACGCCGCGGTTGCGGTAGGCGGGGGTGTCGGTCAGATTGAGCGTGAAGCCGCGCATGTCGCGCGCAGGGACATACTCGCCGTCGCGGCCTGGCCGGACAAAGGCGCAGCCTGCCTCGCGGAACAGACGGTAGACGCCCATCAGAACGCTGCGCTCGTTGCAGCCGTCGATGCTGATGCGCCCCTTATCCGCGCAGATGGTATAGCCGTCGTCCAGCTGAGGATTCTGAACGGCGGGTGCGCCGCCGCCCACACGCAGGGTCAGCGTACCGCCGCAGGCCGCGTCCATACGGCCCATCAGGCGCTCAAATTCCTCCGCCGCAAAGCGCAGAACCGGCGAAGCGGCGTCAGATTGGATGTTCCAGTTCATAATCGTCTCCTTTTCGGTTAGAGAGTTTCGGGATAAACCTGTTTTCTGGCGTACCAGAAGCGCTGTGCGTCATTCAGAAGCGCATACTGCTCCTCCTCTGTGGTAAATACCCACGGCGCGGTCATATAGCCCTTGACGCGCGCGGCGCTGAGCGTATCGCGGCCAAGCTGCATGGTCTCCAGAGAATTGTGCGCGAAGTTCCATGTGGAGCTGGTCAGGACCTGATCATAGCCCGCGCGGTCAAGCGCTTCATATGCGGCCATGCCGATTTTTTCATAGCTGCCGTCCGGCCTTCGCGTGATCGGCCAGTAGAACCAGTTGGATTGCAGCACGGATGTGGGCATATGCGCCAGATAATCCTCGGGAAAGCTCCAATAGCGGTCGGCCCAGACCCATGGCCGTGCACCGGCCTTTTCGCACAGGTCGAAGAAATAGTGCGCGTCCTGCCACCAGAGCGTGTCGTTGCGGATGACGCAGAGGCGGTATTTGCGCTGGTTCGCATAGTCCTCCTCATCCATGCCAAGGTGGAACAGCGACGGATGGTCGAACAGCTCGACGGTTTCCGCGATCAGATCCTTACAGACCTGATAATATTCCGGCGTGGCGACCATGCGCGAGTACTTTCCAAGCCATGCGTCGTGACCGGCCGAGAAGTTGAGCTTTGGAATCGGCGTCATGCCCAGTGCGCGGATGCGCGCCAGCTCGTCATGCAGACGCTGCTTGCTCCACGCGCCCTTTACGGCGATTTCGGGGTGGGACTCATACTGCACCGCATCGCCCAGATCGATTACCAGCGTATTGATGCCACGGCTGGGCAGAAACGATGTGACCTGCTGCCAGATGCTGTCGCTGGTGATGAGATGGCTGTGATAGCGGGAGTATTTTTCATTGGAATCCGGATCGCCCCACATGTTGCTGCTCAGATGAATCAGATATGCCCAGATCATGTTGGATTGCATCTTTTTTTCTCCTTTTCTGTACGTCTCAGCCCTTGACGGAGCCGATCATCACGCCCTTCTGGAAGAACTTCTGTACGAACGGATATGCGGTGAGAATCGGAACGGTGGAAATGACGATCAGCGCGAATTTCATGACGTCTGCCGCGCCGATCAGCTTTGCCAGAACGGTTGCGTCGCGGACCTGCGTCAGGTCGACGCGCACGGCGTTCATGATATCGCGCAGGACCAGCTGAAGCGGGAAAAGCGTGCGGTCGCGCAGATAAATCAGCGCGTCAAAATAGGAATTCCAGTGCGCCACCGCGTAATACAGTGCGATGACGGCGAAAATTGCCTTGGAGAGCGGAATGACGATTCTGAACAGATAGCCGATATCCGTGATGCCGTCGATTTTTGCGGCCTCCAGCATTTCGTTCGGAATGCTGGTCTGGAAAAACGTGCGCATGATAATCAGATTGTAGATACTGACCGCGCCGGAGAGAATCACGGACCATCGCGTGTTGGTCAGATGCAGCCGCGTCATCAGAATATAGTTTGGAATCAGACCGCCGGAAAAGAACATGGGAATCAGGAACAGCGTCATAAAGAAGTTGCGCCCGTAAAAGTTCTTGCGCGAGAGCGGGTATGCCGCCAGCGTTGTCAGAACCATATTGATGACAGTCGCGACAAAGGTATAGACGATTGTATTCAGATAGCCTGTCCAGACGGCGGGATAGGAAAAGACCAGCTTATAGCCGTTCAGCGAGAAATCCACCGGCCAGAGAATGACCTTGCCGCTGGTAACGGCCTGGCCCGAGGAGAACGAGCTGGACACGATATAAATCAGTGGGTACAGAATGACCACGACCAGAAGCACCATGACGGCCACGACGACGTCGCGCATGATGCGGTCGGATCGGCAGAGTGCGATTTTATTGTTCGGGTGCGCTTGGGCTGCCTGCTTCATGGGCTGCGCCACCACCTTTCATAGTTTTAGAACAGCGAGACCTCATTATCGGTGGCCTTCTTTGAGAACAGATTGACCAGAATCAGCATCGTGCAGTTGATAACGGAGTTAAACAGTCCGACTGCCGTACCGTAGGAGAAGTCGGAGGAGGAACCAAGGCCGACCTTGTAGACATAGGTGGAAATGACCTCGGCAGTAGTCAGATTCAGATTTCCCTGCATCAGATACGCCTTTTCAAAGCCGATTGTCATGACCGAGCCGCAGCGCAGAATCAGCATGATGCAGGCAGTGGGCAGAATGGCGGGCAGATCGACGTGCAGAACGCGCTGCCAGCGCGTGGCGCCGTCAATTTTCGCCGCCTCGTGCAGCTCAGGCGAGACGGAGCCGAGCGCGGCAATGTAGATGATCGTGTTCCAGCCAAGCTCCTGCCAGACCTCGGACCAGACGTACAGGTGGCGGAACGAGGACGCCATGCCGCGGAAATCATAGGGATAGCCCTCGCCGCCGAACAGATGGTACAGCGAGGCGTACAGTCCGCAGGTCGGACTGAAAACCTGGTTGATAATTGCAACCAGAACGACCACGGAGATAAAGTGCGGAATATAGGTGATGGTCTGTGTGAATTTTTTGAAGCGCTCGTTGCGGACCGTGTTGAGCAGCAGCGCCAGAATGATCGGCAGAGGGAAGCCGACGATGATGCTGTAAAGCGACAGGAGCAGCGTGTTGCTGAAAACCTGCTTGAAATTATAGTTGGTCAGAAATTTTTTGAACCACTTCAGGCCGACCCATTCGCTGCCCAGAATGCCGTCGCGCGGACGGTAGTTGCGGAATGCGATCTGCACGCCGTACATCGGCCAGTAGTAGAAAATCAGGATATAGATCAGCGGCAGCAGAATCAGCAGATACAGCTGCCGGTCACGCCGGAGCAGTGTCGCGCGCTCGTGCAGCGTATAGCCGGAGCGGCGGGGCCGGCGCGTGGACAGAGGCTTGGTTTTCGTTTTTTCCATTACCGGTTTCCTTTCCCATTCACAGAGTGCAGGTGTGCTCTGGCAGAGCGGAGGCGGCCGAAGCCGCCTCCGGTGCCTGAAAGAAACTTATTTGCTGTTCATGCGGGTATAGGCTGCCTGAGAGACGTCCAGCAGACGGCTCAGACCCTGATTTTCAAGGCTGTTGAGATAGCCTTCCCAGTCGGCGTCGCTGCTGGGGTCCAGAACGCCGGAGGCGAACTCCGCACGCGTCTGCTTGATATAGTCCTGAAGAAGCTTCTTGACGTCGGAGACGACTTCCATTTCCTCGGAGGTGTAGACCAGATTGTATACCAGCTCGTCGGGCGTGCCGACCGCACGGTTGGCGTCGTACATGGCCTTGGTCAGCAGATCGCAGCGAGTGGCGAACGAGCCGTCGTCCTCCAGAATCTGCACGTAGTTGTGGTGCGTGGCCAGCGTGGAGCCGTTCCAGCACCAGGTCTGGTTGCCCAGCTCACTGAACGCGGAGGCATTGAGAACGTAGATGACGGAATCGACGCCAAAGACGTTTGTGCCCTCGCGGCGCTCCCAGTCGACGCCCTCCTTGCCATAGCGCATGGCGTAGACGCTGTCGTCGGCGCACAGGAAGTCCAGAAGCTTGAACGCAAGCTCGGGATTCTCACAGTCGGAGGTGATGAAGGAGTTATAGACAAGGAACGAGGCCTTGGGCGCGGAATAGCCGCCGCGGCCGCTTCCGGTTGCATCCTTCAGCGGGGAGATGGGAGCGTAGTCGTACATCAGCTCGTTGCCGGTTTCGCAGACCAGCAGCGGATGGCCGCCAAAGACGCCGGTGATCGCCGTGCCGTCGGACGGAGTGACAAGGGGAAGCAGCTCGGCCCAGGTGCTGGCCGTCCAGTTGATGGTGGAGATGAGGCCCTCGGAGCAGAGTTTGTTCAGATAGATCATCGCCTGGCGGTATTCGTCGGAGGCAAACGGAGCCCAGAGCTGGCCGTCGGTGGAGTTGAACATGTACTCGGGATCGCAGTAGACAAAGGCGTTTACAATCCAGTCGCTGATGTCCGAGCGCCAGCCGCCGGAACGGCCGACCATGGGGATCTCATCGGCAATGCCGTTGCCGTTCGGATCCTGCTCCTTGAACGCCTTGAGGACGGTGTACAGCTCGTCGACGGTTGTCGGCATGGAGAGACCAAGCTTGTCCAGCCAGACCTGATTGATGCCGCCCATCCACAGATAGTCGTCAAGGTTGAACTCAATGTAGTGCGGGAAGCCGTAGAACGCGCCGTTGCTGGGGTCGGTGCCCTCGACAAACATGCGGTTCTGGTCGACCTCGGGGATGGTGTTGTAGCTCTCCCAGAAATAGTGACCGTAGTCGTTGAAATAGCTGGTCATGTCAAGGAAGTAGCCTTCCTCGCCATATTCATGGACGACGCCCTGATCAATGCCGCGGAAGCTCCAGAGAATGTCGGGGAGCGTTTCGCCGCCGGATACCATCAGAGACAGCTGCGTCATGGCCTCGTCGATATCTTTGGAGAAGTAGACGAACTCCAGCTGGATGCCGGTGTTTTCCTCAATATACTGGGTAAAGGCGTTGGTTTCATAGTTTTCCACGTTCGGGTTCTGTAAAAGACCGATGGTCAGAGTAACCGGCTCTTCGCCCTCCTTGACCAGGGGAAGCCAGGACTCGTCGCCGTCGGCGGCGGGTTCGGCGGGAGCTGTAATTTCCGTGGAGGGGTTTTCCGTGGGTGTTTCGGCGGGGGCAGGTTCATCAGGCGTCTCAGCGGGCTTGGCGCACGCGGTCAGACAGCCGGCAAGCATCACGATGCAGAGCAAGAATGCAAGCAGTTTTTTCATAAAATCGTCCCTTCTTTTCAATTCAGATTTGCAGTTGGCGGTGGGCCCGACCGCCTGCCTGTGTTTTCAGTATAGAGGGCTGTTTGCGCATTTCGCAATTCTCAGTTCTCGGATTTTGACTCCCGCAATCGGAAAAATCATATATTATCCTCGAAATCAGAACTCTCATTTTGTGCATTTTGCATATCCGGACCGTGAATTGCATTTTCACGGTACTGAAGCGGCGTAACGCCGTAGTATTTTTTGAAAACGCGGTAGAAGGTGCTTGCCGAGGGATAGCCGCAGCGCTGTGCGATCTCAAGAATGCCGTCCTGCGTGCTGCGC
Organism: uncultured Oscillospiraceae bacterium; assembly: GCA_934661735.1. Taxonomy (GTDB): domain Bacteria; phylum Bacillota; class Clostridia; order Oscillospirales; family Oscillospiraceae; genus CAG-170. The sequence goes on from CAKUJN010000001.1 coordinate 72,572, forward strand.
AGCAGATGCGAAACCTGCTGCATCCGCAGCGTGAGAATATATTCCTGCACGCTCTGGCCTGTGACCTGCTTGACAATGTTATAGACGCTCTTTTCCGACATCTGGAACTGCTCGGCGACCATGGCCGTCGTCAGATTGCAGTCGGCGAAGTTTTCATCCAGCCATGCCAGCACGCGGCCGCGTTCGCTGCTGCGCCGGCTCTGCTCACGCTGGCGGATGCGGCCGAACAGCACTCCGGCCAGCCGCTCCAGCCGCTCCAGATTTTCGCGCGGCAGCATGGACATCTTATATTCCAGCTCCACCGCCTCCGGCAGCGGAATATCCATTTCCGCCGCGGCGCTGCGCAGAATGAAGCGCACGGTGTAGAAAAGCTCGCTGGCATGATGGCGCTGCGGGCCCTTGTCAATAGAGCGGATAAGCGCGATGCACGTCTGCTCCTGCATGTCCACAATGCTCTGGTAAAGCCGCTCATGCTGCATCCATGTCAGCGGGTCTGCGACGTCGGCGCCGGAGAAGAGTGCAAAGCCGCCCGTGGGCGGAATGCAGATACGCGACTGGCGAACCGCCTCGTGCATCTTCTGCATTGCGGAAAACGGCGCGCTGACGCCGCAGGCGGCTGCCGGAAATGTGCGGCACAGCTGACGAATGCGCTCCATCTGCTCGGGCGTGTCCGTAATGAGCACGCCGATCTCCTTCATATTCAGAACCGCCGCGTAGCAGGGCGGCTCGGCATCGGCAGGGAGCTGCTGCGACAGCAGAAGCAGCTCTTCGGCACTCTGGACGTGCAGCACCGCAATCCGCCACGGCGGGAGAATCTTTTCCAGACCGGATTCCAGCATGGCCTCGTCCTCCTCGGACAGAACGCTGCCGTTGCTGACGCGGACAAACAGATGCGACAAAAGACCTTTTTGAAGCGCGTCAATCCGGTCCTCCGAGTTTTTCAGAATATCGGCCAGCGCGAGCACCTCGTTCACGCCGTGCGTGCCGTGCAGGCTCTCATCCGGTATCTCTGTGCGTGTATGGTTCAGGAACAGCTGGCGGATCGGACGCGAAAGCGCGTTGGAGAAAACGACGCAGAGAATAAAGGCAAGGCTTGTCATCAGCGCCAGCATCAGCCAGCCGGTGTGCCGCGCAAGGCTGGTCTGGCCCAGAATGTAGGAGCGCGGAATCCAGATGGTCACGTTTGCGCGCAGATGCGGCAGCGACGTCAGAATGCGCAGGCAGTCCTCCGGCTCGGACGCAAACGCATGCGGATATTCATCCAATATGCTGCCGTCGTTTGCACAGATGCGGACATAGGTGTTTTCCGGCAGATGGAAAATGCCCAGACGCTCAAGAATCGTGTTTTCCGAATACAGCGTCATGACGCTGATCCGTGCGCCGATCGGCCGGATGACCAGCGCCATCTGACGGCTTGGTGCGCCGCCGTTGATCTGTACCTCCTGCGCCGGAAGCAGACGCACGACATTTGTACCGCGCAGGGACGTCATGATTTCCTCCGGCGTCGTCTGGGCAAAGGAGAGATATTCGTCGAAGCAGTCCTCGGCGGTCAGAAAGCTGTAATATCTGGTGCAGATGGCGTTTGAGCCGTGCAGATAGATCAGGCATTCCTCGTTGCCCTGCAAAAGAAACTGCTGATTGCGCAGAGACTGGCTGATAAAGGGGAGAAGCGTGGCATACTTCTGCGGCAGGCGGTCGCCGCTGACCGTGCGGATATAGTTGTAGCTGATGGTACCCTCCATTGCCGATGGAATTGCGTAAGTCATGTACAGCTCGCGCGACAGCGCCTCGCTGTTGTATTCCAGCATGGACTGCGTGTAATTCTGATAGCTGTCCGCGAGCGACTGCTCGTATAAATGGTTGCTCAGAATCAGAACGGCGCTCATCAGGACAACCAGACACAGCATCAGCAGCAGGTTGCTCCAGAACAGCGGCAGCTGTCTCAGTTTCTGCAACATATATCCTCGGTACCGCTTCTTGTCATTCTCATGCATCTCAGATTCTTCTCCCTTTTGTCGTAAACGCTTCGTGTTTGCAAACGAAATATACCTGTTTCCTTTTCATCATACTCTTCCGCCGCGGCTTTGAATATTCTCACTTTATGGAATCAGTCTCATTTTCTGAAATGCCGCACGCCGCATGCGGCGCGGCGATTTTGAGAATGCGGCTGAGAACGCGGGGGACGGACGTGCCGCCTGCGCAGAAAAAAGGCGCACGATCTGACGATGTGTCAAATCGTGCGCCTCATATGAATGCTCTTTCCGTTGTGCGGGCTGTCCGGCGGGAAAGGACGGTGCAGCCCGTTATCGGCTTGCGATTATCTGCACAGCGCGGCGGTATCCTGCGCGATCATCAGCTCTTCGTTGGTCGGGATGACCCAGACCGTGACCTTGGAGTCGGGCGTGGAGATGACGACTTCCTCGCCGCGGAGCTTGTTCTTCTCCGCGTCCAGCTTGACGCCCAGGAATTCCAGACCGTCGCAGATGGATGCGCGCATGGAGGCGGAGTTTTCGCCGACGCCGGCCGTAAAGACCAGGCAGTCCACGCCGCCCAGTGCAGCCGCGTAGGCGCCGATATACTTTCTGACCTCATAGGCGAACTTGTCCAGCGCCAGCTGCGCGGCCTCGTTGCCCTTTTCGGCGGCGGCGTCCAGATCGCGGAAGTCGGAGGAAACGCCGTCGGACAGCGCCAGAACGCCGGACTTCTTGTTGAGCATGGTCAGGCACTCATCGGCGGACATGTTGTACTTGTTCATGATGAACTGCGCGACGCAGGTGTCGATATCGCCCGCGCGGGTGCCCATGGGGACGCCGGCCAGAGGGCTGAGGCCCATGGAGGTATCCTGACATTTGCCGTCCTTGACCGCGGACAGCGACGAGCCGTTGCCCAGATGGCAGACGATGACGCGGTGCGCGTTCTCCACGCCGCCCATCAGCTCGATGCAGCGCTTGGAGACGAAGCGGTGGGACGTGCCGTGGAAGCCGTAGCGGCGCAGATGATCCTCGGTGTAGTATTTGGTGGGGATGGCATAGCGATAGGCCTTGGGCGGCATAGTCATGTGGAACGCGGTGTCAAACACGGCGACCTGCGGCTTGCCGGGCATGGCCTTTTCGCACGCCTCGATGCCCATGAGGTTGGCGGGGTTGTGCAGCGGGCCGAGCGGGATGCACTCGCGGATGGTTTCCTTGCAGGCCTCGGTCACGATGCAGCTTTCGACAAACTTCTCCGCGCCGTGCAGAACGCGGTGGCCGACGGCGTCGATTTCATCGACGGATTTGATCACACCATATTCCGGATCGACCAGAATGGCCATGACGGCCTCGATGGCCTCCTTGTGCGTGGGCATCGGGATTTCCTTTTCATATTTCTTGCCGGTGGTAAGCGCCTTGTGGGTAAGCCTGCCATCCAGACCGATGCGCTCGCAAAGGCCCTTGGCGGCGACGTCGCCGGTATCCGGATTCATCAGCTGATACTTCAGGCTGGAGCTGCCGGCGTTGATAACGAGAATGTTCATGGTGCATTCACTCCTGTAACTTATAATTTCTTTTTCAGCGCTGCTGTGCTACAATACATACATTGGTTATGATACAATAAAAACCGGACGGAAACAAGTGCTTCCGCGGAATTTTTTGAAGGAGAGGGCGCAAAATGGCGGCGGTGGGGATCATCTGCGAATACAATCCGTTCCATCTGGGGCACGAAAGGCAGCTTCGCATGATCCGCGCGCGCCTTGGCGCGGATACGCCCGTTGTCTGTCTGATGAGCGGAAATTTTGTCCAGCGCGGCGCGCCGGCCGTTTTTGACCGCTCCGTCCGCGCGGCGGCGGCTGTCGAGTGCGGGGCAAGCCTTGTGCTGGAGCTGCCGGCAACATATTCGCTGCGCTCGGCCGAGGGTTTCGCCCGCGGCGGCGTGGAGCTTTTCGACCGGACCGGCATGGTGGACACGCTGTGCTTCGGCTGTGAGTCCGGAGACGGCGGCGCGATCATGCGGGCGGCGGAGGCGATGTGCCGGCCGGAATATGATGCGCTTGTGCGCGGGTATTTATCACAGGGACTGAGCTATCCGGCGGCGCGGCAGCGCGCGCTGGAGGCGCTTGCGGGCGGCGGCGCGCTTCTGCGCGCGCCGAACGATATTCTGGCGGTGGAATACTGTAAGGCAATTTACCAGAGCGGGAGCGGCCTGCGGCCCATGGCCGTCCGGCGCGAGGGCGGCTATCACGATGCGCTGCCGGATGCGGAAAATCCGTCGGCCACGGCGGTGCGCGCGCTGCTCCCGGACGGCGGCTGGCGCGCGTATGTGCCCGCGCGTGCGGCGGAAATCTACAGCGGCGCGCCACTGCATGAAATGCGGTACGGCGAGCGTGCGATGCTCGCGCGGCTGCGCGGCATGACGCGCGATGCATGGCAGTGCGTCCCGTTCGGCTCGGAGGGACTGTGGAGCAAGGTATACGCGGCTGCGCAGACGCAGCCGTCAGTGGACGCGGTGATCGGCGCGTCGGTGTCGCGGCGCTATCCGCGCACGCGCCTGCAAAGAATGCTGATGTGCGCGTATCTGGGCATTACGGACGCGGAGCTGAAAAAAAGCGTGCCGTATGTGCGCGTGCTGGCGTTTGACGGCGCGGGCCGCGCGCTTCTGCGCGGGATGCACGCGCACGCGCCGGAGCTTCTGCTGCACGCCGGCGAGCGCGCGCCCGCGTGCGCCTATGCCGAGCTGGAGCGCCGCTGCGGCGCGCTGTACGCGCTTTTTTCGGCGGAGGACGCCACGCTTCCGGAGAAAAATTGTGTTTTCCAAAAGAAAACATAAAAAATAGCTTGCATTGCGAAAAAGAATATGCTACAATATCCGAGCGTTTGAACCAAGGGAAGGGCAGTCTGCCTTTTTACAGAAATCTGATGAGAGAGGTGAAACTCATGAAGGAAGGT
>CAKUJN010000002.1 GCA_934661735.1 uncultured Oscillospiraceae bacterium
GTTACAGCTATGTCTACGGCGGCGCCTCACCGTCCAGCGGCTTCGACTGCTCCGGCCTGATGTACTACGTCCTGACGCAGTACGGCTACAGCATGAACCGCGTCGCGGACGATCAGATGAAGCAGGGCTCCGCAGTCGACCGCTCGAATCTTCAGGTCGGCGATCTGGTGTTCTTCGGCTATAACGGCTACGCCAACCACGTCGGCATGTACATCGGCAACGGCAACTTCGTCCACGCCTCCACCCCCTCAACCGGCGTGCGTGTCAACTCCCTCAACGAGACATATTACAGCACGCGCTACATCGGCGCGCGGCGCATCATCGGATAACCCACCCGCAAAGCGGCGGGCGGCAATCATATCGATTGCCGCCCGCCGTTCTGTGTACAGACGTCCCGCAGCGTTCCGCCGCCGGAGCGTTCCGCGGTTGATGCAAAAAGAAAAATACAGAATACTGTCTTTTTTGCGAAAATGTGGTATACTAAATTTATTTAAGAAAGCTCTGAATAAATCAACGTCTGCGAATTTATTCAGAGGCTTCCTGATTTGAAGCCTGCACTGCCGCGCGGAAGGAGACCCTATGATCAACGTCGAACTGTCGAATATCTGGAGCTGCGTATCCCTGCCGGACCTGTTGAGTCGGGAAAAGGAGATTTTTGACGCGCATCTGCATCTGCGCAGCAACGCCTCCAACGAAGAGCCGTGCTTCGGCTGGCTGGGTCAGCCCGAGGTCATCACCGCAAAAATGATCCACGCCGTCCGCTCCGCCGCCGAAACCGTCCGCGCCATGGGCGGAACGCTGGTGGTGCTTGGCAGCGGCAGCGCCTGGCTTGCCGCGCAGGCAGTCATTGACGCGCTGCTGGGCCGGACGCGTCCGGCGGACAGGCCGTCGTGCCGCGTTCTCTTCGCCGGCGACAACCTGTCCAGCCGTGACTGGCTCTCCCTCTGCCGTCAGCTTGAGGGCCGCGACTACTGTCTGCACATCATCTCCCCCGCCGGACAGGAGATGGAAACCTGCATCGCCTCGCGCGCCATCCGCTGGATGATGGAGCGCCGCTATGGCGCGGAAACGAAGCAGCGCGTGTTTATTTCCGCGCTGGCCGGCTCGCCCATGGCCGTCATGGCCGCGGAGGAGGGCTATACGCTTCTGCCCATGCCCGCGCAGGCGGGCGGCGCGTACAGCGCGCTGACCTCTGCGGCGTTCCTGCCGGTCGCGGCGGCGGGGATCGACCCTCTTGCCATTCTGGAGGGCGCGGCGGAGGGCTACCGCCAGTTTGATCTGCGCGCATTTGAAAACCCTGTCTGGATGTACGCCGGCGCGCGCTACGCGCTTTCCTGCCGCGGCCGGAATCTTGAGCTGTTCGGCACCTTCGACCCCAGCTTTGCCGCACTCGGCAGGTGGTGGCGCCGCTTCTGCTGCCGTCACGCCTGCTCCGACGGCGTGGGTGCAATTCCCATGCCCGCGGACTGGACCGGCGATCTGGACGCGATGGACGCCATGCTGCACTCCGGCCGCTTCCCGCTGTTTGAAACCATGCTCCGCTTCTCCTCGGTCTGCGGACAGAAGGTCAACATTGAAATGGACTGGAAGGACTATGACGGTCTGGAATATCTGGCGGAAAAATCGCTTGCCGACGTCGAGCTGCGGACCTATGAGGCGCTGACCGGCGCACACGCCGACGGCGACGTGCCCATCATCGCGCTGGAATGCGAAACGCTGGACGAATACCATATGGGCGAGCTTCTGTATTTCCTTGAGCTTTCCGCCGCGATCTATGCCTGCGCATGCGGCATCGAGCCGTTTGATCCCGTGCCGCAGCCGACGCGCGAGCTTGCCGCGCGGCTGCTTGGCAAGCCGGAAAATATGTAAATTTTTTTCGCTTTTCAACTTTGGCGAAATCTGCTATTGTCTTTCCCGACGAAAGCTGTTAGAATGGAGTCAGAAATTTTGAAGCCTGATCGGCAAGGGAGGAATGCCCCATGGTTCATATCATTACGGGTCTGGAAGGCTCCGGAAAGACCAAACGACTCATTGATTCCGTCCATACGGCGCTGAAAAACGAATCCGGCAGCATGGTCTGCATCGAAAAAGGCCACACGCTGCGCTTTGACCTTGACCATCGCGTCCGTCTGATCGACGCGGGAGAATACGCGCTTGGCAACTATACGTTCCTCAAGGGCTTTATCAGCGGGCTTCACGCCGGCAACTTTGATATCTGCCATATCTTCATCGACAATCTCTACCGCATTTCGCACAGCCATGAAAGCGCCGAAACCGAGGCGTTTCTGAACTGGTGCGAGCAGTTCTCGCTGACGCACGGCGTAGACTTTACGCTCACCGTTCCCGGCGACCCCGACGCCGCCCCCGGCTACATTGCGAAATTCCTGTAATCCTGTTCATAACTGAAAACACAGGGACAGCTTCTTCCGAAGCTGTCCCTTTTTGCACCTGTTGAAAGTATCCCGTAGTTCCGCAATCAGATCACGCCCGCCGTATCAAACGCCCGCATCAGAAGCGCCACCGCCTGTTCCAGCGTCAGCGTCTGCTTCGGCGCAAAGCCGCTTCCCGTGCCGCCCATCAAGCCCGTCTGCGTTGCCACGCTCACAGCCTCCGCCGCCCAGACGGCGATGCTCTGCCGGTCGGCGTAGATTTCCAGCGCCGAGGCGTCTGACGCGGGCGCGCTGTCAATCAGCCTCAGCAGCCGGTGCATAACGACCGCGCCCTCCTCGCGCGTAAGCGAGTCGTTTTCATGGAAATTGCCCTTGTCGTCGCCCGCCATCAGGCCCAGCCTCGCAGCCTCGGCGCAGATATCGCCGCTGCCGTCCTCCAGACTCAGAAAGCGCTTTGCCGCTGTCACGACCAGCCGCGCGAACTCAATTCTGGCGACCGGCTTCTGATATTCGCCCTCGCGGCGCTCGATCAGCCCGCCGGACTCTGCGCGCAGAATGTAGATCTGCGCCCACTCCGACGGCGCGCCCTCGCCGAACGGCTCTGCGATGCTCATCGCCTCCTCCGCGCTGGGGACAAGGCTCTGCGGGGGCTTTTCCGCCGGAGGCTGCGCCTCCGGCGCGCCGTCCGCGCCCGTCAGCGTATAGATTGTATAGCAGCTTTCCATGGGAATCACGCGGTCCACGCCGGCCTTTCCGTCCCACGCCCAGTTCTGCTCAAACAGCGTAATCGTTCCGGCCGCCTCGTCAACCGAGCGGCACAGCGCATAGTGCGAGCTTCCGCCGCGCGCCGACGCCGAGGCATAGAGAATGTCGCCCTTCTTCGGCGTCGCCGTCTCCTCAAACCAGTAATCATCGCTGCCGCTGACGCGCGGCGCGCCGCCAAGAATCACCTCCACGCCGTAGACCTCGCGGTAGTACCGCTCGACCAGCTCCGAGCAGAGCGGCGACACCGTCGTCAGGTTGTAGATTGCGTCCACGCCGTCCATCGTGTCGGCCGCGAAGCCGTCGTATTCAATCGTCCGGTATGTAACATCCAGCGTTTTATCCTCGGCCGCCGCCGTCAGGATCATCGCCGGAATGCACAGAATCAGCGCCAGCGCCAATGCGCACCATCGTTTCACAGGCGTACTTCCTTTCGTATTTTTCTGCCCGAACGGGCCGTATTTTTGAATATGATGGTTTATTATACTATTTTGTCTCCGTTGTGTCAATGAAATTGTAGCCAAATTGTAACTCTTTCTTCGACACAAGCCGCTCCGGATGTGATATACTATCAAAAACGAACACAACCATATCGGAGGATTACGCTTGGAAAACTATTTCGCACCGTCCATGGACCGGCGCAGCATCAATGAAATCAGCGCGCTCGGCCTTGCCCATCTCGGCGACGCCGTCTACGAGGTGATGGTCCGCACACAGCTGTGCACCGGCGGACGGACGCTTGCGCGCAATTTGCACCGCGAAACGGTCGCACGCGTCTGCGCGCCCGCGCAGGCCCGCCGGATGGACCGGATGCTCCCGCTTCTGACCGAGGATGAGCTCGCCTGCTACCGCCGCGGGCGCAACGCACACGTCCACGGCGTCCCGAAAAACGCCACGCACGAGGAATATTCCAAAGCCACGGGGCTGGAATGTCTGTTCGGCTGGCTCTACCTTGCCGGCAGGCTTGACCGCCTGAACGAGCTTTTTACACTGACCATGGAGGAAGATCATGCCCTTTGACGCCGTATTTTTAAGCGCGGTGACGCGCGAGCTGCGCGATGCGCTGACCGGCTGCCGCGTCGACAAGGTTCAGCAGCCTTCGCGCGACACGCTGGTGCTGAGCATGCGCTCCGCCGGCTTTTCCGGACGGCTGCTGCTGTCGGCCTCCGGCAGTCATCCGCGCATCCACCTGACGCAGGCAGCGATGGAAAATCCCGCCCAGCCGCCGATGCTCTGTATGCTTCTGCGCAAGCATCTGACCGGCGGCCGCCTTGCGTCCATCTCTCAGCCTCCGGCCGAGCGTCTGGTCGATCTGTGCTTCGACTGCACGGACGAAATGGGCGAGGCCGTACAGAAGCATCTGGTTCTTGAGCTGATGGGCCGCAATTCCAATCTGATTCTGCTGGGCGGCGACGGCCGCATTCTCGACTGCATGCGCCGCGTCGATTTTGAGATGTCCGAACAGCGTCAGGTTCTCCCGGGGCTGTACTACCGCCTGCCCCCCGCGCAGGAAAAGCGCAACCCGCTGGCGGCGGACGAGGCGGAGCTTGCCGCGCTGCTTGCCGCGGCGGACGCGCCGTGCACGATGGACAAATGGCTTCTGGACACGTTCGGCGGCATTTCGCCGCTTCTGTGCCGCGAGATTTCCTACCGCCTGCTCGGTGCGGTGGACGCGGAGCTTTCAGCCCTGCCGCGGGAACAGCGCGCCGCGCTTGCTCCGGCGCTGCTGCGTGCGTTTACCGCGCTGCGCACGGCGGACACGCCGCTTCTTCTGCTGCGCGACGGCCAGCCAAAGGATTTCAGCTGCATTCCCATCACGCAGTACGAGGGCTACTGGCAGATGCAGACGCTTGACACCTTTTCACAGCTGCTCGACCGCTTCTACTCCGAGCGCGACCGCAGCGAGCGCATCCACCAGAAAACGCAGGCCATCCGCAAAACGCTGACGAACCTCATCCACCGCACGTCGCGCAAGCTTGCGCTTCAGCGCACCGAGCTTGCCGCCACGCACGACCGCGAGCGTCTGCGCCAGATGGGCGATATCGTCACGGCAAACCTCTACGCCATCCGGCGCGGCCAGAGCCTGCTCACGGCGGAAAATTTCTACGACCCCGAGATGAAGCCGATCGACATCCCGCTCAACGTCGCGCTGTCGCCGCAGCAGAACGCGGCAAAATTCTATAAGGACTATCAGAAGGCCAAAAACGCCGAGAAAGTCCTGACACAGCAGATTGCCTCCGGCGAAACGGAGCTGGACTATCTGTCCAGCGTCCTCGACGCGCTCTCGCGCGCGGAAAGCGAGCGCGACATTCAGGAAATCCGCGCCGAGCTGGAGGCCGGACGCTACCTGCGCGAGACAGGCGGCAGAAAGCGTATGAAAGCCGCCCCGCAGAAGCCCATGGTCTTTCGCTCGACCGCCGGCATTCCGATTCTGGTCGGCCGCAACAATCGCGAAAACGACCAGCTGACCACAAAGGAGGCGCGCAAGGGCGATCTGTGGCTGCATGTGCAGAAAATCCACGGCAGTCACGTCATCCTGCTGACCGGCGGGGCCGAGCCGGACGATCAGAGCGTGACCGAGGCCGCGCAGCTGGCGGTCTGGTATTCGCAGGCGCGCGAGGGCCGGAACGTGCCGGTTGACGTCACAGCCGTAAAAAACGTAAAAAAACCGGCCGGCGCAAAGCCCGGCATGGTGGTCTATTACACATACCGCACCGTCTATGTCTCGCCGGACCGCGAGCTGCCGGAGCGGCTGAGGGAGTGAGCCTCATGCAGAAAAACGACGAACGGCACTATGCCTTCTTCCAGAACCGCGAATGCGAGTTTTTTCCCTGCCACAAAACAGCGCATCCCGAGGACTTCAGCTGCCTGTTCTGCTACTGTCCGCTCTATGCGCTGGGCCGCAGCTGCGGCGGCGCGTTCCGCTATACCGGCGACATCAAGGATTGCAGCAACTGTCTCTTTCCGCACCGCCGTGAAAACTATGACCGCATCACAGCCCGCTTTCAGGAGATCGTCGAGCGGATGCGCGCGTTGGAAGCGTCGCCGGAATCCGAAGCTGAATAATTTCCCCGCGCCGGACGCATACTGTTCGCGGGGTGATCCGATGAAGAAAAACGAACAACCCGACGCGGCGCACGAGCTGCGCGATCCCGAGCTTCCGGTCGTGCGCGGCGCGGCGTCCGATTCCTGCGACACCATGCGCGCCGGCGTCCGGAATGCGCCCGCGCAGCCGCACAATTAAGCGTTCCATGTCATAAGATGTCATACCCGCCCATGTGGGCGGGTATGATTTCTTTTTGGAGGGAACGTTCTTATGTGTAATTCCTGCGGCTTCTTCGGCGGTATCACTTTCCCCACGTTCGTCGGCCAGTCCTGCTGCAATCCCTGCTGCAACAACAGCGGCAGTACCGGTGGCGCATCCAGCACCACCACGAAAAAGTGCTGCTTCTGCTTTGACTGCGACGCCGTCTCCGGCTCGACCGGCAGCGTCGGCGGAACGACGAACAGCAATACGTCCTGCTCCTGCGGCTGCAAGCGCTGCAGCGTCAGTGTCGGCGGTACTTCCATCGGCTGCAACTGCGGCTGCAACTGCGGTTGCAGTGGTTCCGGCTGGATGCCCTGCTGCGGCGCGCGCTAAGCCGCCGTAAACCGCGCCCCTCGGGGCGCGCTACATGCGTGCTTTGAACGCCCTCCTCCAGAAGCACGGCGGTCCGGACGCAGCTGCGCCCGGACCACTGAGCTTGTCAAAAAAGTATTTTTGACAAGCTCTCAAACGCGAACCGCCTTGCTGGGTTCGCGTTTGAATAGACTTCACGATGCTGCGCGCATAATTTGTGCGCAGCTGGCGCACAAATTCCACACTTGCATCGCGCAAAGTGTTTTGTCCGACGTACACGCCGCCGGACAAAACAGATCAACACCTCATTCGCGCCTGCGGGCGCGAACTCTACGAGATTTTTCGCCAGACAGGGCGGTCCGGACGCAGCTGCGTCCGGACCGCTTGTGCTTTTCTGCTCCCTGTGCTACAATAGAAAAAACGGCGCGCAGCGCGCCGCAAAAACAACCGGCCGCGCCGCAGAGCGCCGCCGACAGGGAGTACAATATGTCCGATTTCTTCTGCAAGCTTCTGACACCGTGGAACGCCGGCGCGCTGTTTGATACCGAGGCTGAATTCCATGCCTTTCTGCTGCGCCGCAACCAGGCTCTGAACACCATCCGCGTGATTCTGTTCGCCGTCGCGGCGGTGTGCCTGCTGCTGTCCTACGCCACCGACCGGAAGCTCTGGAACTATATCGCCGTCGGCGCGCTGGTTCTTGCGCTGGGCGTCACGCTTCTGTACGGCCGGAACGAAAAGGAGCTTCCGGACGGCCTCCGCGAAAAATAGTCCTCCATCGACACGTATAAAACGGGTGCGCCGCACTGCGGCGCACCCTTCAGGCTGTCGAAAAGCCTCGTAGAGTTCGCGCCTGCGGGCGCGAACTCTACGAGGTTTTCTCATTCTCCGCTCTCCGCCGGCCGGACGGGCGGCCGACGCTTCTTCAGCTTCGGCTTCGCCGTCTGCCAGACATAGGCCAGAAGCAGCAGACTGCTTCCTCCATAGGTCAGCACGATTTCCCAGCCGCCGCCCGCCAGCGACACGCCGCCGAAATACACGCCCGCCATGGAGAAAAACGCAAGTGCACACCGGTCACCGCGGTCAAAGCAGAAGCTCGCGGCACAATAGGACGCCAGCATATAGCAGATCACGGCAAACAGCATAAAGCAGTAGTCCGCAATCGCCGGATCAATGGTCCACCGCCGGAAGTCATAAAACAGCCGCGCCACATAAAACAGAATCAGCGGCACATAGTACAGCACATGCACCTGCTCCGACCGGCACCGCAGCATCAGCGCCCGCAGCAGCGACAGCGCCGCCAGCACGCCGAACACCGCGATATAGCGCGCCGCGCCGCTCTCGGCGACAATCGTAACGCCGCAGCCTGCAATCAGAAGCAGCGCGCCCAGCGTCGTCAGCAGCAGATCCGCCATACACCGGCCAAGCACGTCCGTGTACTTTCTGCGCTGCTTGCGCGTGAGCGCCACCGCCAGAAACAGCAGACAGGCAATCACGCTGAACACGATCAATCCCGTGAGCTTCCCGTCTTTCAGCTGCACCGCGCGCAGGATAAAGCCGATCAGCGCCGTGCCCGCCGCCAGACCGGACGCCGACGCGCCGTTCAGATTCTTTTTCATACCGCATCCTCCAGAACCGGATTGTGTGATTTCATATGCTGTAGTATAGCACAGCTTTCCCTGATTTTACAGTCCCTCGGCGCATGGAATTTCATTTTTCCGCTCTGACGCGCCGCGCGGTGCGTTTTTTGTCGAAAAAATACGCGTTTTTTGCGAATTTTTTCTGATTTTCAGCTTGCTTTTTTGAAAAAACAGTGGTATAATTCAGATATTCTTATAGTAGTTTTACTAGAGAGTGGGGATTTTTCCCCACTCTTTCTTGTTGAGAAAGGATGTTTTTATGAAGATCACGCAGCAGGTCTGGGAATTCGCCGAGCCTGTGGTCCAGGCGCACGGCTGCTCGCTGTGGGACGTGGAATACGTCCGCGAGGGCGGACAGTGGTTCCTGCGGCTCTACATCGACAAGGACGGCGGCGTCAACATCGCCGACTGCGAGGCCATTTCCCGCGCCGTGGACCCGATTCTGGACGAAAAGGACCCCATCCCCGACAGCTACAGCTTTGAGGTCTGCTCGGCCGGACTTGAGCGCCAGCTCAAGCGCCCGTCCGATTTTGAACAGTTCATGGGCAGTTCCGTCACCGTGCGGCTGTACACCGCGAAAAACGGGCAGAAGGAATTCACCGGCACGCTTGCCGGCTATGATAACGGCACAGTCACAATCGACCTTGCCGGCACACCCGCCGTATTTGAAAAATCCGAGGTCGCCATGGTGCGGCTTCACGCCGATTTTTAACGAGGAGGAATACAGAAAAATGAACGCCGAAATATTTGCCGCTCTGGCGCAGCTGGAAAAGGAGCGCGGCATCCCGCAGTCGTATATGATCGACAAGATCACGCAGGCGCTGGTCGCCGCCTATAAAAAGGACAGAGACGGCTACACCGACAACGTTTTCGTCGAGGTCGACGGCAACGACATGAAGATGTACGTCCAGAAAGAGGTCGTCGACGACGTCATCTCCCCCAGTACCGAAATTTCGCTGGACGCGGCGCAGAAGATCAACAAGCACGCGCAGCTGGGCGATCTGGTCAACGTCGACGTCAAGACGCAGGCCTTCGGCCGCATCGCCGCCCAGACGGCCAAGCAGGTCATCATTCAGGGTATCCGCGAGGCCGAGCGCGGCATGGTCTTTGACGCCTATGCCTCCAAGGAGCATGAAATTCTCTCCGCCACCGTCCTGCGCATCGCGCCCGACAGCGGCGACATGATCGTCCGCATCGGCGGCGCAGACAAGACCGACGCGCTGCTTTCCGCCTCCGAGCAGGTGCGCGGCGAGCACTATAAGGAGGGCGACATTATCCGCGTCTACGTCGTGGAGGTCCGCCGCTCAACGCGCGGCCCGCAGGTCATCGTCTCCCGCACCCATCCCGGCCTTGTCAAGCGGCTGTTCGAGCTTGAGGTTCCCGAAATTGCCTCCGGCCTTGTGGAAATCAAGTCCATCGCGCGTGAGGCAGGCTCCCGCACCAAGATCGCCGTCCACGCGACCGAAGAAAATATCGACCCCGTCGGCGCATGCGTCGGCACCCGCGGCGGCAGAGTCGGCGCGGTCGTTGATGAGCTGCACGGCGAAAAAATGGATATCGTCGTCTGGTCCGAGGACCCTGCGCAGTTTGTTTCCTCCGCGCTCAGCCCTGCCGACGTCGTTTCGGTCACGGTTCTGCCAGGCCTTACCAAGGCGTGCCGCGTGATTGTCCCCGACGATCAGCTGTCGCTGGCCATCGGCAAGGAGGGCCAGAACGCCCGTCTGGCCGCCAGACTCACCGGCTATAAGATCGACATCAAGCCCGTCTCGCAGGCGGCGGAATTTGACCGGCCCGCGCCGCAGGAAGAGCCGGAGCAGGCCGAATAAGCCCGTTCCGCAGGGATAAGGAGGCGTTTTCATGCAAAAGAAAATTCCCATGCGCCAATGCCTCGGCTGCCGCGAGATGAAGCCTAAGAAAGAGCTGATCCGCGTTGTCCGCTCGCCCGAGGGCGCGCTGAGTCTGGACTTCCGCGGCAAAGCCCCCGGGCGCGGCGCGTATGTGTGCCCCGATCCGGCGTGTCTGAGAAAGGCACGCAAAAGCAAGGCGCTTGAGCGCGCGTTTGACTGCGCCATTTCGCCCGAGCTGTACGCGGCGCTGGAGGAACGGATGGAGGCGGGCGATCATGAATGAAAAATCGCTCTGTCTGCTCGGCCTTGCCCGCAGAGGACGCCGCCTTGAGGTCGGCGAGGAGCCGGTCGGGAGCGTCTGCCGCTCCGGCCGCGCGCGTCTGGTGCTGATTGCGCAGGATGCGTCCGACCACACCTTCCGCCGTGCGCAGAGCTTCTGCCGCAGCGGAAAGCCCCCTTATCTGCGCGTCCCGTCCACAAAGGACGAGCTGGGCGGCGCACTGGGCACCGGCCTTTGCGCACTGTGCGCCTTCACCGATCCCGCGCTCGCGCTGGCGTTCATGCAGACGCTGGCTCCCGAGCTTCAGGACGCGGAAATTCTTGCCGGACTTCAGCGCCAGACCGAGCGCGTACAAAAGCGCCGGCAGGAGGAAAAGGCGCACCGGAACAACGTCAAACACGGAAAGTAATCACAGGAGGTGGCTGTATGAGCATAGAAATCAAGTATAAGATCAAGGAAGTCGCAGACGACTTCGCCATGCCCGCCAGGGAGATCATTGAGATTGTGGGCAGATTTTTCCCGAAGCCCAAGAGCAGCTCGCAGAATCTGAACGAGGAGCAGCTGAACGTCGTTTTTGACTATATCACGCAGACGCATCAGATCGATTCGATCGAGCAGGTATTCGCAGCGGCCGCGAAGCCCGAACCTGCGCCCGCTCCCGCGCCAGAGGCGCCGAAGCAGCCTGCCGCGCCCGCCCCTGCCGCTGCGCCCGCGGCAAAGCCCGCGCAGTCCGGCGCACGGCCCGCACAGAACGCGGCGTCTGCGGCCCGTCCCGCGCAGAACGCGCGGCCACAGCAGCAATCGCAGCCGCAGAACCGCCCGCAGCAGAGCGCACAGCAGCAGCCGAAGCAGCCGCAGCCCGAGCGCAAGCGCGAGCGCCGCGTCATCGACACCAGCGCCGTCACAGTCAACGCCGACCGCTATGACGACCGCGTCGATTCTCTGGTCTCCGACCGCGTGCAGAACTATCAGAGCGGCAAGCAGAAAATCGGCAACAAGAACAAGAAACAGCAGCAGGCCAGAAAGTTCGGCAGCAAGTCCCGCTCGGAGGAGCAGGAGAAGATGCGCCGTCTCCAGCTGGAAATCGCCAAGAAGGCGCCGCTGGTCGTCAAGATTCCCGACGAGATCACCGTGGGCGAGCTTGCCTCGCGCATGAAGAAAACCGCTGTCGAGGTTATCAAGTGCCTGATGCGCAACGGCGTCATGGCCACCGTCAACCAGACCATCGACTTTGACACCGCGGAATTTGTCGCGGTGGAGCTGGGCTGCAAGGTCGAGCGCGAGGTTGTCGTCACCATCGAGGAAAAACTTTTCGACGATCATCAGGATACCGCCGACGAGCTGATCTCCCGTCCGCCGGTCGTCGTCGTCATGGGCCACGTCGACCACGGAAAGACCTCGCTTCTGGACTATGTGCGCCACGCCAAGGTTGCGGCGGGCGAGGCCGGCGGCATTACGCAGCATATCGGCGCGTACACCGTCAAGGTCAACGGCCAGCCGATCACCTTCCTGGACACCCCCGGCCACGCTGCCTTTACCGAGATGCGCGCACGCGGCGCGATGTGCACCGATATCGCCATTCTGGTCGTGGCCGCCGACGACGGCATCATGCCGCAGACCATCGAGGCCATCAACCACGCAAAGGCCGCCAATATTCCCATCATCGTCGCCGTCAACAAAATGGATAAGCACGGCGCGAATCCCGACCGCATCCTGACCCAGCTGACCGAGCACGAGCTGACGCCCGCCGAATGGGGCGGCGACACCGAGGTCTGCAGGATCTCCGCCAAAACCGGCCAGGGCGTGGATGAGCTTCTGGAAACAGTTCTGCTGACCGCGGAAATGCAGGAGCTGAAGGCCAATCCCAACCGCGCCGGCAAGGGCAGTGTCATCGAGGCCCGTCTGGACAAGACCCGCGGCCCGATCGCCACGCTTCTGGTTCAGAACGGCACGCTTCATCAAGGCGATCTGATCATCGCGGGCACGGCTGTGGGCCGCGTGCGCGTCATGACGAACGACAAGGGCCAGCAGGTCAAGGACGCAGGCCCCTCCATTCCTGTTGAGATCACCGGCCTGACCGAGGTTCCCACGCCCGGCGATGAATTCAACGCCGTCGCTGACGAGCGCATGGCCCGTCAGCTGGTTGAGCAGAGAAAGCAGAAGATCAAGGACGATCTGAACAAGCTCAATCAGAAGGTCACGCTGGAAAGCCTGTTCTCCAAGCTCAAGGAGGGCGAGATGAAGGAGCTGAACCTGATCGTCAAGGCGGACGTTCAGGGCTCTGCCGAGGCGCTGAAGGCCTCGCTGGAAAAGATTTCGAACGAGGAGGTCCGCGTCCGAGTCATCCATACCGGCGTCGGCGCGATCAACGAGTCGGATATCCTGCTTGCCTCCACCTCCAACGCCATCGTCGTCGGCTTCAACGTCCGTCCGAACGATCAGGCGCAGGCCGCGGCCAAGCGCGACAAGGTCGACATGCGGATGTACCGCGTCATTTACGACGCCATCAACGAGATTTCCGACGCCATGAAGGGCATGCTTGCGCCGAAGTACCACGAGGTCATCATCGGCCACGCCGAGGTCCGTCAGACCTACAAGGTTTCCTCTGTCGGCACGGTTGCAGGCTGCTACGTCAAGGACGGCAAAATCACGCGCGACGCGCAGGTGCGCGTGCTTCGCGACAATATCGTCATCCAC
This sequence comes from uncultured Oscillospiraceae bacterium, assembly GCA_934661735.1. Classification (GTDB taxonomy): domain Bacteria; phylum Bacillota; class Clostridia; order Oscillospirales; family Oscillospiraceae; genus CAG-170. The sequence continues at coordinate 13,233 of CAKUJN010000002.1, forward strand.
GAGGGCGTGCTCGGCTCGCTCCAGCGCTTCAAGGACTCGGTCAGGGAGGTCGCACAGAATTACGAGTGCGGCATGTCCATCGACAAGTTCAACGACATCAAGGAAGGCGATATCTTCGAGTGCTTCGTCATGGAGCAGATCAAGAACTGAGTAAAACAAACGATGTGATGTGCCGCAGCGCGGCACATCACACCTGTTATCTTCTCCAAAGGAGGATACTATGGCATCCAACCGAATTGGAAGAATCAATGAGGAAATCCAGCGCGAGCTGGCCGGACTCATCCGCAATCTCAAGGACCCGCGCGTGCAGACCATGCTGTCCATCACACGCGTGGACACCACCACCGACCTGCGGTATTCCAAAATCTACGTCAGCGTGCTGGAGGAAAGCCGCGGCAAAGAGGCGCTCAAGGGCCTGAAATCCGCAGGCGGCTGGCTCCGGCGCGAGCTCGGACAGAAGCTTCAGCTGCGCTATACGCCGGAACTGGTGTTTGAGCTGGACGACTCTCTGAAATACGGCGCGCATATGTACGATCTGCTGAGCCGTCTCAGCGCGCAGGAGCACCACGAGGACGCTGCCGATGATGACAAGGACTGAGGCCGCCGCGTTCCTGCGCGCGCACGACAACTATGTCATTCTGACGCACCGCCGTCCCGACGGCGATACCGTCGGCTCGGCCGCCGGCCTCTGCCGCGGGCTTCGCGCGATGGGAAAGCGCGCGTCCGTGCTGGACAATCCGCAGCTGACCGCGCGCCTGCGCCCGTATCTGGACGGACTGACCTGCTCATCCGTGCCGAACGGCGCAACAATCGTCTCAACGGACATCGCGGCGGAGGATTTATTGTGCTTCGGCGCGGAGGCGCTTGCCGCGCGGCTGTCGCTGGTGCTGGATCACCACGGGCGCAACTCGCTTTCGTGTGAAAATCGTCTGGTCGAGGCCGACCGCGCCGCGTGCGCGGAGATCATCTACGGTCTGCTGTGCGAGCTTGACGTGACAATCGACCGTCCAACCGCCGAGGCGCTCTATGTCGGCGTTGCAACCGACACCGGCTGCTTCAAGTACTCCAACGTCACGGCCGGTACGCTGCGCATCGCGGCGGCGCTGATCGACTGCGGCGCAGACGTCGCGCCGATCAACAAGCTTTTCTTTGACACAAAGTCGTTCTCCCGCCTTCAGCTGGAGGCCCGTCTGACCGGCAGCGTCGAGCTATACGCCGGCGGTCTGGTCGGCGTATGCACGCTCCCACAGGCGTGGATCAAAGAGCTGTCCATCACCGAGGACGATATCGATTCCATCTCCGGCTTCGCGCGCTCGATTGAAGGCGTGGAAATCGGCGTCACCATCCGCGAGGTCGAGGGTGGCATGGGAAAAATCTCCCTGCGCACCAGTCCCCGCTTCGATGCGTGCGCGCTCTGCCGTGAGCTTGGCGGCGGCGGACACAGCGCCGCGGCCGGCGCGTCCGTTGCGGGCGGAATCGACGCGGCGAAAAAGGCCATGCTGGACGTTCTGCGCCGCAGCGGGCTGGAGCTTTGATATGGCAAACGGAATTTTAATCGTAGACAAGCCCGCAGGCTGGACCAGTCAGGATGTGGCGGCAAAGCTGCGCGGTGTGTTTCATGAGCGCCGCGTCGGCCACGGCGGGACGCTTGACCCGATGGCGACCGGCGTACTGCCCGTTTTTATTGGACGCGCGACGCGCGCGGCTGAATTCATGGAGTCGGCAGAAAAGGAATACGTCGCAGGTCTCCGCCTCGGCCTTGTCACCAATACACAGGACACCAGTGGCGAAACGCTCTGCGAGCAGCCGGTTTCCGTCACGCGTGAACAGCTGGAGGCCGTTCTGCGCCGCTTCACTGGCCCGATCGAGCAGATTCCGCCCATGTATTCCGCCGTCAAAATCGGCGGCAGAAAGCTCTATGAGCTTGCCCGCAAGGGGCAGGAGATCGAGCGCACGCCGCGCGCGGTCACCATTCACGAGCTGGAGCTTCTGGACGGCGGCGGCGCGGACTGGACGCTGCGCGTGCGCTGCACAAAGGGCACCTATGTCCGCACGCTCTGCCACGATATCGGCGCGGCGCTTGGCTGCGGCGGGTGCATGTCGTCGCTCCGGCGCACAATGGCAGGCCGTTTTCCGCTGGATGGCGCGCTGACGATGACGCAAATTCTGGATTTTGCCGCGCAGAACGATCCACAGGCGCTTCTGATGCCGGTGGACGCGCTGTTTTCCCAGCATCCGGCGCTGATCGTCACGCTTCAGCAGGCCGCGCGCGTGCGCAACGGCGCGGAGGTCCGCGACGGCCAGTTTCCCGACGGCATGTGCCGCGTCTACTGCGAAACAGGCGAGTTTCTGATGCTTGGCGAGGTGCGCGCACACACGCTCCGCACCGTCAAAAACTTTTTTGAGGTGAACTGATTTGGATACACAACGCGTCGTCGCGCTCGGTTTTTTTGACGGCGTTCACATCGGCCACGGCGCGCTTCTGCGCCGCGCACGCCGCCTTGCCGACACGCTGGACCTGACGGCCTGCGCCATGAGTCTGGACGCGGCGCCGTCCTCCGTCATCGGCGGTTCACCGGCTCCGCTGCTGAGCACCATGGACGAGCGCGCGCTGCTGATGCGGCGCTGCTATGGCATGGACGAGGTCGTCTTTGAGCATTTCGACCGCGCCATGATGTGCCTGCCGTGGCAGGATTTTCTTACAGAATACCTGATTTCCCAGCTTCACGCGCGCCATGTCGTCTGCGGGCACGATTACCGCTTTGGCCACCGCGGCGAGGGCACGCCGCAGCTTCTCGCGGACTTCTGCCGCACGCGCGGCATCGGCTGCGACATTATTCCGCAGGTCGCGCTGGACGGCATTCGCGTCAGCTCCACCGCAATCCGCGCGCAGCTTGCGTCCGGCGATGTGGAAACGGCGCGGCGCTTTCTCGGCCACCCGCACCTGCTGCGCGGCGAGGTCGTGCACGGGCGCGCACTGGGCCGCACCATCGGCGTGCCGACGGCAAATCTGCCGTTCCCGTCCGGCGTTCTGGTCCCGCCCTACGGCGTCTACTGCGGCAAGGCGGAGCTTACGGACGGCAGCGTACATCCGGCCGTCGTCAACATCGGCGTTCATCCTACCGCCGGCGCGCTGGACGCACCCGTTGCGGAGGCGTGGATTGACGGCGTGGACGCGGAGCTTTACGGCCGGACGCTGAATCTCTGGCTGTACTGCATGCTCCGTCCGGAGCGGAAATTTGACTCAATGGAATCGCTCAGGGCGCAGATCCTGACCGACCGTGAGCAGACAATCGCATATTTCTCCGCAAAAACGGAATAAACGGCACCCTCCACAGACGTGGAGGGTGCTTTCTTTTCCGGTTGGCACCGGAGTGCCTCTTTTGCGGCAAGGCCGCAACCGTGCCTCCGGCGGCCCATTCTTTTCTGCCTTGCCAGAAAAGAATGGGGAGAAAAGAGGCGCCGGAGACGCGTTATATTGCGCGCTCACGCGCGCGATTTTTTGGCCGCTCCGCGGCCTGAACGCCCTATTCGGGCGCAGAATTGCCATTTTCCCGATAGCTTATTGTTCCGATATTGCTTACAGGTCTGTAGGGGCCGATGGCGAGCGCATCCGTAGCGCTCCTTCGTCGCTGACGGCTGCGCTCACCATCGGCCCCTACAAACGTTTACAAAAAACGAACAGGGCGGACAGAGTCATCCGCCCCTACAAGGTGCAGTGATAATTGCGGCTGGTCGGGTATTCCGGAAATGAGAAGGACCGAAATTGATACAGTCTGCCCGCGACTGTATGTGGTACACACTTGCCAGAACGATAAGCTATCGGAAATGTATCTCCCTTGCGCCCGAACAGGGCGCTGAAAAGAATCTGCGCGTAAGCGCCATAAATCGTTCTTCAGCGCCTCTTTTTGCCCACTTTTTCTGGCAAGACAGACAGAACCAAATTGCAAACCAGCGAAGTGTTTGCAATTTGGAGAGGACGAGCAACGGAACGGACGAGACCTGCCGCTTGCGGCGGGGCGAGGGATGTGGAGTTTGTGAGGACGAGGGTCTGCGAAGCAACGGTTGCGGCCTCGCCGCAAAAGCGGCACCTCCGGTGCTACGCGGAAAAGGCCCGCTTGCGCGGGCCTTTCACTCACACCAGCTCCAGCAGCTGGTTCAGGTTATGAATGATATATTCCGGCTTCGCCTGCGCGGCCAGCGTCTGCTCCGGAAAGCTTGCGGTAATGCCAACCGCGCGCATACCGGCGGCGTGTGCCGCCAGAATCCCGCTGGGCGCGTCCTCCACGACCAGACACTCCTCCGGCGCTGCCCCCAGCAGCTCCGCGCCTCTGAGATAGATATCCGGCGCTGGCTTGAGATGCTCGATCTCACTGCCGGTGACAAACGCGCCGAAGAAGTCCTCGCTCACGCCGATGGCGCGCACGTTGTAGACAACCTTTTCGCGGTCTGCCGACGAGCAGACCGCCATTTTCAAGCCGCGCCGCTTCAGCTCGTTCAGCACGTCCAGCGCCTCGGGCGGTACCGCCGCCTCTGTGCCGACCAGCTGTCCGTAATAGTCATAGGCGCGCTTCTTCATCGCCGGATCGTACTGCACGCCATGCTTGCGCGCCACGCCGCCGATGTAGAGGTCCTCTCCCCTGCCGACAAACTCCTCGAAATCCTCCGGCTTTGCCTCTACGCCAAAATCGTGCAGCGCCATGATTCCAACCTTTGTCATCAGCCGCTCGGAATCGATCAGCGTGCCGTCCATGTCAAACAGAATTGCCCTGTAACGCATATTTTTCTCCCTCACAAGTCAGACTTTTCCATTTTGGTTGCCGTCCTGCAAATAAAAGCCGCTAAAAGTTGAAATACGGCAGCTGCGCGTATTCCTCCGGCAGATCAGCTCTGTCAAACGTGTCCGGAAAGACCTTCACCAGTGCAGGCGGCACATCGCAGATATACCGGCTCAGGTAGTCGACAAAGTCCTTTTCCGTGTAATGAAAGCTCACCCCATCGCCTGTCTCTACCCGATACCGCACGGCATCGGGGCTGCTGCGCAGCCAGTTGCAGCAGAACTCCATGCAGTAATCATGCAGCCCTTCCGCCACCCTGTCGAGCACGGAATACACGCATATCTGATTGTCTGCGCTCAACAGTACGTTTTTCATGTCGTCCCTCCGGCAGCGTCCGTTTTTTCAAGCATCTGCATTCTATCACGATTCCGCATGCTTCGCAAGACGCCGTATTCTGAATGCACACGAAAAAAGGCCGCCGACATTGTGTCAGCGGCCTTTGACCGGTCATTCTGAATTACAGAGCCTTCTTGGCGGTATCGACCAGAACCTTGAACGCTTCGGGATCGGAGATGGCAAGCTCGGACAGAGCCTTGCGGTTCATCTCGATACCGGCCTTCTTCAGGCCGTACATGAAGCGGGAATAGTTGATGTCGAACGGCGCAACCGCCGCGGAGATACGAGTGATCCACAGGTTGCGGAACTCGCGCTTCTTCTGCTTGCGGCCAACGTATGCGTAAACGCCGGACTTATAGACAGCCTGCTTGGCCATCTTGAAATGTCTGGACTTGGAGCCCCAGTAGGACTTCGCCAGCTTCAGAACCTTATTTCTTCTTTTGCGCGTCATCATTGCGCCTTTAACTCTAGCCATTATTTAATCCTCCTATGTGTCGTCAATCCCTACGATTATTTGTAAGGAATCATCTTTTTCACGATATCTTCCACAGTGACGTCGGCATAGCCGTTCTTGCGCAGATTACGGGTGCGCTTGGTCGTCTTTTTGGTGAGGATATGGCTCTTGAACGCGTGCGCTCTCTTGACCTTGCCGTTCTTGGTCAGATTGAATCTCTTTTTCGCGCCGCTATGGGATTTCAGCTTGGGCATAACAGTTCTCCTTCCGAATTTTGCTTACGTTTATTTCGAGTTTTTAGGGCTGAGGAACATGGACATATTGCGTCCCTCAAGCTTGGCTCCTTTTTCTACAGCCGCAACCTCGGCGCAGCTTTCGCCGAACTGCTTCAGCAGAACCTCGCCCAGCGAGGTGTGCGCCATCTCACGGCCGCGGAAGCGGACGGTAACTTTAACACGGTTGCCATCTTTCAGGAACTTCACAGCGTTTTTGACCTTGGTGTTCAGGTCGTTGGTATCGATGCTGGGAGACATGCGGATCTCCTTGACCTCGACCACGCGCTGATTCTTCTTGGCTTCCTTTTCTTTCTTCAGCTGTTCGAAGCGGAATTTTCCGTAATCCATGATCTTGCAGACGGGCGGAACAGCGTTCGGCGCGATTTTGACAAGATCAAGCTCCTTTTCCTCGGCAATGCGGAGTGCTTCCGCCGAGGACATGATACCAAGCTGGTCGCCGTTGGCTCCGATCACGCGAAGCTCCTTATCGCGGATCTCCTCGTTGATCTGATGTTCTAATTTACCGATGATAAAGCACCTCCAAATAAAACGTGCGGATGCCGCAAAGCACCCGCACACAATGACCGTCACAGACGTGAAGTATCACTATGAACCTCTTCGCGCGATTGCTTGAGGTGAGGTGCTGCCGCTCCTGCTTTGTTTACCTGATAGATAGTACCACGCCGGATGCCGGATGTCAAGCAGAATTTCGGAAAACACGCCGTTTTCACGACATTTCCATAAAAATCGGGAAATCCGGCGGCGCCAGCGTGAACAGAATCAGCGCCGCGCCATACAATCCCGCCAGAATGACCAGAATTCCGGCCAGATATGCAAGGCGCCCGCTCCGCTGCACACGGTACGCAAGCCAGAAGCCCGCCGCCAGCACCAGCACATACAGCGCGATATCCAGCCACAGCGCGTGAAGCGCAAATCCGCCCAACAGCAGATAATAGCTTCCCGTCAGAACCGGCGGCATCACCAGCAGCGAAAGCAGCACCCCGCTCCACGCCCGCATCTGATCCGTCTCCCCGCGCGTCAGGAAAAACCCCGCCGCCAGGAACGGCCAGAACAGCAGCTTGAGATGCTCCCATACGCTTTCATTGACCGGCGCAAACAGCCCCACCAGCGGCGACGGCAGCAGCTCATACGCGAAATGCAGCGCCGCGCCCGCCAGCGCCGTCAGCACAAACGCCAGTATGTATCGCTTTTTCATAAAAAGCCCCCCTCGTCATACCATATGACGAGGGGGATTCGTTATGACACGTTTTCTTCCCGCGCAGCCCGCCTCCGGCAGAGAGCCGTCAGTGCAGCACCGGTGTAACACCCCGTTATCCGCCGCAGCGCAGACTTTTCCGCTCAGCCGAGGCGCACGGGCGCAGGCGTATCGGGTATACGTCAAGCCCGCGCAACGAAGGATCAGCGGAAAAGACCAGTTGCCCGCAGTGAGAGATTTTTGTCGGAGCAAGGCGCAAGGACGAAGGCGTACCGCGTGTACGTCGAGTCCGAAGCAATGCTGCACCGGTGAAAAGGCCGCTGCCCGCAGCGAGAGATTTTTTGTCGGAGCAAGGCACAAGGACGAAGGCGTACCGCGTGTACGTCGAGTCCGAAGCAACGCGGCTCCGGCAGAAAAGATCCGCTGCGGTTACTGGAAGAATTGATTGTGAATCAATCTGACCGCCCTGTCCGAGTCCTCTTTATCAATCAGAACCGAGACTTTAATCTCGCTGGTGGAGATCATGTGGATGTTGATATGCGCCTGATAGAGGGCTTCAAACATTCGGGCGGCGACGCCGGCGTTTTCCAGCATGCCGGCGCCGACGATGGAGACCTTGGAGACGCCGGTGTTGATGTCCATGTGGTCAAATTTCAGGGAATCCTTGTTGTCGTCAAGGAGCTTGGCGCAGGCCATGACGTCCTTGTCGGCGACGGTGAAGATGATATCCTTGCGCTCGTCGTGGCCGAGGGACTGGATGATCATGTCCACGTTGATCTTGCCTTTGGCAAGGAGGTTGAAGAGCTTATAGGCAACGCCTGGGACGTCCTCAAGGCCGACCAGAGCAAAGCGGGCGATCTTTTTATCCTGCGCCACGCCGGTAATGTACGTTTTTTCCACGTTTTTCACAATCTCCTTTACAATCGTACCGGCGTTTCCGGTAAAGCTGGAGAGCACCTCCAGCGTCACGCCGTAGCTTTTTGCCAGCTCAACCGAGCGGTTGTGCAGAACCTGCGCGCCCATGGACGCAAGCTCCAGCATTTCGTCATAGGTGATTTCCTCCAGCTTGCGCGCCTCGGGAACGATGCGCGGATCACTGGTATAGACGCCGTCCACGTCGGTATAGATCTGGCAGACGTCCGCCTGAAGGGCAACCGCCAGTGCAACGGCCGTCGTGTCCGAGCCGCCGCGGCCGAGCGTCGTCACGTCACCGTGGCGGTCGATGCCCTGAAAGCCCGCGACCAGAACGATGCGCTTTTTGTCCATTTCCTCGCGCACGCGGTCGCAGTCGACCTTGGCGATGCGCGCGGACGAGTGATTGGCGTCGGTCTGCATGCCGATCTGCCAGCCGCACAGCGACACCACGGGGAAGCCCAGCTTTTCGATGGCCATGGCCATCAGCGCGATGGAAATCTGCTCGCCGCAGGCCAGAAGCATGTCCATCTCGCGGCGCGAGGCGTCGGGATTGATCTCCGCCGCCTTGTCAATCAGATCGTCGGTCGTGTCGCCCTGTGCTGAAAGCACGACGCAGACGCTGTTTCCCTTTTGATAGGTGTCCGTGATGATTTTTGCCACACGGAAGACCCGCTCCGCGTCGGCAACGGAGCTTCCGCCGAATTTTTGTACAATCAGTGCCATTGTTTTCCTCCGGAAATCATGAATCCTTGACCGGCCATGCCGCATCCAGCGGCAGTCCGCTCTGCACCAGCGCGCGCTTCGTCGTCACGGCGGTGATGCCGCCGTGTACGCCGTCCTGATCGGGTAGCCACCCAATCTGTCCCAGCGCCTGCTCCACCGTTTCGCGCGGCGCGCGCGTGCGGAAATAAAAGCGCGCGGGAAATTCGTCTGTCGGACGGAGCAATTCCGCTCCTCCGTCCGTCCAGCCGCACGGCTGTGCGCGGTGCGGATTGCGCGCGATATCGATCACATCGCCGACCACGGCGCTGGCCGTGGGATAGCGCCCAGCGCCCTGACCATAGAACAGGACGATCCCGACCGCGCTGCCCTGTACCTCAACGGCGTTGTAAACGCCCGATACCGAGGCCATGAGCTGTCCCTGCGGGACAAAATGCGGCGCGACAAAGACGAACAGCCTGCCGTCCCGCCGCACGGCACGGCCGAGCAGCCGGATCTTCATGCCTGCCGCCGCGGCAAAGGCCGCGTCCAGCGCGGTAATTCTGGAAATGCCCTCCATGGATACCGCTGACGGCGGAATTTCGCGTCCGAACGCCAGATCAGCCAGAATGCACGCCTTGCGTCCGGCGTCGATGCCCTCGACATCCGCCGTGGGGTCGGCCTCGGCATAGCCGCGCGACTGCGCGTCGCGCAGCGCAGCGCCGTAGTCTGTGCCGTTTTCCAGCATCTGCGTCAGAATATAGTTTGTCGTCCCGTTGAGAATGCCGCTGACCGCCTCGATCTCATTTGCGCCGAGGCAGCGTGAAAGCGGATGGAGCACCGGAATGCCGCCGCCGACCGACGCCTCAAACAGGAAATTGCAGCCGTTCGCCTTTGCAAGCTCCAGCAGCTCCAGCCCGTGCTCGGCCACCATCTGCTTGTTGGCCGTCACAACGCTCTTTCCCTTTTTCAGCGCGCGCCGGCAGTAGTCCAGCGCCGCGCTGCACCCGCCGATCGTCTCAATCAGGACGGAGACCTCCGGATCGTTTTCAATCACGGAGAAATCCCGCACCATCACATCCGAAAACGGGTCGTCCGGATAATCATGCCGGACCAGAATATATTTCAGACAGATTTCCTGTCCGGCGTTCTGGGCAATCAGCGCCGCGTCTCTTCTCAGAAGCTCCGCCGCGCCGCCGCCGACAACGCCATAGCCCGCTATTGCAACATAGAGCATGGCGCACCTCAGTGATTCGCCAGCCGGTAGATCGCCAGCATGTCGTCATAGCCAAGCGAACGGAACGTGCCGATGCTGCGCGTTTTCCGGAACGAGCAGCGCATGGCCAACTCCTCCAGCCCCGCCTCATTCTGTACGCCCGCGCAGCTCTGACCCAGCGAAACCGGCATGTTCAGCGAAGCAAAATAATTCTCCGTCGCCTCAATGCCGCGCAGCGCCGCCTCGCCGTCGTCCGCCTCCGAAACGCCCCAGACATTCCGCGCATAGCGCGCAAAGCGCGCGGGATTTGCCGGCAGGACATAGCGCGCCCAGCTGCCCCAGACGGTGGAAAGGCTCTCGCCGTGAATGGCGTCGTATTTTTCGCTGATGGCGTGTCCCAGCTGGTGGACGGCAAAGTCCTTTTTGCCGCCGAGGCCCGTCAGACCGTTGTGCGACAGCGAGCCGCACCACATGATCTCGCTCATCGCATGCACATCCGCCGGATCGGCAAAGACCGGCCGGCCGTTGCGAACAACCACACGCAGCAGCGCCTCGGCGATTTCGTCGGTGATCTCATTGTCGGTCACGGGATTGAAATAGCGGTCGAGCGTGTGCATCATGATATCCACCACGCCGCAGGCAACATGCCGCTTCGGGAGCGTCGCCGCCAGCACGGGGTCCAGAATCGCAAATTTCGGCCGGTTCAGATCGGTGTTCAGTCCGCGCTTTTCGTCCTCATCGGTATTCGTCAGGACGGCGGAATCGCTCATCTCGCTGCCCGCCGCCGGAATGGTCAGCACCACGCCGACCGGCGTCGATTTCGTCAGCGGCGCGCGCCGCTTCCAGAATTCCCAGATGTCCACATCGGGATTCGCTTTTCCGTGTGCGACGGCCTTGGCCGTGTCGATCACGCTTCCGCCGCCGACGGCCAGAATCAGATCCGCATCCATGGCAATCGCCTTTTTCACGCCCTCGCGGGCCAGCGCCACGCGCGGGTTCGGCTGTACGCCGCCGATGGAATCCGCCGTCAGGCCCGCGCCCTCCAGCAATGCGAGCACACGGTCGAGCAGCCCGCTCTTCTTCGCGCTGTGACCGCCGTAGACGACCAGCACGCGGCTTCCGCCGTGCTTTTTGACCAGCTCCGCGACCTGTCCGACCGTATCCCTGCCGAATACGACCTCGGTCGGGGTGTAATACTGAAATTCGTGCATATTGTCCTCCTTATCCCGCGACCGCTTCCACCTTGACGGTGCCCTTGATGTCGGCGATCTGATGCGTCAGCTCCTCCAGCGAGCAGCTCAGGTTTCCGGTCTCTGCCGAAATCGTCACCATCGCGCGTCCGCCGGAGGGAATACTCTGATTGATCGTCAGTATATTTGCGCCATTATTGGCAAAAATAGACAGTATCGCAGACAGAACGCCCGCCTTGTCCTTCAGAATCATCTGGAACGTGATAATCCGTCCGGCCATCAGATTCTGAAACGGCGAAATGACGTCGCGGTACTTGTAAAAGGCGCTGCGGCTGATGCCGACGGCGCGCGTGGCAACGTTGACCTTGTCCGTTTCGCCCGTTTCCAGCATCCGCTTGGCCTCGGCCACCTTCCGGAAAATCTCGGGCAGGGCGGAGGCCTCCACGATGTAATATTTCGGTGTTTTTTCCATGTTGATCGCCCCTTGTGTCTTTTTGCTGCGTGCATATGTCTCCATGTTGTGGTTTACTATACATCATTCTCCCGCGGATTGCAAGGGCAAAACGCAGTTTTCCGCGGAAATTGTCCGGAAAGGTCGTGTGCTATGAGTCGAAAACAGGTCTGGCGCAGAGCCGGCATGATCGCCGCCTGCGCGGCGGGGATACTGGTCTTTGTCGTGTGGCTGCTGCCGGTGCTGCTGCCGTTTGTCATCGGGCTTGCCGTCGCCGCGCTGGCCGAGCGGCCGGTCGGCTTTGTGCTGCGCCGGAGCAGACTCCCGCGCTGGCTGGTCAGCTTTGTGTGCGTGCTGCTGCTCTATGCGCTGCTGGGCGGCGGAATTTTCCTGCTGTGCAGAGTCGTCTGCCGTGAGCTTGGCGCGTTTCTGCATGAGCTGCCGGAACTTCTGTCATCGCTTTCGGTGCCGCTCGCGCGGCTGCATGAGCGCCTGCTTGCCATCGCCTCGCGCTTTCCGGACGGAATCGGCTCGGGCCTGCGCTCGGGCGTGGAGAGCCTGTTTGCCAGCGGTTCGCTGCTGTCGGGACGCATCTACAGCTGGCTGTTCGATTTTGCCTCCGGCCTGCTGACCAGTGCACCCGGCATTGTTCTGTTCGTCTTTACATCCATTCTCGCCAGCTTCATGACCTCCGGCGAGCTTCCGGCGCTGCGCGCATATCTGCAAAAGCGTCTGCCCGCTCCGTGGCAGGAGAAGGCCGCCATGGCGCTTTCGCGCCTGCGCGCGACGTTCGGCGGCTGGGTGCAGGCGCAGCTGAAGCTGATGGGGATTACCTTTCTGATTCTGACGGCGGGATTGATGATTCTGAACGTGCCATATCCGGTCCTGCTGAGTCTGGTCATCGCGGTGGTGGACGCGCTGCCGGTGTTCGGCACGGGGACGATTCTGATTCCATGGGCGCTGGTCTGCTTTTTGCAGAACGCGCTTTCGCGCGGCATCGGCCTTGTCATTCTCTACGGCGTGGCGGCGCTGACACGGCAGGCGCTGGAGCCGCGGCTCATCGGCCGGCAGATCGGTCTCAATCCGCTTGTCACGCTGATGGCGCTGTACATCGGCTTTCGCACCGTGGGTATCGCGGGCATGATTCTGTTCCCGATCAGCGTCATGTTCCTCAAGCAGCTGTGGGACCACAGCGGTCTTGCCAACGCCTGACCCTCGGCATTGCTTTTTCCCGACGCATACAATATAATAAAGGCACTGTATCCGTCGGGAGGGAAAACGCGTCATGACACTCCACCATACCGCGCAGCGGGACGGTCCGCTGCTGAGCTTTCTGCGCCGTGAGCTTTCCCTGTCCTCGTCGCTGGTCGCGCGGCTGAAATGGCAGAACGCCTTTTTTGTCGGCGGCGAGGCCGCGCACACGAACCGCCCCGTCCGCCGCGGCGAGGAGATCACCGTGGAAATCTGCGAGTCACCCGAGGGCTTTCCCGCCGAGAAAATGGCGCTTTCCATCCTGTATGAGGACGAATTCCTGATTGCGCTGGACAAGCCTGCCGGCATTCTGATGCATCCGTCGCCCTGCCGCAACGAGGGGACGCTGGCAAACGGTCTGCTGTATTACTTTCAGCAGACCGGACAGCCCTGCGGCATCCATCCCGTCTCGCGGCTGGACCGCGATACCTTCGGCGTGGTCCTGCTGGCAAAATCGGCGCATGTACATGAAAAATTCCGCCAGCTTCACCAGTCCGGCAGCCTGCAAAAAACATATCTCGCCGCCGTATACGGCGCGCCGGACGCGGACAGCGGCACAATCGATCTGCCCGTGTACAAGATCGGCGGCGGGAGCCTTCTGCGCGTTGTGGACGCACGCGGCCAGCGCGCCGTGACGGAATACGCTGTGCTTGAGCGCTGCGCGCAGACGGCGCTTTTACAGCTGCGGCCCCTCACCGGCCGCACGCACCAGCTGCGCCTGCACTGTCTGGCCTCCGGCTTTCCCATCCTCGGCGACCCGCAGTACCGGACGGAGGCCTCCGCCGCGTTCTCCGGCGCGCGCGGCATCTCGCCGCAGCAGCTGTGCGCAAAGCGCATCCGCTTTCCGCATCCCATGACCGGCGAGGACCTCTGCGTCGAGTCGGCGCAGTCGGTCCGTTTTCCTGGGGAATAGACGCATGATCTCGCTCAACTTTTGGTTGAATTCCTGTTTTTTCGGTAATTCAACTTCAAGTTGAGCGTTTTTTTGCGAATTCAACCGAAAGATGATTGATTTTCTAGGAAATTCAAATCATAATGAAACCACAATTCAAAACAGGAGGTTATTTCCATGGAACAGAATACATTTGCCGCGCGTATCGCGCAATACAGAAAAGAACAGTCGATGACGCAGGAGGCGCTGGCCGCGGAGCTGGGTCTGACAGCGCAGGCCGTCAGCAAATGGGAAAACGGACAGGGTTATCCCGACGTGTCGCTTCTGCCGCGGCTCGCCGACCTGTTCGGCGTCAGCCTTGACATGCTGTTTGGCCGCGCGCCGGCCGAGCGGACGATGACCATTCCGCAGCCCGCGCCCGCGGAGGATGCCGGCGCGGAGCCGACCGCGGAGCCGTCTGTCGACGGGCTCCCGTGGGACGACGACCGCCAGACGCTGCACGCGGTGCTGTACGCGGGGCACCTGCTCATCGGCCACGAGGACGTAACGAACTGTCCCGAGGCCACGCGCGTTCAGTTCTGCTATGAGGGCAGCGCACTGAACATCGACAGCGTTTTCTCCGTCTGCTGCGACGACGTGGCCGGCTCCGTCTCCGCCGGCGGCAGCATCACCTGCGACGATGTCGGCGGAAGCGCCTCGGCCGGCGGCAGCATTGCCTGCGACAACGTCGGCGGCGAGGTCAACGCCGGCACCGACGTCAGCTGTGACGCAATCCGCGGGAATGTCACTGCCGGCGGCAGCGTCACCTGTGACAGCATCGGCGGAAGCGCCTCGGCCGGCGGCAACATCACCTGCGATGAGCTGAACGGCGACAACATCCGCGTCTCCGCAGGCGGCAGCGTGCAGATCGACGAGGTCAACGGCTCGGTTTCGGAGTGCGGCTCCGCCGCAGGCTTCACCATGGGCGCAGACGGCTTTGGCAAAGGCTTCGGCGAGGGCTTCTCCGTAGATGTCGGCGAAGCCGTCCGGAACGCCATGCAGCGCGCACAGGAGGCCATGGATGCCGCAGCACGGAAAATAAAGGCGGCGAAAACCCCGAAGGTCACAATCCGCTACCGTGCGGACGCCCCCGAGGCGCCGGAAGCACCGGAAGCACCCGCGGCACCCGAAGCTCCGGAAGCGGACTGATCTCCGCGTCTCCGGCGGCGGATATGCCGGACAGAATATCCCTGCGCGCCGCGCGCCGTCTGGCCGCGGCGCGCGTTTCGTTTTTCTTTTCATACCCTCTTGTGTTCTGCCGCCGCGGGGTGTATATTATAGAGTAGAAAATTGCGGAATACCGCAAAATTGGAGGTTGTACATATGTTTACAAAGCTGCTTGAGGCGCTGAAGGCCACCCGCCGCACCATCGTCTTTACCGAAGGCCCCGACGCCCGTATTCTGGAAGCCGCCGACCGTCTGCTCAAGGAGGATCTGATGGACGTCATCCTCATCGGCAGCGAGGCCGAGGTCAAGGCCGCCGCCGAAAAGGGCAACTTCTGCATCTGCAAGGCGCAGATCATCGATCCGGCCACATACGCAGGCATGGATGAGATGGTTGCAAAGATGGTTGAGCTGCGCAAGGGCAAAATGACCGAGGATGAGTGCCGCGCGGCGCTTGCCAAGGGCAACTATTTCGGCACGATGCTTGTCAAGATGGGCAAGGCCGACGCGCTTCTGGGCGGCGCGACCTACTCCACCGCCGACACCGTTCGTCCGGCGCTCCAGCTGGTCAAGACCCGCAAGGGCGCGCATCTGGTCTCCTCCTCGTTCATCCTGTTCCGCAAGGACAAGGACGGCAACGATGAGAAGTACTGCATGGGCGACTGCGCCATCAACATCGACTATCCCGACACGCTGGACAAGACGACCGGCGAGGTTGTGTTCTCCGGCGCGCAGAAGCTGGCTGAGGTCGCGGTCGAATCCGCGCGTACCGCCGCTTTCTTCGGCATCGATCCCAAGGTCGCACTTCTTTCGTTCTCCACCAAGGGCAGCGGCAAGGGCGGCACGGTCAAGCTGAGCCACGACGCCACCATCGAAGCCCAGAAGCTCGCTCCCGAGCTTGCCATCGACGGCGAAATGCAGTTTGACGCGGCGGTCTCCCCTGTCGTCGGTCAGCTGAAGTTCCCCGGCTCCAAGGTTGCGGGCTACGCCAACACGTTCATCTTCCCGTGCATCGAGGCCGGCAACATCGGCTATAAGATCGCGCAGCGTCTCGGCGGCTTTGAGGCCTATGGCCCCATTCTTCAGGGGCTGAACGCGCCCATCAACGACCTGTCCCGCGGCTGCAACGCCGACGAGGTCTATAAGATGGCCATCATCACCGCCGGCATGGCGTAAGGCGCACTTCTCTTCATATTTATAAAGGAAGAAAAGGCTTTTTCTGACATGGTCACTCACGCGACCTGAAAAACTTCGTGGGGATGCCGCACACGCGGCATCCCCGATTTTCTGACTTCTGGGGTATTTTTGATTATGAAATGGAGTAATTATCTGGGCGACAGGCCCTTCTGGCACATCACGCTGACGCTGGCGCTTCCGGTCGCAATCCAGAACGTGCTGACCAGCTCGTTCCAGCTGGTCGACACGATGATGGTCTCGCGCCTCGGCGACGTCACGCTCTCGGCCACCGGCATGGCCGCGCAGTGGGGCTGGCTGTGCGCGCTTCTGGGCTTCGGCCTCTGCTCGGGCATGAGCGTCTTTATCTCACAGTACTGGGGCGTCAAGGATTACAAGGGTATCCGCCGTGTGCTCGGCATCGGCTCGATGTCGTGCATTGTTCTGTCGCTAGCGTTCATGGCCGTCGCGCTTATCGCGCCGGAGGGTGTTGTCCGCCTGTTTAACAAAGATCCGGAGGTTGTGCGCATCGGCAGCAGCTATCTGTCCATTGTGTGCTTCTCCTATCCCGCTGTCGCGCTGATGAACGTTCTGTCCACAGCACTGCGCAATACCGAGCGCGTCAAGCTCCCCATGTACGTCTCGGCCGTCACCACCGCACTGAACGCTGTGGTCAACTACGGTCTGATCTTCGGCAGATTCGGTCTGCCGGAGCTGGGCGTCGCGGGCGCGGCCGTCGCAACGTGCATTTCCTCGTGGATGGGGCCGGTTCTGGTCGTGCTCATCTCGCTGGTGCAGAAGAATATTCTGGTCGGTCCCGTGCGCGAGCTGTGCGCGTTCGGGCCGAAAAACCTCGCGGCGTTCTACCGCCGTGCGCTTCCGGTTGTGTTCAACGAGGGCCTGTGGGCGCTTGGCATTCTGATTCTGAACATCATCTATTCCAATCAGGGCTATGAATATTACGCCGGCGTGACCATTTTCCGCACGTTTTCGGAAATCTGCTTCGCATTTTTCGTCGGTCTGGGCAATTCCTGCGTCATTATGGTCGGAAAATCCGTCGGTCAGGGCAAAATTCGGCGCGCGCTGCTGGATTCCAAGCGCTTTATTATCCTTGTCACGCTGGTCAGCGCAGCGGTCGGCGCGCTGTGCATCCTGTTCCGCAGACCGCTGATTTCCATCTTCTCCACCGGCGATAATCTCTCCGAGCTGACGCTCCGGACGGCGCTGACGGTCACAATCTTCTGTTCGGCGGAACTTCCGTTCCGGAATCTGTCGTATATCATGGTCGTCGGCGCGTTCCGCTCCGGCGGAGAGACGCTGCGCGGCATGCTTATCGACCTGATGAGCCTCTGGGCGGTCGGCATTCCGGCCGCGCTGCTGGCCGCGCATGTGCTGCATCTGCCGTTTATCGGCATTCTGATCGCGGCATACCTTGGCGAGGACATCCCGAAGTGCATTCTCTGTCTGCGCTTCTATCACACGCAGCGGTGGCTCAAGCCGGTCACGCCCGAGGGGCGCGCCGGTCTTGAGGCATACCGGAAGGAGTCCGGCGGGGACGCGGAGGGCTGAGCCGCCGCTCCGGTTCGTCCACGCAGCAGCGTATATTTGTCCGTACCTCGGAAACCTTTTTCCGCGGTACGGACTTTTTTGCATCGAAATTTTCTGCAAAAAACGCGATTTTTTCGCGCAAAACGCAAAAAAACACGCGAAAACCGCGAAAAAACCGCTGCGCACAGCGCAGCGGTTTTCAAGCTTCGTTTCCGAAAAAACAGGAAAATCAGAATCGTAGGTTGCAGTTTTCACACACTTGTAATTCAAGCCCGTCAATTTTCGAATTATTTTATCAAGAATTGTTTTGTTTCGAAAAACATTGAAAAAATGTAAATCCGCGCTTGCATTTTACACTTTAGCTCGCTATAATAGGAAACTATAATTGATAGCGGATTTCGCGTACAAATGTCTTTCTACAGAAAACACTTTCAGTGCACGGACGCCGCGTTCAGCCGTGCATCGCACGGCGGATAAAACAAGGAGGAAAGAATTATGAAAAAGTTTCTTGCGCTGCTTCTGGCAGCAGTCATGGTCATGTGCCTGTTTGCGGGCTGTGCCGGCTCCGGCGGCTCCAAGGTCATCAAGATCGGCGTCTTTGAGCCGCAATCCGGCGACAACGGCGCGGGCGGCAAGCAGGAGGTTCTCGGTATTCAGTACGCAAACTCCGTGAAGCCCACCGTAACCATCGGCGGCGAGGAGTACAAGATCGAGCTGGACATTCAGGACAACCAGTCCTCCACCGACAAGGCCGTCTCCGCTGCGCAGCAGCTGGTCGCCGATAAGGTCTCGGTGATCCTCGGCTCCTACGGCTCGGGCGTGTCCATCGCCGCAGGCACCTACTTCGCGAATGCGAAGATTCCCGCCATCGGCTGCTCGTGCACCAACGCCGCCGTCACGGCCGGCAACGACTATTACTTCCGCGTCTGCTTCCTCGACCCGTTCCAGGGCTCGGTCATGGCCTCGTTCGCCATGGATGAGTTCGGCGCGCAGAAGGCCTACGTCCTGTCGATGCTGGGCGACGACTACACCGTCGGTCTGGCAAAGAACTTCGTCAAGGCCTTTGAGGCCGCGGGCGGCGAGATCATCGGCGACGAAACCTTTGTCGAGGGCACGGCCGACTTCTCCGCGTATCTGAACAACGCCGTCTCCGGCGGCGCGGACGTCATCTTCGCTCCCTCCGCCATCGCCTATGCCCCGCAGATCATCGAGCAGGCCTCGTCGCTGGGCATTGCCCTGCCGATTCTCGGCGGCGACACCTGGGAAAACTCGGCCATCTCCGACGCGCAGAACGGCACCGACATGCAGGTCTTTGTCTCCACGTTCTTTGACGAGAACGACGACTCGGGTCTTGCAAAGGAATTTGTCAGCGGCTATAAGGCATGGCTGAACGCCGATTCGCAGAATCTGACCAACAACGGCGGCAACGACGTGGTCGCGGCGGTCTCCGCCCTCGGCTATGACGCGTACATGGCTGCGGTGGCCGCGATTGAAAAGGCGCAGTCCACTGACGGCACCGCCATCCGCGACGCGCTGGCCGGTCTGTCGATGGATCTTGTGACCGGCTCGCTGAGCTTTGATGAAAACGGCGACGCCGTGAAGAGCACGGCCTACATCAAGCAGGCCCTTGACGGCGCGTTCCAGTTCTACAAGGTCCAGAGCGCGGACTGAGCGCTCCCCTTTCCACGCGAGTCCTCCGGCCGGACACGTCCGGCCGGAGCCGGCTTCATCCGGCAGCGCCCGAACCCGCTGCCGGATGAAGCATATTTACTTTTTATCTCCGGCTCCAAGCCGGCAGCACGGCTGCGGTTCGCGGCTGGGACCTGGGGATAAATCGAATCCGGAGGTTTTCCCATGGGCGTTTTCAGGCAATGGCTGCACTATGTGCTGTCCGGCATTTCCGCCGGAGGACAGTACGCGCTGATTGCAGTCGGCTATACCATGGTTTACGGCATTCTGCGGCTGATTAACTTCGCACACGGCGATATTTTCATGGTCGCAGGTCTTGTCATGGTTTATCTTTCATCATCCATGCCGCTTTATGTGTCCATCCCCGCCGTCATTCTGCTGACGGTGCTGCTGGGCTTTCTGGTGGAGCGCTGCGCGTATAAGCCGCTCCGGCAGGCGCCCAGAATGTCCGTCATGATCTCGGCCATCGGCGTGAGCTATCTGCTTCAGAATCTGGCGTACTACGTCACCGGCGGCGTGCCGAAGCAGTATCCCGAGCTGCCGTGGATTTCCGATCCGATCACCATCCTCGGCGCGTCGACAAAGCGCGTGACGGTGCTGGCGCCGGTGCTGACGCTGGCGCTGGTCGTGGGGCTGGTTGTGCTGATCCGGCGCACCAAGATCGGCATGGCCATGCGCGCGGCCTCGAAGGATTTTGAGACGGCGCAGCTGATGGGCATCCGCATCAACTCGGTCATTTCGTTTACGTTTGTCATCGGCTCGGCGCTGGCGGCTGTCGCATCGCTGCTGTTTTTCTCCAACTATACCACCATCGCCCCGTCCTCCGGCGCAGTACCCGGACTCAAGGCGTTTGTCGCAGCCGTTTTCGGCGGAATCGGCTCGATTCCGGGCGCGGTCATCGGCGCGTTTATCATCGGTATCTGCGAGAACCTGCTGAAGGGTCTGCGCCTGACGGCATTTTCCGACGCGTTCACATTTGCGCTGCTCATCGTCATTCTCGTTGTCAAGCCGACGGGCCTGTTCGGTGAGAAGCTGACGGAGAAGGTCTGAGGTGGAATCATGAAACAGAAAAAGCTTTCCATGCAGACCATTCTCACCATTGCGGCCATCGTGCTGATTTACGTGCTGGCGTATCTGCTGGACCGGATTCCGAACGTGCCGCTGATGCTGACGACCGTGCTGCGCAAGGGTGCGATCTACTCGCTGGTCGCGGTGTCGATGAACCTGCTCAACGGCTTTACGGGGCTGTTCTCGCTGGGTCAGGCGGGCTTCATGCTGGTCGGCGCGTATGCCTACGCCGCCATCAACATCTCGTCCGCCATCCGCGACACGGTGTATCAGTATTATGATCCGCTGCTGAAATTCTCGCTGACCGAAGTGCTTCAGGGCGTGCTTGGCAATACCGCGGGCACGGTTGCGGGCGTGTTTGTGTCGCTGCTGTTCGCGGGACTGCTGGCCGCGCTGCTGGCGTATCTCATCGGCCTGCCGGTGCTGAAGCTGAAAAGCGACTATCTGGCCATCGCGACGCTGGGCTTTGCGGAGATTATCCGGTCGCTGTTCCAGCTGGAGGCGTTCGCACCCGTGACCAACGGCTCACAGCTGCTGCGCGGGTTCCCCTATTTCACCGACACGCTGGTGCCGTTTCTCATCGTGGGAATCTGCATCGCCGTAATCGTGCTGCTGGTCAACTCGACGTACGGCCGCGCGTTCAAGGCCATCCGCGACGATGAAATCGCCGCCGAGGCCATGGGCATCAATCTGGCGCACCACAAGCGCATGGCGTTTACCATCTCGTCGTTCTTCGCCGGAATCTCCGGCGCGCTGCTGGCCATGTACCAGACGACGGTGCAGGCAAACTCATTCAAGTCCGCAATGACATACGAAATTCTGCTGATTGTCGTCATCGGCGGCATCGGCTCGATCTCCGGCAGCTGCATCGGCTCGTTCCTCTTTATCGCATGCTCGGAGTGGTGGCTGCGCTTCCTGGACAACGAAACGTACATCGGCGCGTTCAAGGTGCCGCTTCTGCGCACGGGCTTCCGGATGGTCGTGTTCTCGGTTGTGATCATGATCGTCGTGCTGTTCTTCCGGAAGGGCATTATGGGCGACCGCGAAATCTCGCTGGCGGGTCTGGCACGGCGATTGTCCGGCGGACGCGCGAAAGGAGGCCGGAAGGATGGCTGAGACCGTTTTACATGTGGAGAATATCACCATGCAGTTTGGCGGCGTGCTGGCCGTGAACGATCTGTCCATGGACATCCGCGAGGGTGAAATCGTCGCGCTGATCGGCCCGAACGGCGCGGGAAAGACAACCGCGTTCAACTGCATCACCGGCGTCTATGAGCCGACGAACGGCAGAGTGGACTTCTGCGGCGAAACGATTGTGGAAAACTACCCGCACGGCCGGATGAAAAAAAACTACGCTGGAGAAAACGGCGGGCTCTACCGGCGGAGAATTTCGCATACGCCGGATTATATCACAGGGCTTGGCATCGCGCGGACGTTCCAGAACATCCGACTGTTCAAGTCGATGACGGTATTTGAAAACGTGCTGACGGCCATGCACCTGCGGCGCAGCAGCAACGTCTTTTCCGCAACGTTCCGGCTGAACGCCGCCGAGGAGCGCGCGCAGCGCGAACGGGCGATGGAGCTTCTGAAAATTGTCGGACTGGACGCGGAATGTGACGAGCTGGCGACCTCCCTCCCCTATGGCAGGCAGCGCAGGCTGGAAATTGCGCGCGCGCTGGCAACCGAGCCGAAGCTTCTGCTTCTGGACGAGCCGGCCGCGGGCATGAACCCGCAGGAGACGGCGGAGCTGACCGCGTTTATCCGCGAAATCCGCGAGCAGTTCGGGCTGACGATCTTTCTGATCGAACACCACATGAATCTGGTCATGGATATCTCCGACCGCATCTATGTCATCGATTTCGGCAGACAGATTGCGCACGGCGTTCCGGCAGAAATCCAAAGCAATCCGCGCGTCATTGACGCGTATCTGGGGGTGGACGACGATGAATAATCCCGTGAATCTGCTGGAAATCCGCGATCTGGTCGTCTCCTACGGCGGCATTGAGGCCGTCAAGGGCATCGATCTGGACGTGCCGAAGGGCAAAATCGTCACGCTGATCGGCTCGAACGGCGCGGGCAAGTCCACAACGCTGAAAACCATCGCGGGACTGGTCCGGCCCGTCCGCGGCTCGATTGAATTTGACGGAGGCGGGCTGGTCGGCAAATCGTCGGACTTTATCGTCTCGCGCGGCGTAACGCTGGTCCCCGAGGGGCGGCGCGTGTTCTCCAATCTGACGGTGGAGGAAAATCTGCGCGTCGGCGCGTATCTGCGCAAGGACAACATCCGGCCCGATCTGGAGCGCGTATACGACCTGTTCCCGCGGCTGAAGGAGCGCGCGTGGCAGCAGGCAGGCACGCTTTCGGGCGGAGAGCAGCAGATGCTGGCCGTCGGGCGGGCGCTGATGGCAAAGCCGCAGCTGATTATGATGGACGAGCCGTCGCTGGGCCTTGCGCCGTTGGTCGTCCGCGGGATTTTTGACATCATCCGCGAAATCAACCGTCAGGGCATTACCGTCCTGCTGATTGAGCAGAACGCCAACATGGCGCTGAAAATCGCAGATATGGCGTATGTCATGCAGACCGGCAGCATTCTGATGCAGGGCAGCGGCAGCGAGCTTCTGGAAAACGATGAGGTCAGGGCCGCGTACCTTGGCACGGCGAAGTGACGCGTTCGTTGAAAAATGGATCGGAAAAGCGCCCTCCGGCTGGAGGGCGCTTTTGCCGCCGGAGGCGGCAGGAAAGGGGCTGGACGGATGTCCGGCCCCTTTGTCCGTTTTCACCGGACTACCCGCTTTTGCGGTTACACCGCGCCTGTTGCTTCGCAGACGATTTTGCACAGCACTCTGTAGGGGCCGATGGCGAGCACAGCCGTCAGCGACGAAGGAGCGCTACGGATGCGGCCTACCCCTTGCAGGTGCACATCGGCCCGTCTGTCCGGTTTCACCGAACTACCGTTGAATGCGGTGACACCGCAGCCGTGCCTTCGGCGACCCACTTTTTCTGTCTTGCCAGAAAAAGTGGGCAAAAAGAGGCGCTGAATACGGATCGGATTGTACCGCAAGCCACAGAATGAGCCCGTTGAAAAACATTGCGGCCAGCACACGAGACTCTTTCTACAAAGTTACACTACAGCGCCGCCTGCGTGGAGGCAACGCTCCCATCGAGAATCGTTGCCGCGCATGGAGATGGTAAAACACGCTGCCGTGGAAATGGCAGGCCATCTACGTATGCGCCGATGGTGCACAGTATTCGCGTTCTATTGTACATATTTGTAGGGGCCGATGCCTACATCGGCCCCTACAAGGTGCAGTGCATGAACGCGATTGGCCGAGTATTCCGGAAATGAGCAGAACCGAAATTGATGCAGTCTGCCCGTAACTGCGTGTAGTACATTTGTCGGAAGCGAAAGCTTCGGGAAAATAGCAATCCTGCGCCCGAATAGGGCGTCAAATAAAATCGCGCGCGTCAGCGCGCAATATATCGCGTCTCCAAGCGCATCTTTTTGCCTACTTTTTCTGGCGCAACAGAAAAAGGAGGCCCGCGGAGCGACAGTTGCGGCGATGCCGCATTTAAGGAAAGTTCCGGTGAAAACGGAAAAGGCCCGTCCGGCGGATGCCGGACAGGCCCTGTATGGTTATCCAACGTCTCCCTGCACGGGCGCGAAGATTGCGTTTGCCATATCGGTCAGCAGCTGTTCGCCTGCGCCGGAATCGACGCTCAGGCTGTAGGCAAGGCCAGGCGCGACGTCCAGCCACAGAATCTTACCTGCGCCGCCCTCGTCAAACGAAAGCTCGGCATCACAGTAGGAAACCTGCGCGACTGCATGCGCGTTGAACGTCTGCTCCATGCCGGAGATATCGATGATCGACACCTCGCCGGTGGCGGCGGTGCGGTAGACCCACTGCGCACCGTCCATGGTAAACGTCGTTTCCGCGATGGTCATGCCGTTATACTCGAACGCGTTGACCATGACATTCTGCGCACCCTCGGGCGCAGTCGCCAGACTGTGGCCCAGATCCATCGCGGCCTGCTGCGCCTGCGCAAGCACCGTCTGCGCGTCCGTCTCGCCGCTGAGCGAGTACTGTGTGTCCGTCTCCGGCAGATACCACGCCGCAACGGCGTAGTCGTCGTTCGTGCGCAGCGTCAGCTCCATGCCGTCCGCCGTCCACGAAAGCGTCTGCGTCCAGTCCATGTAAAGGCCGGAAAGGTCCGCGCCCTGCGCGCCCTTCAGCGCGCGGCAGGTATAGCTCCTGCCATCCACGGTGTAGTCCGCCTGTGCCATCCGCACGGCGGCGTCCGCCGCGTTCTCGGCGTCGCCGGACGCGATGCTGGTATAGGCCACATCCTGCGCCTCGGCCGGAACGGGAAGCGCATAGCCCATCGCCGCGATGGACTCGGCCGTCTCCTCCTGAAGCGGATTGGGAATCTGCGCTGCTTTTGCGCTTCCCTCCACGGACTGCGTATCCACCGGCAAATCAGCAGTCGTCTGCGGCTGCGCGGCATTCCACGGCTGCCATACAACGGCCGCGGCGGCAATCACCACGCACAGGCACGCGGCCAGCGCCAGCGGCGCACGGGAATGCGCCTGCCGTCTGAGCGGCTCCTGCGCCTCCTCCAGAAGCCGCGGGTCGGCGGCGTGCTGAAATTTATCAAAATGCTCCTGCTTCATATTGAAATTCCTTCCTTCTGCATGCTTGCGCGCAGCTTCGCGCGCGTGCGGAACAGCGACGAACGTACCTTTTCCTCGCTGGCATTCATGCTCTGCGCAATTTCCCGCGTGCTTTCGCCGTACCAGTAGCGGCGCACGAACATGACGCGGTTTTCCCTTGTCTGCGTCATCAGGAATTCGCGGAGAAAGCCGCGCAGCTCCTCCTGATCGAGAATGCGCTGCGCCTCGTCCTCGCCGCAGAGGCTCGGCTCCAGCTCTTCAAAGGACTCGGCAAGCGCAGTTCTGCGCTTGTCCGCGCTGTTGTAGACGGCGCGGTCCAGAGCCAGATTGCGCACAATCCGCGCCAGATACGCGCGCAGAGAATTCGGACGCTCCGGCGGAATGGCGTTCCAGACGCGAATCCATGCGTCGCTGACGCACTCGTCCACGTCGCGCTCATCCGGCAGGACGCGCCGCGCGACGCTCCTGCACAGGCCGCCGTATTTCTGCTCGGATTCGGCGATTGCGCCCTCTCTCCGGTCGAAATAGAGCTGAATGATCTGTTCGTCGTTCATAATGTCGTCTCCTGTTTTGCGGCGGCGCCGCACCTGCGCGGCGCCGCCATGCCATACATATATATCATGCAGCGATCTCTGCTTCCATCTATTAAGACGGAGAAGCCGGCGCGCACGTTGCGTCCGGCAGGGAGAAATTTTCCGGATGCGTGGCGCAGCGCGCGCCGGTGTGCTATAATTGCGTCAACTGAGGCTTATTTTATCACAGAAATTCCATTTTTACAAAATGAAAGGAGCCTGCGATGTTCCGTATTTTGATTGCCGAGGACGACCGAGAGCTGAATCTGCTGTTCCAGCGCGTACTGACGCGCAACGGCTATGTCGCCGTCGGCGTGGCGAACGGCCGCGAGGCGCTGCGCGCGCTGGACGAGGGCTATTTTGATCTGATCATCTCCGACATCATGATGCCGCAGATGGACGGCTATGAGCTGGTGCGCTCGCTGCGCGAGGCCGGAACGGAGATTCCGGTCATGATGATCACGGCTAAGGACGCGTTTGACGACATGCGGCAGGGCTTTTTGTCCGGCACGGACGACTATATGGTCAAGCCCGTCAACGTCAACGAGATGGTCCTGCGTGTGGGCGCGCTGCTCCGCCGCGCGCAGATGACAAGCGAGCGCCGTCAGGTCATCGGCGGGACCGTGCTGGACTGCGACCTGTTTACCGTCACCTGCGGCGGCGAAAGCGTTGTGCTGCCGCAGAAGGAGTTCATGCTGCTGTACAAGATGGTCTGCTTCCCTGGAAAAATTTTCACCCGTCAGCAGCTGATGGACGAGATCTGGGGCTATGACTCCGAGACCAGCAGCCATACCGTGGACGTGCACATCGGCCGTCTGCGTGAGCGCTTCCGCGACAATCCGGATTTTCGGATCGTCACCATGCGCGGCGTCGGATACAAGGTGGTGCGGACATGAAGCAGAGACTGCACGCGAAAATGAATCTTCAGTTCCGCTTTTTCATCCTGTGCCTGCTGGAATTCGTCGCCGTTGCGGTTCTGGCGGAGATTGGCGGATGGATGCTCCGGCGGTGGCTGGGCGTCACGCCGGAGATACCGGCGTTTGTCTGGGCAATTCTGTTCAGCGTTGTGCTGGGCAGCGCAATTGCGCGGTACGCGTCGCACACCTTTTTTGCGCCGATCACGCGCCTTTGCCGCGCGATGAAGGAGGTTGCGGGCGGAGATTTCCACGTTGAAATGCAGACTGACAGCAAAATTGACGAGCTGCGCGAGCTGTACGACAATTTCAACCGCATGGTGCGGGAGCTTAACTCGACGGAAACGCTTCAGACCGATTTTATTTCCAGCGTATCGCACGAATTCAAGACGCCCATCAACGCCATCGAGGGCTACGCCGCACTTTTGCAGGAGCAGGATCTGACGCCGGACGAGCAGCGGCAGTATGTTGAGAAAATTCTCTTCAACACCCGCCGTCTTTCCACGCTGACGGGGAACATTCTGCTGCTGAGCAAGCTCAGCAGCCAGTCCATCCGCCCGCGCCGGACGACGTTCCGGCTGGATGAGCAGATCCGGCAGGCCGTTCTGGCGCTGGAGCAGAAATGGGAGGACAAGGAGCTGGAGCTGGACGTCGATCTGGAGCGGACGACGTTCACGGGCTATGAGGCGCTGCTGCTGCACGTCTGGACGAATCTGATTGACAACGCGGTCAAATTTGACCCGCACGGCGGGCTGCTGCGGCTGCGGCTCTATCAGCCGGACGAGCATCTGCTGTTTACGATCGAGGACAGCGGCCCAGGTATTGCCGCGGGCGACGAGGAGCGCATTTTCGCCAAATTCTATCAGTCCGACACCTCGCGCGAGGCGGAGGGAAACGGACTGGGCCTTGCGCTGGTGAAGAAGATTGTCGAGCTGAACGGCGGCAGCGTCCGCGCCGAAAATCTGCCGCAGGGCGGCTGCCGCTTTACCGTCCGGCTGCCCGCAAAAGCGGAATAGACTGTAAATTCCGCCTGTCGAAAAGCCTCGCAGATTTCGCGCCCGCAGGCGCGAATAAATTGTAAATCAGTTTTCTCCGGCGGCGTGTACACCAGACAAAACACACTAGCGTCACGCAGCTCTTTCAAACGCGAACCCAGCAACGCGGTTCGCGTTTGAGAGCTTGTCAAAAACACTTTTTTGACAAGCTCAAGCGCCATGCCCGAACGGGCATGGCGCTTTTTGTCGCGGATTGTCAACAATTGTTGAAGCTGAATTGAAGCGCAGTTGAAATTCTGCGGATAAAATACTGGACAGATTGGAAAAGTAAGTATGGACGCGCCTGCGGAGCACGCGGGCGCAGAATGTACAAGGTCGGGTGATATCATGCAGCTGTTCCACTGCGCCGTCTATCTGGCGGCAACCGGCGTTCTGGGCTTTGTTCTCGGGCGCGTCGTGCCGAAGAGCTGGTTCAGCGCGGAGCGCTTTCCATACCGCTGCGCGCCGTGGGAGCAGAAGCTCTGGCGCGCGCTGCGCGTAAAAAGCTGGCAGGCAAGGGTGCCGGACATGAGCCGGATTTTCCCGCGGCTGATGCCGCCGAAAAAAATGACGGCGGCGACCGTTCATGACCTGCCCCGCATGGTACAGGAGACGTGCGTGGCCGAGTGGATTCACACGCTTTTGTCGCTTACGGGGCTTTACTGCCTGCACATCTGGCGCGGCTGGGGCGGCATTGCCGTCACACTGGTCTATATTCTGTTCGGCAATCTGCCGTTCATCATCATCCAGCGCTATAACCGCCCGCGGCTGCAACGGCTGCTGGCGCGGCAGAGCGCACAGAACAAATCAAAAGGAGCGACGGGACATGAAAACGCTGATTCTGAGCTGCAACACGGGCGAGGGCCACAATTCCTGTGCCAGAGCGATTCAGGAGGCATTTGAGGCGCGCGGCGCGGACTGTGAGATTGTCGACAGCCTGCTGTTCATCTCCAGACGCGCCTCCGAGTTTATTTCCTCATGGCACACGCGGATCTACTGCAAGCTGCCGAAGCTGTTCCGTATCGGCTACGCGGGCGCGGAGAAGCGCACGTCGCTGTTTGAGCGCAACACGCCGGTCTACCGCTATCTGACCTCCGGCTCGCACCGGCTGTATGAATTTATTGAAAATGGTCGCTATGACGCGGTTGTCTGCACACATGTGTTCGCGGCGGTTGCGCTGACCGATGCGGTCGGGCAGTATGGCCTGTCCGTCCCGACGGCGTTTGTCGCGACGGATTACACATGCAGTCCCGGCGTGGGCGACACAGGGCTGGACTGGTACTTTATCCCTGACGCGTCGCTGGCCGAGGAATTCGCCGCCTGCGGCGTTCCGGAGGAAAAGCTGATTGCAAGCGGCATGCCGGTCCGCGCATCGTTTTATCAGTCCGAGCTGACGCGCGCGGAGGCAAAGCGCCGGTGCGGCGTCCGCGAGGACGGGCGTCATCTGCTGATGATGTGCGGCAGCATCGGCTGCGGCCCGCTGTGCGAGCTGGCGCGGCTGCTTGCCGTGCGGATGGCAGCGGACGAGGAGGTAACCATCGTCTGCGGGCATAACGAAAAGCTGCTGGAAAAGCTGCGTCAGATGGAGCTTCCGCCCGAGCGCGTGCATGTGCTGGGCTTTGTGGCCGACATGCAGCTTCTGATGCGCTCGGCCGATCTGTTTCTGACGAAGCCAGGCGGTCTGAGCACCAGCGAGGCGGCGGCGCTGGAGCTGCCGATGGTGCTGATCGACGCGGTGGCCGGATGCGAGGAGCACAATCTGGATTATTTTCTTTCGTGCGGCGCGGCTGTGACAGCTGACGGCGCGGAAGCGCTTTGTTCGGCAGCGCTTTCCATACTGGACGACGGCGCAAGGCTGGAGACCATGCGCGCGGCGCTCAGAAAAGAGCGTCCGGCGCTTCCGGCGCAGATCATCTATATGCAGCTGTGCGCGGCGGCGCAGCGCCGTCCGCAGGCGCGCAGAGAGGACGCGTATGCCTGACAGGACGGCGCTTTTGAAACGAACAATCCGATTTGGAGAGACAGATATATGAAAACATATCAGGTACTGTACAATCCCCTCGCGGGCGGCGGCACGGGTGAGCAGAGCGCAAAGCGGCTGTGCGGACGGATGGATGGCTGCACGCTCTGCTTCCACGATATGACAAAGCTGGAAAGCTACGTCGATTTCTTCTCCCGTCTCGGGCCGGAGGACTGCGTGATTCTGGCCGGCGGAGATGGGACGCTCAACCGCTTTATCAACGACACCGCCGGTATTCCGATTACAAATGAAATCTATTATTTTGCCGCCGGAAGCGGGAACGATTTTCTGCGCGACATCGAGGGCGATGCGGGCGGCGCGCACAGCATCAACCGCTATCTGCGCGACCTGCCGGTTGTGGAGGTGGACGGGCGGAGCTACCGCTTCCTCAACGGCGTGGGATACGGCATCGACGGCTACTGCTGCGCGGAGGGCGACGAGCTGCGTCGCCGCGCGCCAGGGAAAAAGGTCAACTATACGCGCATTGCCATCCGCGGGCTGCTCCGCGACTATCAACCTACCGGCGCAGCCGTCACGGTGGACGGGACGACCTATCGCTTCAGCCGCGTCTGGCTTGCGCCGACGATGAACGGCCGCTACTACGGCGGCGGCATGATCCCCACGCCCGACCAGAACCGTCTGGACAGCGCGCATACGGTGTCCGTCATGGTGTTCTACGGCTCGGGCAAGCTCAAGACGCTTTCGGTGTTTCCGTCCATTTTTTCCGGCTGGCATGTGCGCCACACCGAGATGGTGCGCATACTGACCGGACATGAGATCACCGTGGCCTTTGACCGGCCCGCGCCGCTTCAGATTGACGGCGAGACCATTGAAAACGTCACAAAATACACCGTACATACCGCCGCGCAGACCCGCGCGGCCAGCGCATAACCGAAAATGTCAGGCTCCTCGGCGCCGGAATCCGGCGCCGAGGAGCCTATGCTTGCAATTATGCACAACGTGTGTTATTCTTAGAAAAAATATGCGGGAGGCTTTGAAACATGATCTATCAGGGAAAGAATATCACACTGAAAAACGCTACAGCCGCGCTTCTGCGCGCACCGTCGCCGGACGACGCGGCAGGCGTGCTGCAATTTCTGCAGAACGCCTGCGGCGAAAGCGACTATCTGGCGCGCTATGCCGAGGAGCTGCGCTTTACGGTGCAGTCTGAGGCCGCATATCTGAAGGCGACGCTGGACAATCCGGACGGGATGATGATCGTCTGTGAGGTTGGCGGCGAAATTGCCGGAAACTGTGAGATTATCTTTATGAACACCATGAAAACACGCCACCGCGCGGCGGTCATGATCGGACTTCAGCAGAAATACTGGGGCCTCGGAATCGGAAGCGCCATGCTCGGCGAGCTGATTGCCGAGGCAAGGCGGCGCGGCACCGAGCAGGTGGAGCTGGAAATGATTGAGGGCAACGAGCGCGCGATGGCCCTGTACCGCAAGATGGGCTTTTCCGTCATGGCCGAGCATCCGGACGCGTTCATTCTGAAGGATGGAAGCCACCGCAGCGCAATCTTTATGCGTCTGGTTCTGTAGCGCCGCGGCGCGCGGCCAGCTTTGCCGCAACATCCGGATAGCGCGACAGGTCGGTGTGCGGAAGCGCCTGCGCCGCCACCATCAACTGTACAAAATCCGTCACCTGCGCGAACTGGATGTAGGTCATCTTTTCCAGAATGCCGTCCAGCTCGTCCATCAGCGACCGGTCGAGCAGGAGCATCCGCGCGCCGGCAAGCGACGTGTTGCCCGCCGGAATCAGATGCTCGCGCGGCATGTCCGGATACATGCCGATGGTCACGGCGGATTCCGGATCAACATGATTTCCGAACGCGCCCGCGGCATAGAAATCCGCGACAGCGTCCATGGGAATGCCCGCCTCGCGGAGCATGTACTCCACCATCGTGGCGGCAGCCGACTTTGTGCGGATGAATTCGTCGATATCGCTCTGGTAAAAGCGCAGATCGGGCGCGTAGGCATAGGAAAGCTCGCCGGTCTGCGCGTCCGCCGCAATCAGGGGCGAAGTCTCCTGCTGAAGCCGTCCGCGCAGGTCGATCAGGCCGGAGAGGAACAGCTCGGCAATCAGATCGACGATGCCCGAGCCGCAGATGCCCTTTGGCGCGCCGCCGCCGATAACATGGCACTGCGCGCGGCCATTTTGAAGCCGGACGTGGTCCACCGCGCCGCACGCGGCGCGCATGCCGGTGCGGACGACGCCGCCCTCCAGCGCGGGACCTGCCGCGCCCGCGCCGCACAGCAGAAAATCACGGTTTCCGACAACCAGCTCGCCGTTGGTGCCGATGTCGAAGAATACGCAGATCTCCTCGCGGCGGTACAGGCCGGTCGCGAGCATGCCGCTGATGATATCGCCGCCGATGTAATTGGATTTTCCTGGGACACAGTACACATAGCCGCTGAGCGGCAGGCCGAGCGCGGCGGCGGGCACAAATTCCGGCCGGTCGGCATGGACGGCATATGGCGCGGAAAAGACGCAGAACGGGTCCATGCCCAGCAGGAAATGTATCATGGTGGTGTTGCCGGAGACGACCATGCTGATGCAGTCCTCCGGCGCGACGCCGGTCTGCTCGGCAAGCTGCGCCATCAGCTCCAGAAGCGTCTGAATCGTCGCCTTCTGAAGCCGGCGCAGCGTTTCCGGACTGTCCTTGCATGCAAAAATCCGCGTGAGGATGTCGTCGCCCCACGCGATCTGGCCGTTCGGCGCGGATTCCTCGGCAATGACCGCGCCGGAGCCGCAGTCGATCAGCTGCATGACAACGCTGGTGCTGCCTAGATCCACGGCGTAGCCATAGTGCCGCGCCGTGTCGTCGGAGGCGCACAGCGCGGTAAGCGCCCAGCGCGCGCCGTCCCACGCCAGATGGGCCGTCACGTCCCAGCCGCACTGCGCGCAGAGCGGAAGCGACTGCATCGCGCGCAGCGTCAGATATGCCGCAAGTCCCTCCGCGGCCAGCGCGTCCAGAATGCGCCGCTGGTCCGAGCGGCTGTCCGCCTCGCTCGGCGCGTCAAGGCGGAGATGAATTTTCCGGCTGATTCCCTGCTTCATAGATTGCGATCCTTTCGGCGCGGCGCGGAATGCGGCGCGCGTTTTTGTGCTCCGCCGCCTGTACGCACCAGGCCGGCAGACGTTTTTTATTATATAACACCGTTTTCCCACCGGTGTCAAGATGGGGCGCGGCGCGGCAGCGCCATCTGTCGGAAGCAGAAACACGGCGCAGGCAGAAAGTGATAATCGTCAGGGCGGAATGATAATTGACTTTCCGGAAGCGGGCGGCCTAAGATGGATACGGAGGGCAGGTTCTCCTGCGCGGGGCGCAGGACCGTTTTCCGGCGCCCCGCGCGTAAGTTCTGGAAAGGATATGAGGAAATGAAAGCAAACTATTTTCTGGGCAATCAGACCTTTGAGGTTCGCGAGACCGAAATTCCGCGCATCGGTCCGACCGACGTGCTTGTCCGCGTTGCGGCATGCGGTGTCTGCGGTACAGACGTTCATATTTATCACGGCAGCAAGGGCTCGGCGGAGGTAACGCCGCCTGTCGTTCTGGGCCATGAATTCTCCGGCGTGATCGTCGAAACCGGCGCAGCGGTAACTGCTCTGCACACAGGCGATCATGTGACGGTCGACCCCAACATCTATTGCGGCGCGTGTCCCGCATGCCGCAGCGGGAAAAAGCAGCTCTGTGAGCACCTGTACGCCATCGGCGTGAACCGCGACGGCGGCTTTGCCGAATACTGCGCTGTTCCACAGGCGCAATGCTTCCTGCTTCCGCCGGCGCTTCCGCTGGAATACGGCGCGATGACCGAGCCGCTGGCCTGCTGTCTGCATGGAATCGACCGCGCCCATATCCGCGGCGGAGATACGGTGTGCGTGATCGGCGGCGGCGCAATCGGGCTTCTGATGGTACAGCTGGCAAAACACCGCGGCGCGTCCCGCGTCGTACTCAGCGAGCCGGTCGAAGCGCGCCGTCAGGTCGGCCGGCAGCTGGGCGCGGATTTTACGGTCGATCCGCTGGCACAGCCGCTGCCGGAGGCATTAAGAGAATGCCTTGGAGAAGCGGGCGCGGATGTAATCATCGAGTGCGTCGGAAATCTTGCCGCAGTCGAGCAGGCGTTTTCCGCCGCCAAGCGCGGCACGACGCTGCTGTTCTTCAGCGTGCCGCGGCCGGAGGCATTCTATTCGCTTCATATGATGGATATCTACCAGAAGGAGCTGACCATTCTCGGTTCGTTTATCAATCCGGATACGCATGCGCGCGCTGCGGCGCTGATTGCGGGCGGCGCAATTGAGATCGGCCCGATTCTGACGCACCGCTATCCGCTGGAGCAGCTGGAGGACGCCATCCATATGCAGATGAGCAACGAGTCGTTGAAGGTTCTGGTCAAACCGTAAGGCAAAAAGGAGAATATTATGAGCGACAGACATGTTGTTGTGATTTCTGTGGACGCCATGGTCTATGAGGATCTGGAGCTTTTATCCAGGCTGTACAGTCTGGCGCCGCTCTGGCCGCAGACTGCACGCGTGAACCACGTCCGCTCGGTCTACCCGACAATCACCTATCCATGCCACGCGACAATGATGACGGGCGTTTATCCCGACCGGCATGGCGTCGTCAACAACGAGCTTCCCGTGATGTGTACGGAAAGCTGCGCATGGCAGCATATGCGTGAAAGCGTAAAGGTCCCCACCATCTTCGACGCTGCGAAGCGCCATGGTCTGACGACAGCGGCCGTATACTGGCCGGTCACGGGCAGAGATTCCAGCATTGACTATCTGATCGACGAGTACTGGCCGCAAAACGGCGAAAGCACCGAGCAGGCTTTCCGTGACGCCGGAAGCAGCGAGGAGGTTATGGAAAAAATTATCCGTCCGAATCTCAAGCTTCTGGAAAACCGGCATCGTCAGCACCCATGGGCAGATGCGTTTGTTATGCGCTGTGCCGCGGATATTCTGCGCGAATTCCGGCCGAATCTGCTGATGGTGCATCCGGCAAATGTCGACGCCGCACGGCACCAGTCCGGCCTGTTCAGTACGCTGGTCGACAGTGCGCTGTATGACACCAATCTCTGGCTCAGCGAGCTGTTCAAGGCAGCACAGGACGCCGGAATCTATGAGCAGACGGACTTTTTCCTGGTCAGCGACCACGGGCAGCTGGAAATCCAGCGGAGCGTCGCGCTCAATGCCCTGCTGGCGGAGCACGGCCTTCTGGAGGTGACGCCGGACGGGCAGATTGCCGACTGGACCGCGTTTACCAAATCCGGCGCGCTGTCTGCGCTGGTTTATCTGAAAAATCCGCAGGATACGGACGCGCGCCGTCGGACGCAGGCGGTTTTGGATGCGCTGTGGCAGAGCGGTCTTTGCGGAATCGGAGAGGTTCTGACGCAGGAGCAGGCACGGGCGCGATATCACCTTGGCGGCGACTTTGCCTTTGTCGTTGAGACCGATGGCTGGACAACGTTTTCCAACAGCTGGACCAGGCCGGTTGTACGGCCGCTGGATAATCACGACTATCGTTTCGGGCGCGCAACGCACGGCCATCAGCCGCAGAAGGGGCCGCAGCCAACGCTCGTCGCCTTTGGCCCGCATATCCGCGCAGGCGCCGTGATGGACAACGCGGAGCTGGTCGATGAGGCGCCGACCTTTGCGCACGCGCTTGGCTTTGCGCTGGAGGGCACGGACGGACACTGCCTGAATGAACTGTTCCGCTGAGCAACGCAAAAGCACCGGAGCATGAAAAACTCCGCTTTTCGACAAAGCTGTCGAAAAGCGGAGTTCATTTTGTCTTGCCCTTACTTGATGCCGGTCAGGAATCGCTGCATCATGCAGGCGGCCTGCGCGCGGCTTGTGAGGCCCTGCGGGGCGAGCGTGCGCGCGCTCACGCCGCTTATGATGCCGCTGCCGCACGCCCACCGGATGGCGGGAACGGCATAGGCGCTGATGCTGGGCGCGTCATCAAAGCCGAGGATATCCGTATCCCCGCCCGCGCTCACATCCATGCCCTTATACTGCGCGTAGCGGTACAGGATTGCCGCGAACTGCTCGCGGGTGATGGTGTCGTTCGGGCCGAAGGCCGTGTCACTGTAGCCCGTCACAACGCCGCTGCTCACCGCCCACCGGACAGCCTCGGTGAACCATTCTCCGGCGGGAACGTCCTTAAACTGCATCGCGTAATTCACTGCGGGTCTGCCCTCCTGACGCCACAGGATGGTGACGACCTGCGCACGGGTCACGCTGCCATCCGGCAGGAAGCTCGCAGCGGAAACGCCTGCCATCAGGCCGCTTTCCAGGCAGAAATGCACGCCGTCATGATACCATGCCGTGTTCACTGCGTCGGTATACGGCTCGATGGGACAGGTACTATCCTTGCGGCAGGTGCGGTAGCCGTCCTTTTCCGTCTTATCCGGAGCGGACGGCGCAGTGAGTCTGGCTACGGTGCGGGTCTGCATCTGCTCACAGCCTGGATTCTGACAATAGCGCGTCTCTATGCCCTCGGACGTCATCGTCGCAGGCTTGGTGAGCATGTAGCGTCCCCATTTGTGGGCCGTTTCCGCGGCCTTTATCGTCGCATTGCAGACGGGACAGACGACCGGCGTCAGGCAGTCGCCGTCATCCGCCGCGTCGGAGTGCAGGCACGCATAGCCGCACTCGGAGCAGACGCCGTCCGCCCACGCATGGCTTTCATTCTCAACGGACACCGCGCCGCAGCAGGTCCACTTCTGTTCATGGTTTGTCTCGGTCTGCGTCGACCAGACCTTTTCGCCGGTGTGGTTGGCATCGTCTACGGTGCCGTAGGCTGTTTCACAGGCTGCGCATACGGCCTTTTCCGTGCACGTCGCCGTGCCGCCGGTGTGTTCGGCATAGCCGCCTTTTTCGTTGCAGCCGTTCAGACACTCGTGCCAATGGTGGGTTTCGTCAGACGTCCAATTTTCTGCCCAGCGGTGGCCGGTCGCGCCGATACCTTCCGTTTTCGTCGCCTTGCACACGTTGCAGGTGAAGGTTTTGACGCCTTCATCCGTGCAGCTGGCGGGTGTAGTTATCTCGCCCTCGTTCCAAGTGTGTTCGGCAGAATCGGCCGTTTCGTCACAGCGGGAGCACTTTTTCCAGTGGTTGTCGGAATCGCTCTGCCATGCGCCGGTAAAGTCATGGCCGAGTTTATCCTTCGTTTTCACGCCGGTCTTTGTCTGCTCAACAAACGCAGCGTTTGTGAAGGTCGCCGTGTAGTCGGACAGCTCGTCGGCGGTACAGGACTGGTTCTGCGTCACGGTCACGTCCGCCTGAACAATTTCGCTTTCGACATGGCTGCCGTCGCGGGTGCACACCCGCCTTGCGGTGCAGCTTGTCCCGTCCCACGTGTAGTCGGGAGCGCCGAAGCTGTGGTTATCGGCATCTACTGCGCCGTAGGCCGTGCCGCAGGTTTCGCAGCCCGCCGATGCGGTGCACGTCGCCGTGCCGCCGGTGTGTTCGTCGTAGCTGCCTTTTTCGTTGCAGCCGTTCAGACACTCGTGCCAATGATGGGTTTCGTCAGACGTCCAGCCGGTCGACCAGCTGTGCGTGTGAGGAGGGGTGTAGTGCACTGACTGGCTCACCAGCGTGGTCTTGTTCTCCCATGTGACCTTGCAAATGTAGCTGCCGGCTTCCAATTTGCCGGTGTCGAGGCTGGCCGCTGTCTGGCCGTCCAACGCATCGCCCGGCACATCCGCCGTCACGGTGGCGGCGAACATCATATACCTTCCTGAACTGCTGTCCTGAAGCACGTTGATCGTCAGCGTATAAATGCCGTCTGCCGGAGCAGTGAGGGTATATATTTGCCGTCCGGTCTCAACTCCCTCAACGGTTTGCGTACGGTCGGAAAGGGCAACGCTCAAGATGGTGATGTAATCCCTAGAAAAATCCAGCGTCAGCACGTCGTCCTTTTGCATCGCGAGCGTAAAACCCGTCACCGTGCTGCCGCTGACAGATGCCATCCACTGGTCCGAGCCGGAGAAGTAACGTGTATCTCCGTTGTTCGTAGTCATGTCGTCCGTTACCGGTACAGCGCCCCTCGTCACGCTGTACCACTGGTAAGTGGGGCTGCCGTTCGCCGTGACGGCGCAGCTATTCTCCGCCGTGGGCTGTTCCGTGATGGCACAGGCGGTGAGGTAAAGCGCGCCATCCCTGCTTTCAAGAAAATATCCCTCTTGCGCGGAGACAAAGTATTGCGCCTTGCCGTCCAGCGATTTGCCCGTTTCCGGTGTGGCGATTATGACACTGTCCGCTTCTCCGGCAGACTTTTCAACGGAAATCTTCGTTTCGCCTGCGAGAACGAAATCGTCCTTTACAGTAAACGTCACATCACTGGGGAGATCAATTCCCGCATAGTCCGCGCCCCCAGTAATTTGCACGCTGCCTGACAGGGTCAGCTCGTTGCCGGAGCAGAGATCAACAGCATACCAGCCGCCCCTGACCGTCCCGCCGGCAATCTGCATTCTGACATTCCTGTTATTCATCAAATCGAACGCGTTTCCCGTTTCGCAGAGAATGCTCCCGCCGTAGATGTTGATCCTGTAAAAGCCTGAACCGATATTTGCGTAGTTGGCAAAGACGGCGCTGGATCTCAAGTCATTTAAACTATTGTGCACCTCGCCGCCGTACATGTTGAATTTTGCGGCGACCGCTTCGTTGTTGCGCTCGTTATTATACAGATCAATCGTCCGACCACTGCTACTGCTGCTGATCGTGCCGCCGTACAAATTCAAGGTGGCCGTTTGCTTGGCCTTGCCAACCCACGTTGTCACCGAAATGGCAGTTTCGTCAGAGTTCGAGGTGCTGGAGCCGTTCGAGGTTCTCGTAATCTCACCGGTGTTCTGACAGTCGCAGATGTTCAGCTCGGCGCCACCCTGCACCTCGATTACGGTGTCCGTATGTTCGAGTTTCTTTCCGTTCAGGCAGAGGTTGACCGGACCGCTGATCGTGATTGTCTTTGTCACCGTGACGTTCTCAGAGAGATAATAGCTCCCTCCGGCTGCCAGTGTCAGCGTGCCGTCAGTGTCAACGTCCGCTTGTGATACCGGAGTCCACGCCGTCACCTCGCTGTGACCGTGGTCCGTATTCGTGCAGCCTGTTGTGCCGCAGTTATTGTGGGCGTTATGCACGTCCTCCGCAGCCTGCGCCGTTATGGGCAGCACCGTGCATATCATGCACAGACACAGCGCCAGCGACAAAAGCCGTTTGCAATGTTTCATCATTCCTCGCTCCTTTTCCAAGACTCCATCAGCCTTTGGGGTCCAAAGGCTGTGATGCGGTACCGCATCACGATTTCCTCTGCCCGCCGGACTTGACAGCGGCGCAGCGGTCTGTATAATGGCATTATACCGCGTTCACCCCTGAACGAATCAACTGGTTTGGAGGAAAAAGTTTGAAAAAAGACGATCGGATTCTCTTCCCCATCAGCGAGGCGGCGCACGCCTGCGGTCTTTCCCGCAGCACGCTGATGCGCATGGAGGAAAAGGGCCTGCTCACACCCGCCTGCGTCGCACCGGAAAGCGGACGGCGGTACTATGACAACCACAACGTCGGCCGCATCCTGCAAATTGAAAAATTCAAGGCGATGGGACTGGATGCGGCGGAGATTACGGCGTATTTTGCACAGGGCGGCGAGGTGTCCAGCCTGCTCGCGGCGCTGGAGGGGCGCTTGCAGGAGCTGCAGCGCAGCGTGGAGGAGCTGCGCCTGCGCGCGGCGGGCGAAAAGGCCATGTCTGTGCAGATGATGACGCTGCCTGCCGTAACCTGCCGCATCAGCCGCTGTGAGGGGCATACCATTGCGGAAAAATACGCCGCTTCGTATGCCCTTTACGCCGAGTGCATCGAAAAGGGCTGCGTGCTGTCGGGAGAGCCGCTGTTCACCATGTCGGACCGGCGGGACTATCTGGAGGGGTACATCGGCACAGAGCCGTATCCGTTCTATTCCTGCGTCCCGCTGCGGCCGGAAACCGCGCCGGAGGACGCGGTGACGCTGCCGGAGCAGTATGTGCTGTCGGTGCTGTTCTGCGGCAGCTATGACGATATCGACGCGGGATGGCTGCGGCTCGGCAGCGAGGCGCGGGCGCGGGGGCTGAAGCCCGCGGGAATGCCCCGCGTGCTGGGGCTTGTCGCGCCCTACACAGGCCGCGAAATCGAGCAGCGGCGCTACTGCTCGCGGCTGGTGCTGCCCGTGGAGCGGTAAACTGAAAACAGATTCTGAGCGGCTTTCCGATGTGGAGGGCTGCTCATTTTTTGTGCTTGTATGAGTCTGTATTTTCGGGAAAGGCTGCTTTTCTTGCAATCGTTTCCGCCGTATGGTATAAAAAGAAATCGAGCTTGCAAGAATCAAGCTCGATCAGGCCAATGCGCATCTGGCAGAGAAGCAGAAAGACCTCTCC
>CAKUJN010000003.1 GCA_934661735.1 uncultured Oscillospiraceae bacterium
AGCCTATAGGCTCAGCCCAGGTCATGCCCCAAGGGGGCTAGTGCAAACCACCGGCACGGCCGGTGGTTATGATTTCTCCGCAGAGCTTCGTATCGGTTGACCGGAGGCGCAATTTCCGCTATGATAAAGAAAAAACACAGCGGAGGATAAGCCATGGAACGCGATTATGCCTTTTACCGCGAAAGCGCGGAATATGTAAAGCGCCGCGCGCCGTTTGTGCCGGAGCTTGCGGTCGTACTCGGCTCGGCGCTGGGGCCGCTGGCCGGACAGCTGGAAAATCCGGTGACAATCGACTACGCCGACATTCCGAATTTTCTGGTGTCCACCGCACCAGGTCATGCCGGAAAGCTGATTTTCGGCACGCTGGAGGGAAA
This sequence comes from uncultured Oscillospiraceae bacterium, assembly GCA_934661735.1. Lineage (GTDB taxonomy): Bacteria > Bacillota > Clostridia > Oscillospirales > Oscillospiraceae > CAG-170. Next base: position 375 of record CAKUJN010000003.1, read on the forward strand.
AAGACTGGTCTGCATGTCCGGCCGCTTCCACAGCTACGAGGGCTACAGCTTTGAGCAGCTTGCCGCGCCGGTGCGCCTGATGAAGCTTCTCGGCGTGCGCGCGGTCATTCTGACCAACGCCGCGGGCGGCGTGAATCTGAATTATCACGTCGGCGACGTGATGCTCCTGCGCGACCATATCAAGCTCACGGGCGACAGCCCGCTGCGCGGCAGAAATCTTCCGGAGTTCGGCGACCGCTTCTTCGACGTGACGCGGATGTACACGCCGGAGCTGCGCGAGACAGCAAAGCGCTGCGCGCAGGGGAGCGGCCTTGCGGTGCACGAGGGCGTGTATTTCTTCATGACCGGCCCGCAGTTTGAAACGCCCGCGGAGATCCGCGCCATCCGGACGCTCGGCGGCGACGCGGTAGGCATGTCCACCGTCACCGAGGCGCTGACGGCGGCGCACTGCGGTCTGCCGGTGCTTGCCATGTCGGTCATTACAAACATGGCGGCGGGCGTGCTGGACCGGCCGCTGACGACGCAGGAGGTCAATGAGACGGGCGAGCTGATCGCCGGAAGCTTCAGCGCATATCTGCGCCGCATCATACGCGAAATCTGAAATGGGGGAGCAAAATATGGAAGAAAAACGTGCGGACGCGGGCCTTGCGTTCATGCTGCAATATGAAAACGTCGCGTGGTATGACGGCGGCAGCGTCCGGATTCTGGACCGCCGCGTCTATCCGGCCAGAACGGAGTTTGTAACCTGCCGCACGCATGGCGAGGTGGCGCAGGCAATTGCGGACATGGTCACGCAGAGCGCGGGGCCGTATACGGCGGCGGCCATGGGCATGGCGCTGGCCGCTTATGAGTGCCGCGGAAAAACAGAGCGCAAGCAGCTGGATTTCCTGCGCGCGGCGGCAGAGACAATTTCAACCGCGCGCCCGACGACCGCGTCGCGCATGCGCCTGATCTGTGAGGGCTGTCTGCGTGCCGCCGAACGGGCGCTCGCGTCCGGCGAGCCGGTCGACCTTGCCATCCGCGCGCACGCGGTGCGCACGAACAACAGCCGCTATGAAAAGGTCGACCGCATCGGCGGCTATCTGTCCGACCTGTTTCCCGCCAGCGGCGCGATCATGACGCAGTGCTTCGGCGAGACAATCGTCGGCATGATGCTCAGGCACGCCAGACAGAAGCAGAAGGATATCCGCATCTTCTGTCCCGAGACGCGCCCGTATTTTCAGGGCGCGCGCCTGACGGCGACGGTCTGCCGCGACATGGGCTTCGACGTGACGGTCATCACCGACAACATGCCCGCCTGCGTCATGCAGCAGGAGCATATCGACCTGTTCACCTGTGCGGCGGACGCGATCTGTCTCGACGGCTATGTCGTCAATAAGGTCGGCACGTTCCAGATTGCCATCGCCGCAAATTATATGGGGATTCCGACGTTTGTCACCGGCGCGCCGGATATCGGCCACCCGACAAAGGATACGATCCGCATCGAGCAGCGTGATCCGGAATTTGTCCTTCAGGCCATGGGCGTTCGTACAGCCGCCGAGGGCGTCAGGGGCTATTATCCGGCGTTTGACATCACACCGCCGCACCTGATCTCCGGCATTGTCACCGACCGCGGCGTATTCTCGCCCTTTGACCTGCACCGCTATTTTGCCGACGGCGGAAAAGGGGAGTACGAGCTGGTAGTCTGACGCCTCCGGCATTGGCTTATGCCGTATCCTGCTCGTCTTTTGGATACATTCCAGGGGCGGACGACTCTGTCCGCCCCTTTTCCGGTTTGCACCGGAGTGCCGTTGAATGCGATTACACCGCGACTGTGCCTCCGGCGGCTCGTCCTCACAAACTCCACATCCCTCGCCCCGCCGCAAGCGGCAGGTCTCGTCCGTTCCGTTGCTCGTCCTCTCCAAATTGCAAACGCTCCGCTGGTTTGCAATTTGGTTCCGTCTGTCTTGCCAGAAAAGAATGGGGAGAAAAGAGGCGCTTGGGGACGCGCTATATTGCGCGCTCACGCGCGCGAGTTTTTGGCCGCTCCGCGGCCGGAACGCCCTGTCGGGCGCAAAACTGTAACTTTCCCTATAGCTGTTGGTTCCGATATTGCTTACAGGTCTGTAGGGGCCGATGGCGAGCGCAGCCGTCAGCGACAAAGGAGCGCTACGGATGCGGCCCACCCCTTGCGGGTGCACATCGGCCCGTTTGGGAACCGGCGAGTTCGCCGCAGATTTCCGTGAAAACGGCGTGCACTGCGCGGGCCGATGTGGGCATCGGCCCCTGCAAACATGTACAGTAGAACGCAAATATTCAGCACCACCGGCGAATTCGTAGATGGCCTGTTATTTCCGCGGCAGCGTGTTTTGCAATTTCCCTGCGTGGCAACTGCTCCCGATGGGAGCGTTGTCACCACGCAGGCGGCGCGTAGTACAGATTTGTGGACAGTTTCTCGTGTGTTGGCCGCAACGCTCTTCTACGGGCTCCTTCTGTGGCTTGCAATACAATCCGATCCGCTTCCAGCGCCTCTTTTTGCCTACTTTTTCTGGCAAGACAGAAAAAGTAGGTCTGCGAAGCAACAGTTGCGGCCTCGCCGTGAAAATGGCAGTCCGGTGAATCCGGACAAAAGGGCCGATGTGGGCATCGGCCCCTACAAACATGTGCGAAAAACGAACAGGGCGGACAGCATCGTCTGCCCCTACGGGGTATCCCAAAGACGAACAGCGTGCGGTGCAAGCCGCAGGCCTCTCCGGCGTGAAAAACCGTCACAGGAAATGTCCTGTGACGGTTTTTGCATCAGAATTATTTCATTGCCTTGCTGTCGACAACGTCCTTGAGCATCGCGATGAACGCGTCCAGGGTCATTGCGCCAAGGTCGCCCTCGCTGCGGTGGCGCGGCGAGACGGTGCCGTTTTCGATGTCGCGGTCGCCCACAACCAGCATATACGGAACCTTTTCCATCTGGCCCTCGCGGATCTTCTTGCCGATCTTTTCGTTGCGGTCGTCCACCTCAACGCGGTAGCCCAGCGCATCCAGCTTCGCGCGGATATCGTTTGCATAGTCGTTCGCGCGGTCGGTGACGGGCAGAATCTTGACCTGCACAGGGCTGAGCCATGTCGGGAACGCGCCGGCAAAATGCTCGGTAATGACGCCAATGAAGCGCTCGATCGAGCCGAGCACTACGCGGTGGATCATGACGGGACGATGCTTCATGCCGTCCTCGCCGGTATATTCCAGCTCAAAGCGCTCGGGCAGCTGCATATCCAGCTGAATCGTGCCGCACTGCCACGTTCTGCCCAGCGAATCCGCCAGATGGAAGTCCAGCTTCGGGCCGTAGAACGCGCCGTCGCCGGCGTTGACGATGAAGTCCTTGCCCATCTCTTTGATTGCCGCACTCAGCGTATCCTCGGCAAAGCGCCAGTCCTTTTCGTCGCCGATGTGGTCGTCCGGCATGGTGGACAGCTCAATCTGATAGCTCAGGCCAAAGGTGGAGTAGACCTCGTCAAACAGCTTGACAACGTTCTTGATCTCATCCTTCATCTGGTCCCACGTCATGAAGATGTGCGCGTCGTCCTGTGTGAAGCAGCGCACGCGGAACAGGCCGTGCAGCGCGCCGGAAAGCTCGTGCCGGTGAACAAGGCCCAGCTCGCCCACACGCAGCGGCAGGTCGCGGTAGGAGTGCGGCTCGCTTGCGTAGACAATCATGCCGCCGGGGCAGTTCATGGGCTTGATGGCATAGTCCTCGCCGTCAATGACGGTGGTATACATATTCTGCTTATAGTGATCCCAGTGGCCCGAGCGCTCCCACAGACGGCGGTTGAGGATCATCGGCGTGGAGATTTCCACATAGCCGTAGCGCTTGTGCACCTGACGCCAGTAGTCGATCAGCGTATTCTTCAGCACCATGCCCTTCGGCAGGAAGAACGGGAAGCCGGGGCCGTCCTCGGTCAGCATGAACAGGCCGAGCTCCTTGCCCAGCTTGCGGTGATCGCGCTTCTTGGCCTCTTCGATGCGGGCCAGATACTCGTCCAGCTCCTCCTTCTTCGGGAACGCGACGCCGTAGATTCTCTGAAGCGTCTGCCGGTTCGAGTCGCCGCGCCAGTATGCGGCGTTGCACGCAGTCAGCTTGATGGCGTTGCCCTTGATGCGGCCGGTGGAGTCCAGATGCGGGCCGGCGCACAGGTCGGTGAACTCACCCTGGGTGTAGAACGAGATGTGCGCATCGACGGGCAGATCGTTGATCAGCTCGACCTTATACGGCTCGCCCTTGTCCTCCATATACTTGATGGCTTCCTCGCGCGGCAGCTCAAAGCGCTCAAGCTTCAGCTTCTCCTTGCAGATTTTGCGCATCTCCGCCTCCAGCTCTTCCATGATCTCCGGCGTGAATGCGAACGGTGCGTCAAAGTCATAGTAGAAGCCGTTGTCAATCGACGGGCCGATGGCCAGCTTGACCTCGGGATGCAGGCGCTTGACGGCCTGCGCCAGAACATGCGAGCAGGTGTGCCAGTAGGTTCTGCGGTACTGCTCGTTCTCAAAGGAAAATTCGTTGTTTTCAGACATGATAACTGCCTCCTTTTTGATCTGGGGCAAAACAAAACTGCTCCACCCCTGAGAAAAATCAGGGGTGAAGCAGATACGCTCCACGGTTCCACCCTGCTTGCGGGCAGCCGCCCGCCGCTTTTGGCCTCTGTAACGGGAGGACCCGTCGCCGCCTACTGTCATTTCAGCCGCGCCGCTCGGAAGGGGTAACGCCGCGCCGTGCATCGGGACTCTTGCACCGTTCGAGTCCCTCTCTGTCATGCCGTCGCGCAGCATCATGGCTTCTTCAATGCTTTTTCTGCTGACAATATAGCACCTTTGCGGCACTTTGTCAATTTTTAATTATTTTGATATTATTTTTAACGTTTTGTCATCATAAAATGACGAATAATATCTGAATATTCACGTATTTTCTACAAAAGAATCCCAGATATTTCAAATTTCGAGCGATAAAAATCGTCAAAAGTTTCGTTGTCTAATGTAAACTAATGAAAAACTTGACTTTTCAGAAAAAATAATTATAATATGCAATATGGCAATTATTCATAAAGTCGTTACAAAATTGAAATCTTTTGAATTGCCACTGCACACCGAACGGACAGGCGCGGCAGAGACGTCCGTCTCCGCCGTGCCGAATATGAAAGGAGGTATTCCGATATGACCCGAAACGCGCGCGCGGACTGTCTGTTTCCGGCAGTGCTGGCGCTGTGTACGCTCTGCGTCTGTATGATTCTGATCGGCGCGGCCGGCAAATCAGACTCGGAGCCTGAAATCACATCCGTGCAGACGGAATTACAGACAGAAGCAAATACCGATACAGCCGCCGCGGGCGGCGGGACGGAGGCGGTGCGAAGCACACAGCCGCTTGCGCTGCTCTCCCAGACGGCGCAGACGCGCGTCCTGCCGGTCAGCTACAGCGTGCCGGAGCCGTCAGAGCCTGCACAGCAGGCCGCCGAGCCGGACGAGCCCGCGCAGAGCGAACAGGAAGCGTCCGAGACGATGACGTCGCTGCCGCAGCCGCCGGCAGAGCCGATGAAAAGCGCGGACGGCCGTCCGATCGTCGCCGTTCCGAACGGAGACGCAGATGTTCCGGACAATCTGGAGCTGATCGACACCTTTGTCGCCACGGCCTACTGCGTGACCGGCACGACCTCGACCGGTACATATACGACCATCAACCGGACGCTGGCCGTCAACCCGCGCATCATTCCCTATGGCACGCATGTCTGGATGTTCCTGGACGACGGGACGCTGGTCGGCGATTTCTACGCCGAGGACACCGGCTCAAACATGCTGGCCAATCCCTATGTGGTGGATATCTACATGGGCGCAGGAACGTATAACGACTGCATCCTCTGGGGCGCACAGCATGTCACGCTGTACGCCGAACCGGAGGCGGACGCGGCGGACGGCGCTCTGCCTGCAGCTGTGCAGCCGATTCCGGCCGAAAAGTGAATCTCCGGTTGAAAAGCCGCCTTTCGTTTGCTAAAATGAAGCTGCGAAAGGCGGTTTTTTTATGGATTTATGCAATATCGGCGAGATCAGGGCGCTTCTTGCGCGCCACGGCTTTCATTTCTCCAAGGCAAAGGGGCAGAACTTCCTGACCCAGAGCTGGGTCCCGCGGGAAATCGCGTCCGCGTCCGGCATTGACGGGACGTGCGGCGTGCTGGAGGTCGGCCCCGGCATCGGCCCGCTGACCGAGCAGCTGTGCGCCAGCGCGGGCCGCGTCGTCGCCGTCGAGGTCGATACGTCGCTTCGGCCGGTGCTGGCCGAGACGATGGCCGGACGGGAGAATCTGGAAATTCTGTTTCAGGATATCCTGAAAACAGACATTCCAGAGCTTGTGCGCACGCACTTTGCGGGCTTACGCCCGATGGCCTGCGCGAATCTGCCGTATTATATTACAACGCCGGTGCTGGCGGCGCTTCTGGAAAGCCGGAGCTTTGAGGCCGTCACCGTCATGGTGCAGAAGGAGGTCGCGCAGCGCATCTGCGCCGCCGCAGGGAGCGGCGAGTACGGCGCGTTCAGCGTTTTCTGCCAGTATTATGCCGAGCCGCGCCTGCTGTTTGACGTGCCGCCGTCGTGCTTCATCCCCCAGCCGAAGGTCACCTCCGCCGTTTTGCAGCTGCGCACAAGGACTGCGCCCCCGTGTGAAATTACGGACGAGCGGCTGTTTTTCCGCGTCGTGCGCGCCGGCTTCGGCCAGCGGCGCAAAACGCTGCTCAACGCGCTGTCCTCCGGCTTCGGCGAGCTGACAAAGCAGCAGCTGACCGAGGTGCTGGAAGCGTGCGGCATCGCGCCGTCGGTGCGCGCCGAAACACTGGACATTCCGGCGTTCGCCGCGATTGCGAACGCGCTTGCCGCGCGGAACGGATAGGGCGATGTATTACGTCTACATGCTCCGCTGCCGCGACGGCAGCCTCTATACCGGTCTTGCGAAGCACCTCTGCCGACGGATGCGCGAGCATGTCGGGCGGCTGCCCGCCTGTGCGCGCTATACGCGCAGCCATCCGGTACAGGAGCTTGCCGCGCTGTGGAAAACGTCCACGCGCGCGGACGCCGCGCGGCTGGAAGCATTCATCAAGCAGCTGCCGTGCAGGCGGAAGCTGACCCTGACCGCGGCTCCGCAGAGCCTTGCGGCGCTCACATCCGGCGTGCTTGACGACGTGTATACGCCCGTCACGGGCGTGACGCTGGCCGCCTGCCTGAGCGGCGCATTCAAAGAGGAGTGATTCCGGCTGGCACCGGAGGGCCGGACCGCGCCGGAGGCGCAGGGAACGCTTCATCCCTTCTTCCCTGCGCAGGAACGCGTGTAGGGGCGGACGACTCTGTCCGCCCTGTTCGTTTTTTTGTAAACGTTTGTAGGGGCCGATGCCCACATCGGCCCTTTTGTCCGGATTCACCGGACTGCCATTTTCACGGCGAGGCCGCAACTGTTGCTTCGCAGACCCTCGTCCTCACAAACTCCACATCCCTCGCCCCGCCGCAAGCGGCAGGTCTCGTCCGTTCCGTTGCTCGTCCTCTCCAAATTGCAAACGCTCCGCTGGTTTGCAATTTGGTTCCGTCTGTCTTGCCAGAAAAAGTGGGCAAAAAGAGGCGCTGGATGCGATTTATGGCGCTTACGCGCAGATGCTTTTCAGCGCCCTGTTCGGGCGCAAGACAAATACTTTTCCAATAGTTTATGGTTCCGACAAATATACCACACGCAGTTGCGGATAGTGGACAGCAGGTTTTGCTTCTGCTCATTTTGGGAATACTCGACCAACTGTGCTCATCTGCTGTGTTTTGTAGGGTGGACGGCCCTGTCCGTCCTGTTCGTTTTTCACACACGTTTGTAGGGGCCGATGCCCACATCGGCTCCTACAGACCTGTAAGCAATATCGGAACAATAAGCTATCGGGAAATTAACAAATTTGCGCCCGTCAGGGCGTTCAGGCCGCGGAGCGGCCAAAAAAATCGCGCGCGTGAGCGCGCAATATAGCGCGTCCCCAAGCGCCTCTTTTCTCCCCATTCTTTTCTGGCAAGACAGAAAAGAATGGGCCCGCGGAGCGACAGTTGCGGTGTAACCGTATTCAACGGCACTCTGGTGCAGACCGGAAATGTCGGGCGGACAGAGTCGTCCGCCCCTACAGGGTGCGCAACAGGAACACCGCCGGAGGCATGGCTGCGGTCTCACCGCATCAACGGCAGTTCGGTGAATCCGGACGGACGGGCGCACAGGACCGTCCGCCCCGACAGCCTGCGCCGCAGGCGCAAAAAATCCCTCTGCCTTGCGGCAGAGGGATTTTGCTTCCGGACCCCCGCGAAAGCCGTGCGAATCCAATTATAACCTGCACAAGACGGCAGGTGGGTCGCCTCTTGTCTGTTTCACCGCTTCCAACGTCCGCCGCAATGTCACAGCACGGGCGGGAGGCCTGCAATCCGCAGTCAAAGTACAGCGTCCCTGAGTTATAATGTGGGTTTAAGTGGACCCGTCACGCACCCCGCAGGGGACCGAAAGGCTTAATGCTCCAGTTCGTTTTCCTGATCCTCATAGATCAGGTCCATCAGCGCCTGATACACCGCCTCAAGCTCTGCGTCATCCTCGATTGTCGCCAGAATTTCCTCGCCGTTTTCCTCCTCGGCCTTCAGAATGCTGACCTCAAGCTCCGCATCGTCCGCGGCGTCGGCGGGAACCAGCGCCAGATAACGGCTGCCCTCATATTCCAGCTCGGCCAGAATCTCAAGCTCATAGTCGTTGCCGTCCTCGTCGGTGATGGAGATAAAATCGGAACCGTATTCCTCGCTCATTGTCATGCCTCCGCCTGATGATTTTCCATGCCTCTATTTTACCGTCATCCGGACGCAAAATCAAGAGGAAATTCGTCTGCACGGAAACTCTGTAAAAATTCCCGCCCTATGAGCAGTAATCCTCCAGCGCCCGCGTCAACGCCTCGCCGTCTGCCAGCGCCAGCCCGCGCTCCAGTGCCAGCCGGTCAGCCTCGTTTGCAAGCGCCGCCGACGGCGTGCCGGTATTGTGCCAGACGGCCGTTCCGTTTTCGCGCCAGCAGATTTCCCCGCCGCGCGACTGCATGAGAAAGCCGGACTGCGTGCACAGCAGAATGCCGAGCACCGCGGCCGTAAAAAACCGTTTCATTCAATCAGCTCCTTTTCCACAGTATGCCCGCTTTGCCCGCGGCCATGCGGAGAAAAACTGCGTGTATGATATTCATAAATTGTTTCCAAAATAATTGACATATGTGCTATAATGTCTACTGTCTGTTATTATGACCATTTTGCCGGAAGCGCGGCCTGCCGCCGCGCGTCCGTCCCCACCCGCTTCGGAGGAGTTTTATGGCAAAGCAAGACCGCAATCCGTCGGAAAAAAGGCCGCGCGGCGCGAAAAGCGTCTGGAAAACCATCCTCAAGGTGATCGGAACCATCCTGCTGGTGATGCTTCTGACCGGCCTGATTTTCGCGTGCCTGTTTGCGCTGTATGTGAAGAACGACCTGTCCGCGCAGATCGACTTTTCGGTCGCGGATATTTCACTGGACCAGACGACGGTCATCTACTATGAGGACCCCGACACCGGAGAAAACGTCGTGCTGCAAAAGCTCTACGGCGATGAAAACCGGACGTGGGTCAGCTATGAAAAGCTGCCCAAAAACCTGATCTACGCCTGCGTCGCCATTGAGGACAAGCGCTTTTTCGACCACCATGGCGTGGACTGGATCACGACGACCCGAGCCTGCATCGATATCTTCCTCGGCCGCGGCAAGGCCGGCGGCTCGACCATCACGCAGCAGCTGATCAAGAATACCACCGGCAACTGGGAAGTGACCGTCCGCCGGAAGATGATCGAAATCTTCCAGGCGCTTGAATTTGAAAAGACGCACACCAAGGAGGATATTCTGGAATACTACCTCAATATCATCCGTCTGGGCCAGAACTGCTCGGGCGTGCAGAGCGCGGCGCAGGTCTATTTCGGCAAGAACGTCGAGGAGCTGAGCCTTGCCGAGTGCGCCTCGCTGATCGGCATCACAAACAACCCTTCGATCTACGATCCGTATATCAATCCGGAGAAGAACAAAGAGCGTCAGGAAATCATTCTCAAGCAGATGCTGCTTCAGCATTACATCACGCAGGAGCAGTATGATCAGGCTGTCGCCGAGGAGCTGCATCTGCGCAACACCAGCGCGGAGGCCGACGATTCCAGCGAGTATTACTATTCCTATTTCGTCGATCAGGTCATCCGCGACGTCGTAAACGACCTGTGCGACAAGACCGGCTACAGCTATGAGGTTGCGTACAAGATCATCACGACCGGCGGCTACGCCATCTACAGCACCATCAATCCAAAGGTGCAGGAGCAGGTCGATAAAATCTACACCGACCTGACAAACGTGCCGAAAACTGCAAGCTCACAGCAGCTGCAATCCGGCATGATCATCATCGACAACCAGACCGGCGACGTGGTCGCCATGGCCGGCGGCGTCGGCCCCAAGGAGGGGAGCCTGACCTACAACCGCGCCACCATGAGCCAGCTTTCGCCGGGCTCCATCATCAAGCCGGTTTCCGTCTACGCGCCCGCGCTTGAGCTGGGGCTTATCACTCCCGCCAGCGTCTATGACGACACGCCGTACTCCTTCACCGACACGGCCAGCTGGCCGAAGAATTCGGACTCGGTCTACCGCGGCCTGATGTCGGTCAACGAGGCGATGTGCGAATCCATCAACACCATCCCCGTCAAGCTGGTCGACCAGATGACGCCGGAATACAGCTATACGTTCGCAAAGGACCGCATGGGCCTCAGCACGCTGGTTTCCGAGTATGTGGACTCCAACGGCGGCGTCCATTCCGACGTAAACCTTGCGCCGCTGGCGCTGGGCGGACTGACGCGCGGCGTAACGGTGCGCGCGATGGCCGCGGCTTACGCCACGTTTGAAAACGAGGGCGTCTACCGCGAGGCGCGGACCTACACGCGCGTGACCGACGCCTCGGGCAGAAACGTGCTTCTGGACAACACGCAGGAGTCGCATGTCGCGATGAAGGACATGTCCGCGTGGTATATCACCTATATGCTGCAAAATACCGTCGCCTACGGCACCGGCACGGCCGCGCAGCTGAACGATATGTCCGTCGCCGGCAAGACCGGCACGACGACCAGTGATTTTGACCGCTGGTTTGCCGGCTACACGCCGTATTACACGGGCGTGGTCTGGTGCGGCTATGACACGCCGGAGGAGGTCGTGCTGACGGAAAGTGCGACGAATCCTGCCGTCGTGCTGTGGCAGAAGGTCATGGCCGGCGTGCACAACGGCCTTGCAAACGAGGAATTCCACAAGCCGACCAACGTCGTCGAGTGCAGCGTCTGCCGCGACAGCGGCCTGCTTGCCACCGACGCCTGCCGCAGCGACCCGCGGGGCTCGCGCGTGACGAACGTCCAGCTGAGCCTCTACGACGTGCCCAGCGCCTCGTGCAATGTGCACAAGGAGGTCGAAATCTGCGGCACGTCCAACCACGCGGTGAACGAATACTGCGCGCAGGTGGAGGGCAACACCACCTATAAGGTCGGTCTGCTGGACATCCGCCGCGGCTTCCCGATCCGCGGCATCGTGGTGCAGGATCAGTCCTATGTCTGCCCCGACGCGGCGGTGCCGTCCGGCATGTACGCGGCGGTTGCGCCGGATGTGGACGCGATCAACGTCGTGTGCTATGTCCACAGCGAGGACGACCTGCCGAAGGACGAGGAGGAAGAGGACACGGATGCGGACCCGTCAGAGACGACGCGAAGAGATGATACGGCTGAAACCGGCCCGCAGAGCGAATGGAACACGGCAACCGGCGTGAATCCGTCGCGATAGAAAGAAAACAGGAGCGGCTTATGTGGTTATCCGATCAATGGAAGGATTATGAGGTTCTGGACACCTCGCAGGGCGAGAAGCTTGAGCGCTGGGGAAAGTACATTCTGGTGCGCCCCGACCCGCAGGTTATCTGGAACACGCCGAAGCGCGACGCGCGCTGGCGGAGCTTTGACGCGCGGTATGAGCGTTCGGCGACCGGCGGCGGAAAATGGTCCAATCTCCGCCTGCCAGAGCGCTGGCAGATCCGCTACGGCGAGCTGACATTCAATATCAAGCCCATGAATTTCAAGCATACCGGCGTGTTCCCCGAGCAGGCGGCAAACTGGGACTTCATCATGCAGACCATACGCGGCGCGGGCCGGCCGGTCAGCGTCCTGAACCTTTTCGCCTATACGGGCGGCGCAACGCTGGCTGCGGCGGCCGCGGGCGCAAGCGTCTGCCACGTCGACGCGGCAAAGGGCATGGTTGCCTGGGCAAAGGAGAACGCGAAATCCTCCGGCCTGGAAAACGCGCCGGTCCGCTGGATCGTGGACGACTGCGGCAAGTTTGTCGAGCGTGAGATCCGGCGCGGAAGGCGCTATGATGCGATCATCATGGACCCGCCGTCCTACGGCCGCGGGCCGTCGGGCGAGATCTGGAAGCTTGAGGAAAACCTGTACCCGTTTGTCGAGCTTGTGGCAAAGGTGCTTTCCGACCGGCCGCTCTTTATGATCATCAATTCCTACACCACGGGCCTTGCCCCGTCGGTGCTGGGCTACATCATGGACACGCTTGTGACGAAAAAATACGGCGGACATACCGAATGCGGCGAGCTCGGCCTGCCGGTCAGTGCGTCTGGACTGGTCCTGCCGTGCGGGAGCACCGGCCGCTGGACGTCGGAAACGCGGTAAAACGATCAACATACGGGAAGTACTTATGGAAAAAACAGCAATCTGCGTACAGCAGCTGTCGTATGCCTACGCCGGCCAGAGCGAGCAGGAGCGCCATGTGGTGTTCGACGGGCTCGACCTGACCATTGCGGAGGGGAGCTTTGTTGCGGTGCTCGGCCACAACGGCTGCGGCAAATCGACGCTTGCCAAGCATTTCAACGCCATTCTTCTGCCGCAGGGCGGCAGCGTCGCCGTCTACGGCATGGACACGCGGGATGAGAACCTGCTGCTGGAAATCCGCCGGACAGTGGGAATGGTCTTTCAGAATCCGGACAACCAGATCGTCTCCAACGTTGTGGAGGAGGACGTCGCGTTCGCGCCGGAGAATCTGGGCGTCGAGCCGTCCGAAATCCGCCGCCGCGTGGACGACGCGCTGCGTCAGGTCGGCATGTACGACTTCCGTGAGCACGCGCCCCATCTTCTGTCCGGCGGACAGAAGCAGCGCATCGCCATCGCGGGCGTAATCGCCATGCGGCCGAAGTGCATCGTCCTTGACGAGCCGACGGCCATGCTTGACCCGCAGGGCCGGCGCGAGGTTTTGCAGACCATTCTGCGCCTGAACCGCGAAAACGGCATCACGGTGGTGCTCATCACGCACCACATGCGTGAGGCCGTCGCGGCACAGCGTGTAATCGCCATGTCCGCGGGAAAAATTGTCGCCGACGGTACGCCGCGCGAGGTGTTCACACAGGTCGCGCTCCTGCGGAGCGTCGGGCTGAACGTGCCGGAGACGACGCAGCTTCTGTACGAGCTGCGCGCGGAGGGCTTTGATCTGCCGCTGGACGCGCTGACGACGCAGGAATGCGCCGATGCGCTTTACCGCGTCATCCGCGAAAAAGAGAGAACGTAATCGGAGGAAGCATCTTTGACTCCTGTTTTAGAGATACAAAACCTTTCTCATGTCTACAGCGAGGGCACGCCCTTTGAGCATATTGCCCTGCACGACGTGAACCTCAAGGCATATCGGGGTGAATTCATCGGCCTGATCGGCCACACCGGTTCGGGCAAGTCCACGCTGATTCAGCATCTCAACGGCCTGCTCAGGCCGACGTCCGGCCGCGTGCTGTTCGACGGAGAGGACATCTGGCGGGACGCAAAGTTCACGCGTCAGATCCGCTTCAGGGTCGGACTGGTGTTCCAGTATCCGGAATACCAGCTGTTTGAGGAAAGCGTCTATCGCGACATCGCCTTCGGGCCGAAGAACATGGGCCTATCCGAGGATGAAATCCGCGCGCGTGTGCTGCGCGCGGCAGGCTTTGTCGGCATTCCCGAAGCGCAGCTGGAAAAATCGCCGTTCGACCTGTCCGGCGGACAGAAGCGCCGTGCGGCCATCGCGGGCGTAATCGCCATGGAGCCGGACGTGCTCATTCTCGACGAGCCGACGGCGGGCCTCGATCCTGCGGGCCGCGAGAGCATTTTGCAGAATATCCGCGACTATCAGAGCGCGCAGAACGCAACCGTCATCATGGTCAGCCACTCGATGGAGGAAATCGCCTCCAACGTCGACCGCCTGATTGTCATGAACGACGGCGCCGTCGCCATGACCGGCACGCCGAAGGAGGTCTTTTCCCGCGCGGCGGAGCTGACGGCCATCGGTCTGGACGTGCCGGAGATCACGCAGGTGCTTCTGCGCCTGAAGGAGCTGGGACTGGACGTGGACACGTCGGTCTTTACCGTTGAGCAGGCGAAGCGCGTTCTTCTCCCGCTTCTGAAAGGGGGCGCGCGCCATGCTTAAGGACATCACCCTCGGCCAGTATTTCCCAGGAACGACGGCGATTCACCGTCTGGACCCGCGGACGAAGATCATTCTGGTGCTGGTCTATATTGTGGCGCTGTTTCTGGCCTCCGGATGGATTTCCTACGGGCTGATGCTTGTCTTTCTGGTGTCGGTTGTCGCCGTCTCCCGCATTCAGCTCCGCGTGCTGTTCAAGGGCCTCAAGCCGCTTCTGGTGATCATCGTCCTGACGGCGCTTTTGAACCTGTTCTACGGCACGGGTGAGCCGCTGGTCGAATTCTGGATTTTTCGCATCACGCGCAGCGGCATCCGCAACGCGGTCTATATGGTCATGCGGATTGTCATGCTGATCACCGGAACATTTATGCTGACCTATACAACGTCTCCCATTGCGCTGACCGACGGACTGGAAAGCCTGCTCGGCCCGCTGAAGAAGCTGCACGTGCCGGTGCACGAGCTTGCGATGATGATGTGCATCGCGCTGCGCTTCATCCCCACGCTCATCGAGGAGACGGACAAAATCATGAGCGCGCAGAAGGCCCGCGGTGCGGATTTCGAGTCCGGAAGCCTTATGGCGCGCGCAAAGGCGATGGTGCCGATTCTGGTGCCGTTGTTTGTCAGCGCGTTCCGCCGCGCCGACGAGCTGGCCACGGCCATGGAGTGCCGCTGCTATCACGGCGGCGAGGGCCGCACGCGGATGAACCAGCTGAAATATTCCGCCCTCGACGGCGCGGCGTTTGCAGTCGGCGCGCTGCTGCTGGCAGGTATGATCGTCCTGCACCGGCTGGGGCTTTGACAGGAGGCGCGCCATGCGCAATATCGCTCTGTTTCTGAAATATCTGGGCACGGCCTACCACGGCTGGCAGGTGCAGAAAAACGCCGTGACCGTCGGCCAGACGCTGGAAAAGGCGGCGGCGATGGTCGTCGGCCATCCGGTGCACATCACCGGCTGCGGCCGGACGGACGCGGGCGTGCACGCGCGCGTATATGTGGCGAATTTCCGCACCTCCTCGCGCATTCCCGCCGACCGGCTTCCGTATGCGCTCAATACGCATCTGCCGGACGATATCGTCGTGACAGACGCGATGGACGTACACGACGGCTTCAACGCCATCGGCTCGTGCGTGCGCAAGGAATACACCTATCTCATCTATAATTCCCGCGTGGGTGATCCGTTTTATGTCAACCGCGCGTGGTTTTATCCGAAGCATCTTGACGAAAACATCATGCGCGAGGCGGGAAAGCATTTCGTCGGCGAGCATGATTTTGCGGCCGTGCGCTCGGTCGGAACCGAGGTCAGATCCACCGTCCGGACGGTCTATTACTACGAGGTCAAGCGCGACGGCGATCTGATTTCGCTCCGCGTCTGCGCAAACGGCTTCCTTTACAACATGGCGCGCGCCATGGCGGGGACGGTCGTCTACGCGGCGGAGGGCAAGTATCCGCCCGAGGCCGTGGCGGATATTCTCGCACGCGGCGACCGCAAGGCGGCCGGTCCCACGGTGCCGCCGGGCGGACTGTACATGACCAGACTCTGGTATGACGACGGAGAGGTATCGTTCCATGTCGGATAACGTTTCCAAAATGCCGCGGCAGGGGCGGCCGCTTGCGGCGCGCATTGTGCTGCTGGTGCTGGTGATTGTGCTGGTGCTGGGCGGCTGCGCGCTGTATCTGTTCCGTGACCGGCTGAGTCTGGACGCGGTGCGCCGCTGGCTGCACCAGCTGGATTCCAGCGCACAGCAGTCCGGCAGCGGCTTCACCTTCGACGCGCACAGCAGCAACCGCTACTGCGCCTTTCAGGGCGGCCTTGCCGTCGCGTCGGCCACGGGACTGAGCGTCTACGACGCCTCCGGCGAACAGACTGCGCTGGTTCAGCGCTCTTTAAGCGCGCCGGTCATCGCCGCCGGCACGGATACGGTGCTGTGCTATGACGCGGGCGGCTACACGCTGGAAACCGTGCATCGCAGCAGGGGCCAGTGCCTGGATATTACATCCGCAAAGCCGATTCTGGACGCCGATATCTCCGCGCAGGACTGGGTCTGCTATTCCACGCAGGAGACCGGTTATAAAAGCGTCCTGTATGTCTACAATCCAAACGGCGCGCTGACCTACCGCTGGCTTTCCTCAAGCCAGTATCTGCCGCTCTGCACGCTCAACAGCGACGGCACCTGCCTTGCGGCGGTTGCGCTCGGCCAGTCCGGCGGCATCTATGAAAGCCGTCTGCTGCTGTTCAGGACAGACTCGGAGGAGGTCTACCGCTCGTTTTCTCTGGGCGGCGAGCTGATTTACGACCTGCGCTTTTTCGGCGACAGCCTCATCTGCGTGGTCGGTGAGAGCAGCGTCATGTGGCTTCGCATGGACGGCACGCTGGCCGGACGCTACACCTACGGCGGCGTGTATCTCAAGGACTTTGATTTCGGCGGCGACGGATTTCTCACGCTCAGCCTGAATATGTATAGGGCAGGCAATCGCTGCACCATCGTCACGGCCGGCTCCGACGGCATCGAACTCGGGAGCGCCGACGTCGCGGAGGAGCTGCTGGACGTATCGGTCTGCGGCAAATACGTCGCGGTTCTCACGGCGGGCAGCCTGACGGTTTACGACGAGACTATGCAGCCATACGCGCACTGGGAGAACAGCTCCGGCGCGACGGACGTCGTCCTGCGGCAGGACGGCTCGGCCATCCTGCTTTCCGACGGGCATGGGGAGATTTGCAGACCCTGACAGAAACTGAACCGTCCGCCTGTATTTGGCGTATGACAAAACCGGCGGCGCGTGATAAAATGAAACAGCGATTCGCAATATAAGGAGTAACCCTGATGAAACCAACCTTATGTTCAAGATGTAAGAAAAATCTGGCGGTGATCTTCATCACCAAAATCGAAAACGGCAATACCATCAACGAGGGCCTGTGCCTCAAGTGCGCCAAGGAGCTCGGCATCGGGCCGGTGAACGACCTGATGCAGCGCATGGGCATCACCGACGAGGATCTGGAAAACCTCAACGGCGAGATGTCCGACGCGCTCGGGAGTCTGGAGGGCATGCTCTCCGACCAGCCGGAGGCGGACGACGACGGCGACGACGAGGAAAATGAAAGCCAGACGGCGACGTTTCCGTTCCTCAACAAGCTGTTCGGTAACGCGCAGAACGCGGAAAATCTGCCCGCCGAGCCGGAGGAGCCGAAGGCGGATAAGGCGCCGCGCGGCGAAAAGCCCGCGGGAAAGAACAATAAGAAGCATAAATTCCTCGATACCTACTGCCAGGACCTGACGCAGAAGGCGCGCGATGGAAAGCTTGACCGCATCGTCGGCCGCGAGGTGGAGACCGAGCGCGTCATTCAGATTCTCAACCGCCGGCAGAAGAACAATCCCTGCCTCATCGGCGAGCCCGGCGTCGGCAAGACGGCCATCGCCGAGGGCCTCGCCATCCGCATCGCGGCGGGCGACGTGCCGTATAAGCTGGCCGATAAGGAGGTCTATCTGATGGACCTGACGGCGCTGGTGGCGGGCACGCAGTTCCGCGGCCAGTTTGAAAGCCGCATGAAGGGCCTGATTGAGGAGGTCAAAAAGCTCGGCAATATCATTCTGGTCATCGACGAGGTTCACAATCTGGTCGGCGCGGGCGACGCGGAGGGCTCGATGAACGCGGCCAATATTCTCAAGCCCGCGCTCTCCCGCGGCGAGATTCAGGTCATCGGCGCGACGACGTTCAACGAATACCGCAAGCATATTGAAAAGGACTCCGCGCTCGAGCGCCGGTTCCAGCCTGTCACCGTGGCCGAGCCGACGATTGAGGAGGCGGTTGCCATCCTGCGCGGCATCGCGCACTATTATGAGACGTTCCACGGCGTCGTCATTTCCCCCGAGATCGCGCGGCAGGCCGTCATCCTGTCCGAGCGCTACATCACCGACCGCTTCCTGCCGGATAAGGCCATCGACCTGATCGACGAGGCGTGCTCGGATGTCAATCTGCGCAATCAGGCGCTGGGACAGCTGATGGCCCTGCGCAAGGAGCATGCGGATCTGGATCTGGAGCTGAACATGCTGATGGAGAACACGGAAAAGTCGCAGGCGGACTATGAGCGCATGGCGACGCTCCGCAGCCGCAATCTTCAGCTGGATAAGCAGATTGCCCAGCTTGAGGCCGAGCCGAAGCCCGCGCTGACAATGGAGAATCTGGCGCGCATCATCGAGCTCTGGACGAAAATTCCGGCCAGCAAGATTCAGGCGCAGGAATACGAGCAGCTCTGCACGCTGGAGGACCGCCTGAAGGAGCACATCGTCGGACAGGACGAGGCGGTCTCAGCCGTTGCGCGTGCCATCCGCCGCAGCCGTGTCGGCATCAGTGCGAAAAAGCGCCCCGTGTCGTTCATCTTTGTCGGCTCGACGGGCGTCGGCAAGACGGAGCTGGTCAAGGTGCTGGCAAACGAGCTGTTCGAGTCGGTTGAATCGCTCATCCGTCTGGACATGTCCGAGTATATGGAAAAGCACAGCGTTTCCAAGATCATCGGCTCGCCCCCCGGCTACGTCGGCTATGACGAGGCCGGCCAGCTGACCGAAAAAATCCGGCGCAAGCCATATTCCGTCATCCTGTTTGACGAGCTGGAAAAGGCGCATCCCGACGTGGTGAACATCCTGCTGCAAATTCTGGACGACGGACGCATCACCGACGCACAGGGCCGTGTGGTCAATTTTGAAAACACCATCATCATCATGACCTCCAACGCCGGCTCCGACCGCCGCGACGGCTCGGTCGGCTTCGGCCGCACCGTCTCCGAGCAGAGCCGCGAAAAGGCGCTCAAGGCGCTGGGCGAGTTCCTGCGGCCCGAGTTCATCAACCGCGTGGACGAGGTAGTCTGCTTCAACAAGCTGACGGAGGAAAATTTCCGCGGCATCGCCGCGATTATGCTCCGCGAGCTTCAGCAGGCGCTGGACGGCAGGGGAATCCGCTTTACCTGGGACGGGACGCTTGTCGACGCGCTGGTCAAGAAATCGTATTCCGTCACCTATGGCGCGCGGAATCTGCGCCGCACCATCCAGCGCGAGCTGGAGGACCCGATTGCGGAAAAAATCATCGAGAGCTTCCAGAAGCCGATTTCTCAAATCGCCGCCTCCGGCGCGGATGGGGAAATCCTGCTTTCCGCTGAATAAAAAAACAAATCCTCCGTATGAAAATACGGAGGATTTTTCACGCTCGCCTGTTTTATTTCTCTTTGCGGAACGTGATAATGAACGCACCCTTCAGCTGCGAGGAGGTTGCCATATAATCATAGGTGGCAAGCTCCCAGCCATCGGCGGCGCGCTCGTTCAGCAGGCGGTCCAGCTCGGCGGCGTCCTCGGGGGTCGCCTTGTCGGAGAACCACTTCACGCCCAGCATCAGAATTTCGGTTTTATAGGTGTACATTTTGTCATTCCTCCCGTTTTTTGCAGAAATTTTTCACGTTTTTTCGCGATTTTTTCGCAGTTTTTTCGAAAAATTTTGGGTTTTGAAGCAATTTTTAGCGCTTTTCAGACGTGTTTTTCACGATTTCCGGTCCGATATTCCGGACCGGCACCTCAGATGAGGATGCCGCTTGCGTCCATTTTTTTACCCTTGATCGCATAGGCCAGACATGTGGTCAGCCAGATGACGCTGACGGCGAAGATGGGCAGAAGGCCGGTGCGGAAGAACATATGGCTGAGCGTCATCAGAAGCCACATCGCGAGGCATGCGGTGTTTGCCGCGCGATAGGCGCTGAACGCTGCGGCGGCGATCTGCGCCTTTTCCGCCTCGTCACAGCTTTCCAGCCATTTTTTCTGGAATCTCAGATCATAGACGCTCCCGCGCTTTTCGGGGTAGAGCTGCTTGGCAAGATCAACCAGCCTCTGCGTGATGACAATCTGCGCGGCCAGAATGACGAGAAATGAAATCAGCCCGATCAGAAATGCGGCAAACGTGTTATCCATAAAATAGCACATCATGCCGGAAAGGAAGAAAAACGAGACAATATTGATTGCAGAGACGGCGTTGAGCGCGTTGGAGAGCAGCTGGTCGACCGCGCGGAAGCCTTCGTCGCTGTCGTCCAGCGCGGCAATCCGCTTTTTTGCGGCGCGGATGCTGACAATCCCGCCGATGATCAGGCAGAGCGCCAGCGCCAGCAGAATATAGCTGCTGTAGTATGTAAAAAAGTGCCGCAGCGCGGCGCGCAGCGTATCCTGCCATGACGCACCCTCGGAATTGACGGACAGGATGCCAAACAGAATGCCGACGGCAAATGAACAGATGACGATCAGCAGGAAAAGCGGAAGCGCTTTCCGGTTTTCAGCCTTTGCGGATGTGGTGTCCTTCATGTTTCATCTTCCTCCTCATAGGAAAAAATCTCCTCGACCGGTACGCCGAACACCCCTGCGATCTTCAGCGCCAGCGTGACCGACGGCGAATAATCGCCGCGCTCGATCATGCTGATGGTCTGGCGCGAGACGCGGACAAGCTGTCCCATCTCGCTCTGGTTGATGTTTTTTGCGGCACGGAATTCCTTCAGCCGGTTGTGCAGCGGCAAATGTGATCCCTCCCTTGCAAGGAAAACCTGTCAAAATGACAAGTATCTTTGTCATTTTGATTCTAGCACTGACAAGAAACCTTGTCAAGACAAAAATTCCCCGCTGCGGTGCAGCGGGGTGCTGTTCTGCAAATGGATACAGGCAAGCGGCGCGCACATTGCTGTGCGCGCCGCTCTGCGACCGAAGCTGTAAGCCGGGTTCTGTGATCGACAGTCATCTATCTAGGCGCATCGTTGCCGGTGCGCTCAAGCCACCTGGTCGGAGACAGCCGGGCGAGCCTTGTCTCCTGTGCGGTGTTGCTCCGGATAGAGTTTACAGCAATGGACGCTTTCACACGCCATTGGGTGCGCTCTTACCGCACCTTTCCACCCTTACTTACGGCATGCCGTAAGCGGTATATCTCTGTTGCACTTTTCCTCAGATCGCTCTGGGCGGGCGTTACCCGTTATCCTTGCCCTGCGGAGCCCGGACTTTCCTCATGCACGGCCTTTCGGCGCTGTGCCCGCGACTGTCCGTTCCGGTCGCCCGTCTATTGTACGTTATATGACTGAAATTGTCAAATGGATTGCAATTGAATTTCTTTTCCGGTATAATCAGAGTATCATGAATTCGTAAAAGAGGCTGTGTCATGAATGAACTCGTTGAGCGGTATTTTGCGCGCCTGCGCGGCAGGCGTGCGGCTGTGCTTGGCATCGGCGTGAGCAACCGGCCGCTGATCCGGCTGCTGCTGCAATATGGCGTGGATGTTACGGCGTATGACAGGACGCCGCGGGAAGGACTGGATGAGGAGGTCCTCGCGCTGGAAGCGCAGGGCGCAAAGCTCCATGTGGGCGAAAACTATCTGGACGGACTGGAGGCGGACGTGATCTTCCGCACGCCGGGAATGCGTCCCGATCTGCCGCAGATCGCGCGGCTGACGGCGCGGGGCGCCGAGCTGACCAGCGAGATGGAGGCGTTTTTCGAGGTCTGCCCGTGCAGAATCATCGCCGTGACCGGCTCCGACGGCAAGACAACCACGACTACGCTGATTGCGAAAATCCTGGAGCACGCCGGACGGCGCGTCTGGCTGGGCGGCAATATCGGCACGCCGCTGCTGCCGCTGGCGGCGCAGATGGAGCCGGACGACGCTGCGGTCGTGGAGCTCAGCTCGTTCCAGCTGATGACCATGACGCGCTCGGCGGATGTGGCTGTCGTCACGAATCTGGCGCCAAACCATCTGGATATGCACCACGGTATGGAGGAATACGTTGCGGCAAAAAAGAACGTATTCCTGCACCAGAGCACGGACGGAAGGCTCGTTTTGAATCTGGACAACGGGATTACGCGCGGGTTTGCTGCCGAGGCGCGCGGAACGGTGGAGTTTTTCTCCCGCACGGCGCGGCCGGAGCGCGGCGTATATCTGGAAAACGGCGTGATTTACCGCAACGGCGTAAAAATCATGGACGCGGCGGATATCCGGATTCCGGGCGTACACAACATTGAAAATTATATGGCCGCGGCATGCGCGGTTGAAGGCCTTGCATCCGATGCGGACATCGACGCGGTGGCCCGCAGCTTCGGCGGCGTGGAGCACCGGATCGAGCTGGTGCGCGAGCTGGACGGCGTGCGCTATTACAATGACTCCATTGCGTCGAGCCCGACGCGCACAATTGCGGGCCTGCATTCGTTTGCACAGCCGGTCATCCTGATTGCGGGCGGCTATGACAAGCACATTCCGTTCGACGTACTGGGGCCGGAGATCTGCGCGCACGTCAAAACGCTGATTCTGTGCGGCGCGACGGCGGATAAAATCCGCGCGGCGGTGCTTGCCGCACCGGCGTATGCCGAGGGACGGCCGGTCATTCTGGACGCGGAAAATCTGGAACAGGCCGTTTCGCTGGCGCGGGAAAGCGCGCGGGCGGGGGATGTGGTGACGCTTTCGCCGGCCTGTGCGGCGTTCGATCAATTCAAAAACTTCATGGTACGCGGCGAGACGTATAAAAAGCTGGTTCATGAGCTGAAATGACAGGAGTATGGATATGAAGCTGAGCAGTCTGTACAAAAAGGCGCTGCATGTCAAGCGGACGCTCCGCCATCCGTGGTGTACGGCGGTGATTGTTGCGGCGGGCTCCGCGTCGCGGATGGGCGGCGTGGATAAGATTCTGGCCGATCTGTGCGGCCAGCCGGTGCTGTGCCGGACGGTCGCGGCGTTTGAGCGCTGCGATCTGATCGACGAAATCGTCGTTGTGACGCGGCGGGAGCTTCTGGAACAGGTCAGCGCGCTGTGCGCGACCTATCCGAAGGTGCATCTGGTTGTGTGCGGCGGCGCGACGCGCGTGGACTCGGTCTGCGCGGGGATCGACGCGGTGTCGGAAAACACGCAGCTGATTGCGGTGCATGACGGCGCGCGGCCGCTGGTGACGGACGAGGTCATTACGAAGGCGGCGGCAAAGGCGGCGAAATTCTCCGCGGCGGCGCCCGCGGTGCCCGTCAAGGACACAATCAAGGTGTCAGAGAACGGCGAGGTCGACCGGACACCCGACAGAAGCAGGCTCTTTGCCGTGCAGACGCCGCAGATTTTTGACGCGGACCTCCTGCGCGCGGCGCTTCAGAACGCAAAGGAGCGGCAGCTTCCGGTCACGGACGACTGCTCGGCGGTCGAGGCGCTGGGCATGAAGGTCCTTCTGACCGAAGGCGCGGAGGAAAATATCAAAATCACAACGCCGGTTGATCTGGAGCTGGCGCGGATTATCTGGAAGGAGCGGGAAAGATGCGCATCGGACACGGATACGACGTCCACCGGCTGACCGAGGGACGGAGACTCGTCCTTGGCGGTGTGGAAATCCCGTTTGAAAAGGGGCTCGACGGCCATTCGGACGCGGACGTGCTGCTGCACGCGGTCATGGACGCGCTGCTTGGCGCGGCGGCGCTGGGCGATATCGGAAAGCTGTTTCCCGATACGGATGAGCGCTATCGCGGCTGCTCAAGCATGCTGCTTCTGGAGCGTGTGGCGCTTGTGCTGCGCGAAAACGGCTTCCGCGCGGGCAATATCGACGCGACGCTGATTGCGCAGCGGCCGAAAATTGCGCCGTATACGGCGCAGATGGTCAGGAATATTGCCGGCGTGCTTGGAATTCCGGAGAGCCGCGTCAGCGTCAAGGCCACGACCGAGGAACATCTGGGCTTTACCGGAAGCGGCGAGGGCATGGCGGCGCACGCCGTATGCCTGCTGGAGGAATAGAAAAACGGAACCGGCAGAGAATTCTGCCGGTTCCTGTTGGTTTGTGTGCAAGTGCGATGAAAATAGCTGGACAAACAGACAGAAAACTGGTATATTAAAAATGATGTAAAAATTCCAATGCGTTTGGAGGAGACGGAATGAGAAAAGGCATCTGCTGTGCTGGCAACATGATTGTTGACATCACATATCCTATCGAAACCTGGCCGAGGCAGAATGAGCTGACGCACATCACCGAGGGCATCACGCAGTCCACCGGCGGCTCGGTCTGCAACACGATCACCGATATCGCGAAGCTGGACCCGTCGATGCATCTGGTCGCATCCGGCTTTGCCGGTCACGACGCCGAGGGCGATTTTGTGCTGGCGGAGCTGGGCAAGTATCCGAACATCGATCTTTCCATGGTCAAGCGCGACGGCCGCACGTCGTTTACGGCGGTCATGTCGAACAATCAGACGAAGGAGCGCACGTTCTTCCAGCACGCGGGCGCGAACGCCTATTATGGTGAAGAGCATATCGACTGGGACAGGCTGGATGTGAACATCTTCCACATCGGCTATATCCTGCTTCTGCCGCATCTGGACGAGCCGGACGCGGAATACGGCACGAAGATGGCAAGGCTCCTGCACCGCGCGCAGCAGGCCGGTATGAAAACCTCCATCGACGTGGTCTCCGAGTCGGGCGACCGCTTCAAGCGGCTGGTCACGCCGGCGCTGAAATACACCGACTACTGCATCATCAACGAGCTGGAAACCCAGCAGACGACCGGCGTTGCGCTGCGCGATGACGACGGCACGCTGCATGTGGAGAACATGAAGGCGGCGCTTGAAAAGCTGCATGAGCTGGGCGTTTCCACATGGGCCGTCATTCACTGCCCCGAGATCGGCTGCGGCATGGACGCGGACGGCAATTACTATGAATTCAGAAGCCTGAAGCTCCCGAAGGGCTATATCAAGGGCACTGTGGGCGCGGGCGACGCGTTCTGCGCGGGCGTTCTGTACGCCGCGGAGAGCGGAAGAAGCCTGCCCGAGGCGCTGAAGCTGGGCGCATGCTCGGCGGCGGCCTCGCTCAGCGAGGTCAGCGCGTCCGACGGCGTGAAAACGGCGGACGAGGTTCTCAAACTGTATGATCTTTATAAAGCGGAGGCGTAATCACTTATGAAAAAGGCAGTTATGTACGGCGGCGGCAACATCGGCCGCGGCTTCATCGGCGCGCTGCTCAGCCAGTCGGGCTATGAGGTGACGTTTATCGACGTGGCCGAGCCGGTTGTCAAGGCGCTTCAGGAAAATCACCGCTATCCGGTGCGCTATGTGTCCAGTGCCGGCCATCAGGACGTCATGATCGAAAACGTGACGGCTGTCAACGGCAACGATCAGGAGGCCGCATCCGAGGCGATTGCCGAATGCGACATCATGGCTACGGCTGTCGGCGCGCGCATTCTGAAGTTCATCGTCGGTAATATTGTTGCAGGTCTGAGAAAGCGCTGGAGCAGAACCGACAGGCCGCTGAACATCATCATCTGCGAAAACCTGATGGACGCGAATCTGGTTGTGGAGAAGATGCTCAAGGAGCTTCTGACCGACGACGAGAAGAAGCTGTTTGACGAACGCGTGGGCCTGGTCGAGGCGTCCATCGGCCGTATGGTTCCCGTGCAGACCGAGGAAATGAAGGACGGCGACCCGATGCGCGTGTGCGTCGAGCGCTACGGCTTCCTGCCCACCGACAAGGCCGCGTTCAAGGGCGAGATTCCGGAAATCCGCAACATGGTTCCGTTTGCGCCGTTTGATTTCTATATCAAGCGCAAGCTGTATATCCACAATATGGGCCACGCAACCTGTGCGTATCTGGGCGACATTCTGGGACTGGATTACATCTATCAGTCCATCGGCGTGCCCGAGGTGCGTGTGCTGGTACAGAACGCGATGCTGGAAAGCGCGCTGGCGCTGTCCGGAAAGTATGGCGTTGAGCTGGAGAAGATCGTTCTGCACATCACCGACCTCCTGCACCGCTTCACAAATGCCGCACTGATGGATACCTGCGCGCGCGTGGGCGGCGATCCGGCCAGAAAGCTCTCGCCCGCCGACCGGCTGATCGGCTCGGCGATGCTGGCGCTGGAGCAGGGAATTACGCCGGCGTATATCGCCGTCGGCGCTGCCGCCGGTCTGCGCCGCTACATCAATGAGGCCGAGGGCATGGAGCAGGGCATGGACGCGGCGAAAAAGGTCCTTGCCGAGGTTTCCAAGCTTTCTGCCGACAGCGAGCTTGCAAAGCTGATTCTCGGCATGTATGAGCTGATTCTGGAGGGACGCAGTGTCCGAGAACTGATGCAGGCCGCCGATGAGGCCAAGGCCGCGAGCATTCACGATATCATCTGAGAAGTGTATAAGGAAAATCCCCGTCGAAAGACGGGGATTTTCAAATTTGTGTAAAAACTGTGTCTTTGGCGGCACCTTTGCGCCGCGCCCCTGTCCGTCCGAGATTTCCGGCTGGCACTGGACTTCCTCTTTTGCAGTGACACTGCAACCGTGCCTCCGGCGGCTCGTCCTCACAAACTCCACATTCCTCGCCCCGCCGCAGGCGGCAGGTCTCGTCCGTTCCGTTGTTCGTCCTCTCCAAATTGCAAACGCTTCGCTGGTTTGCAATTTGGTTCCATCTGGCTTGTCAGAAAAAGTATGTAAAAAGAGACGCCGGAAGCGGATCGGGTTGTGCCGCAAGCCACAGAATTATCCCGTAGAAGAACATTGCGGCCAGCACACGGAGATCTCTCTGCAAAACTGAACTACAGCGCCGCCTGCGTGGAGACAACGCTCCCATCGGAAACAGTTGCCACGCAGGGAGATTGCAAAACACGCTGCTGTGGTGATAACAACGCATCTGCGTATGCGCCGGTAGTGCAAATTCGTTATGGAACAGGCGAGCAGAATCGTCCACCCGAACATGGTTTTGGATACGTTTGTAGGGGCCGATGCCTACATTGGCCCGCCCGCCGAGTATTCCCAAAATGAGCAGAAACGAAATTGATGCAGTCTGCCCGCAAATGCGTGTAGTACATTTGTCGGAACCATAAACTATCGGAAGAGTATTGGCCTTGCGCCCGAAGAGGGCGTTAAATAAAAATCGCGCGCGTCAGCGCGCAATATAGCGCGTCTCCAAGCGCATCTTTTTGCCTACTTTTTCTGGCGCAACAGAAAAAGTAGGCCGTCGGAGACACAGCTGCGGTGTTACCGCAAAAGAGGTAGCCCAGTGAATACTGGAAAAGAGGGCCGATGTGCACCCGCAAGGGGTGGGCCGCATCCGTAGCGCTCCTTCGTCGCTGACGGCTACGCTCGCCATCGGCCCCTACAGAGTGCTGTGAAGAATCACAACGGAGGCACAGTTACAGTGCCGCTGTCAAAAATACCGCCATCGATGCCGACCGGAAATCTCGGACGGGCGGTGCTGCACCGGTCCACGCAGGGAGTATAAAAGCACCCGACCGCCTGGTCGGGCGCTTTTTGAAATTACGCGGCTGCCTTCCGCTTCTGCGGAAGCTGCGCGAGGATGATTGCGGCGAACATCAGACCGCAGCCGAGCAGCTCGCGCGTGCTGAGCGCCTGATGCAGCAGAAGCCAGCCGAACAGCACGGCAAAGACCGATTCCAGACTCATCAGAAGCGATGCAATTGTCGGTTCGGTGTACTGCTGGCCGAGAATTTGCAGCGTATAGCCCGCGCCGCCGGACAAAATACCCGCGTAGAGGATGGGAACCGCACAGCTGAGCAGGGCGGGAAGGCTCGGCTCCTCGAAAATCAGCATACCGATTCCGGCAAGCAGCGACGAGACAAAAAACTGAATGCAGGAAAGCCGCACGCAGTCGACACCCGCGCCGATATGGTCGACGTACTGGATGTGCAGTGCGAAGCCCAGCGAGCACGCAAGCGTCAGCAGGTCGCCGAGATTGACGCCGCCGAGTCCGCCGGTCATGCACAGGAAATAGAGCCCAGCGACCGACAGCGCCACGCCGAGCCAGATATTAAGCCCCGCGCGTTGGTGCAGGAACAGGCCGATCAGCGGGACCAGAATGATATAAAGCGCGGTGATGAAGCCGGATTTGCCGACGGTTGTATAGAGAAGGCCGTACTGCTGAAGCGTGCTGGCCGCGGCCAGCAGAATGCCGCAGACAAGGCCGCAGCGGAGCAGATGACGGCGCTCGGCGGCGTTTTGCGGGCGGTTGACGCTGTGTCCGCGGCGGTCGCGCAGCGCGATGACGGGCAGCAGCACAAGCCCCGACAGCAGATAGCGCGCCGCCTGCATCGTCAGCGGTCCGA
The DNA here is from genome assembly GCA_934661735.1 of uncultured Oscillospiraceae bacterium. Lineage (GTDB taxonomy): Bacteria > Bacillota > Clostridia > Oscillospirales > Oscillospiraceae > CAG-170. Next base: position 28,966 of record CAKUJN010000003.1, read on the forward strand.
CATAGCGCATGCCCTCGCTCTGTGCGACAAAGCCCGAGCCCCAGATCATTGCGGTCAGGAGCAGCATCAGATTGCCTTTGAGTTCCTTTTTCATGGAGATTTCCTCTTTTTGCCGGTGGATTTTTGAAAAACAATGCCGATACGATAGCACCGCGGCGGCATTTTGTCAACGCCGGACGCAATGGGTGTTGTGCTGGCGGTGAATCTGTGTTAGAATAATAAAATCGATAGAATACAGCTTACAGGAGTGAAGATTGATATGTCGAAAAAAATTCCCGAACGAAGCGAGTTGCCAGTTGAGAGCCAGTGGGCGCTGGAGGATCTGTACGCGAATGATGAGCTCTGGCAGGCCGATATGAAAAAAATGCAGGAGGGCGGCGAAAAGCTGGCTTCCTTTGCCGGTAAGCTCGGCGAGTCGGCGCAGGAACTGCTGAATTATCTGCGGCTGAGCGACGAGGTCAGCGAGCTGGTGGACCGTCTGGCGAACTATGCCATGCGCCGCGGCGATCAGGATACCCGCAATTCGTATTATCAGGGCATGGTCGGCCAGTTTATGAAGGAGTATGTCGCGCTGGGCGAGCGCGTCAGCTTCGAGACGCCCGAGCTGATGTCCATCTCCGATGAGAAAATGGAGCAGTTCTACCGCGACGCGCCGGAGCTGGAGCTGTACCGCCGCCATCTGGAAAAAATCCGCCGCCGCAAGGCGCATGTGCTGTCCGCGTCGGAGGAGAAGCTGCTGGCGGGGCTTGGCGAAATGGCGCAGACGCCGCAGAACACGTTCTCCATGTTCTCCAACGCCGATATCAAATTTGAGCCGGCAGAGGACAGCAGAGGCGAAAAGCACACCATCACGCAGGGAACGTATATTTCCTGTCTGGAATCCGCCGACCGCACGCTGCGCAAAAACGCATATGAAAATTACTATGCCGCGTATCAGAACTACCGCAACACCTGCGCGTCCTGTCTGAACGGTCAGGTCAAGCAGCTGCAATTCTTCGCGAACGCCAGAAAGTATCCGTCCAGTCTGGATGCGTCGCTGGATAACACCGAGGTGCCGACCAGCGTCTACCGCAATCTGATTGAGACCGTCCATCAGAACATGGACAAGATGTACCGCTATGTCCGTCTGCGCAAGAAGCTTCTGGGTGTCGACGAGCTGCACATGTACGATATGTACACGCCGCTGGTGGCCGATGCCGACACGCACATCGAGTTTGCCGACGCGAAGGATACCGTGCTCAAGGCGCAGGCGTGCATGGGTGAGGACTACTGCAAAATCCTGAAGGAGGGCTTTGACAACCGCTGGATCGACGTGTATGAGAACGCCGGCAAGCGTTCGGGCGCGTATTCCGCCGGCACGCCGGTGCATCCGTTCGTCCTGCTCAACTACACCGGCACGCTGGACAGCCAGTTTACGCTGGCGCACGAGATGGGCCACGCGCTGCATTCGTACCTGTCCAGCAGGACACAGCCGCAGGTCTATTCGGACTATGTCATTTTTGTCGCCGAGGTTGCCTCCACCTGCAATGAGGCGCTGCTGATGGAATACCTGCTGGGCAAAACCACCGATAAGAAGCAGCGCGCGTATCTCATCAATCACTTCCTCGATCAGTTCAAGAGCACGCTGTACCGCCAGACGATGTTTGCCGAGTTTGAGCTGCGCATTGCCGAGCTGAACCAGCAGGGCACGACGCTGACCGCGGACGTGCTGTGCGAGGAATACCGCAAACTCAACACGCTTTACTACGGTCCGGACGTTGTGCAGGACGATCAGATTGCGCTGGAATGGGCGCGCATCCCGCACTTCTATTACAACTATTATGTGTTCCAGTACGCCACCGGCTATGCCGCGGCAATCGCGCTGTCGCGCAAAATCCTTGCCGAGGGCGAGCCTGCGGTCAAGCGCTATCTGGGCTTCCTGTCCGGCGGCTGCAGCAAAACGCCGATCGACCTGCTCAAGGGCGCGGGCGTCGACATGACCACGGCGGAGCCGGTCAACACGGCACTGAGCCTGTTCGGCGAGCTGCTTGACGAAATGGAAGCGCTGATGCAGTGATGGAGCCGCTGTTTCTGCCGGTTCTCCACAGCTTTGAGAACAACAACGTCTTTACCGGAAGCTTCGGCGCGCTCCGATTTAAGGTTACGCCGCAGATTACGATGAAAACGCCCAAAGAGGTGGACATGGAGGCAAGCTCCATGCAGTGTGAATACTGGCACGGTCCGTTCTGCTATGAAAAAAGCGAAATGGAGGGCGCGCAGGTCTTTCCGCTCAGCGAGGAGGGGAAGGAGCAGATGCGCGCATGGCTGGAATCACACATTGAAGCATAGCTGAATTGCAAAATCCGCCTGCCGGAGCTCCGGCAGGCGGATTTTTGTATGCCGGAGAGGTTATGCCGCGTCCTTCTTTGCACAAATGCTGCGCAGGGCAAACAGGGTAATGAGAACCAGAAGCGTGCTGGCGGCGAGCGTCAGATAGGTATTGCGCGTGAAGCCCGCGATGATGAAGCCGACAAAGCTGACGGCGGCGACGGTGACGGCGTAGGGCAGCTGCGTGGAGACGTGCGTCAGATGGTTGCACTGCGCGCCGGCCGAGGCCATGATGGTGGTGTCGGAGATGGGGGAGCAGTGGTCGCCGCAGACCGCGCCGGCACAGCAGGCGGAGATGCCGATGATGAGCAGGGGGCTGTCGACGGGAAACACGGCGGTGACAACCGGAATGAGAATGCCGAACGTGCCCCACGACGTGCCGGAGGCAAAGGCCAGCACGCATGCGACGATGAAAATAACCGCAGGAAGCATGCCGTAGAGGAAATCGGAGGCAGAGTACATGAGCGCCTGCACATATTCGCGCGCGCCGAGGGTGTTGATCATGGACTTGAGGCTGACGGCCAGCGTCAGGATGATGATTGGCGGAATCATGGCGACAAAGCCTTTGGGAATGCACTCCATGGCCTCGCGGAACGACACGACGCGGCGTGCGGTCAGATAGACCACGGTGACGATCAGGGCGATCACGCCGCCCCACGGCAGGCCGACAAATGCGTCGGTGTTGCCGAACGCCTCGGCAAATCTGCCGGCATACGCGGGGTCGCTTCCGAAGAAGCCGCCGACATAGAGCATGCCGATTGTGCAGGTTGCAATCAGGACCAGAACGGGAATCACCAGATCAATCACGCGGCCGTTGGGATTTGCGGCGGCATCGTCGCCTTCCGCCAGCGCGGACAGATCGCCGGTTTGGGCCTTGCGCTCATAGGAACGCATGGGGCCGTAGTCAAATTTCATCAGGACAATTGCGATGATGAACACGAACGTCATCAGAGAATAGAGATTGTACGGAATTGCGCGGATGAACAGTTCGATGCCGCTCATACCGGTGTTCAGGCCCTCGGCCGTGGAGGAGACGGCAGCCGCCCACGAGGAAATCGGCGCAATCATGCACACGGGCGCGGCCGTGGCGTCGATCAGATACGCCAGTTTCGGACGGGAGATTTTGTGGCTGTCGGTGACGGGACGCATGACCGAGCCGACGGTGAGGCAGTTGAAATAGTCGTCGATAAAAATCAGAACGCCCAGAACGAACGTGGACAGCAGCGCGCCCGCGCGCGTTCTGATGTGCGTTTCGGCCCAGCGCCCGAACGCTGCCGAGCCGCCCGCCGCGTTGACCAGCGCGACGATAACGCCCAGCAGAACGAGGAACAGGAAAATGCCCGCGTTGGAGGCGATGGCGTCGATCAGGCCGTTGTTGACGACGGCGTCAAGCGTATCGACGGGGGAAAAATTACAGGAAAACAGTGCGCCGATGACGACGCCGATAAACAGTGAGCTGTAGGCCTCCTTTGTGACCAGTGCCAGCACGATGGCGATGACCGGCGGCACAAGCGCCCAGAACGTGGCGTACATGCTGCCGCCGAGGACGGCGGCGGCGACAATCACCGCGACGACCGCGGCGGCAACCACCAGAATTGCAAGACGGGAACGGTTTTCTTTCTTCATGGTATCTCTCTCCAGACATAAAAAATTGCGTCATGACGGTATCATGACGCAACAACGCAATGCAGTGTTTCGTACATGACAGCGCTCCACTTTCGTGACAGTCCGCGGAATCTTCTTCCGCGGCCCAGAACGCGCGCCGCAGACACAGCGCGTATCCTTCGGCGAAATCCCCTTTCGGCCCGCCGGTGTCTGCCGGTACGCGGGCTTACTGATGTCATTCGCAACCTCCGTCATATGAACGCTTTTATTATACCGGCAGAGTGGAAAAAGTCAACAGGTTTTGACGCAAAATGTGAAAAAATATACAATCCATGCACGGAGCGGCGATTGTGGCCGAAAAATGGCGGAACGCATAGACTGACACGGGAGGGAACTTCTATGTTTGACTATGTTTTTACGTTCCGGTCGCTCACGCCCGCACAGAGCGCCCGAAGCGTTCTGGCCGTCGAGGGGCTGCCCGCGTCGCTTGAGCGCGCGCCGAAGCGCCTGAGCGCGCAGGGCTGCGGCTATGTGCTGCGGGTCGGCTCCGGCGGCGCGATGCGGGCGCTTTCCGTGTTCCGCGGGCGCGGCGTCGCGTTCGGGCATCTCTACCGGCTGTTTCACAACGGCGCGGTGGAGGAGGTGCGCGTATGATTTATCTGGACAGCGGAGCGACGACGCTGCAAAAGCCGCCCAGCGTGGCGGCGGCCGTGGTGCGGGCCATGCGTGCCTGCGCAAGCCCGGGCCGCGGCGGGTATCCGGCCGCGATGAAGGCCGCGGACGCGGTCTATGACTGCCGCGTGCTGGTGGGGACGCTGTTTGAAGCGGAGCCGGAGCAGGTCGTCTTTACGATGAACGCCACGCATGCGCTGAATATTGCGATCCGGTCGCTGGTTTCGGGCGGGGACGAGGTCGTTATCTCCGGCTTTGAGCACAACGCGGTTGTGCGGCCGCTGCACGCCATCGGCGCGAAAACGGTTGTCGCTGGCAGAGAGCTGTTTCATCCGGCGGACACGCTGGCGGCGTTTGAGCGGGCCGTCGGCCCGCGGACGCGCGCCGTAGTCTGTACGCATGTGTCGAATGTGTTCGGCTATGTGCTCCCAATCCGGCAGATTGCGCGGCTGTGCCGTGAGCGCGGCGTGCCGCTGATTGTCGATGCGTCGCAGTCGGCGGGCATTGTACCGGTTTCACTCAGGCAGCTGGGCGCGGACTTTATCGCCATGCCGGGACACAAGGGACTCTACGGCCCGCAGGGAACGGGAATCCTGCTGTGCGGCTGCCTGCCGGAGCCGCTGATTTCCGGTGGAAGCGGAAGCCTTTCGGCCTCGCCGGAGATGCCGGATTTTTTGCCCGACCGTGCGGAGGCCGGTACGCACAACGTCTGCGGAATCTGCGGCCTTGCGGCTGGACTGCGCTTTGTGGCGCAGCGCGGAACGCGGCAGATTCTGACGCATGAGCGCGCGCTGCGCCGCCGCCTGTGCGCGCAGCTTTCCGGCGTGGAGGGCGTTGAATGCTTCTGTGCGGAGGCGGACGCGGTGCAGACGGGCGTGGTATCGCTTGTGCTGCGCGGCAGAGACTGTGAGCAGACGGCGCAGTATCTGGCGGAGCACGGCGTATGCGTGCGTGCGGGGCTTCACTGCGCGCCGCTGGCGCATGAGAGCGCCGGAACGCTGCAAAGCGGGACAGTGCGCGTCAGTTTTTCGGCGTTCAGCACGCCGGAGGAGGCGGATACGCTGGCGGAGCTGCTGAAAAAATATTTACAGGGATAGGATTTTGACTTCTCCTGCACTTGCACATCCGCGCCCGATGGAGTATAATTACTAAAACTATCAGTATACGCGGAAGTATCATTTGCAGGAGAAAACGCTTATGGCAGCCATGAAAAGCTTTTTCCAGGAAATCCTGTACAACATCCCGCCGCTGCGCGTGATGGACGTCGTGGATATTCTTGTTGTCGCTCTGATTATCTATTATGTCATGACCCGTGTCCAGTCCACCACCGCCGCGCGCGTTGCGCGCAGCATTCTGGTGCTGCTGGCCGTTACGCTGATTACGGATCTGGTGCACATGTATGCGCTCAACTGGATTCTGGAGAAAATCCTTGAGCTGGGCTTCATTGCGCTGGTTATCATGTTCCAGCCCGAGCTTCGCCGCGCGCTTGAGCGCTTCGGCGGCAAAACCATGTTCCCGTTCACCGACCCCATGGCCAACCGCAGCGCCGAGCAGATGGCGATTGCCGCCACGGTCAACGCCTGCGAGATCATGTCCAAGGAGCGCGTCGGCGTTCTGCTGGTGTTCGAGCGCAACACGTCGCTGGAGGAGTATTTCAAGACCGGTACGCTCATCGACGCACGCGTCACCGAGCAGCTGCTGCGCAACCTGTTCTTTCCGAAGGCGTCGCTTCACGACGGCGCGGTCATCATCCGCGGCGGACGTATTGCCGCGGCGGGCTGTGTGATGCCGTTGTCGGAGAACACGCACCTGTCCAGCGATCTTGGCACGCGCCACCGCGCCGGCATCGGCACAAGCGAGGTTTCCGACGCGGTTGTCGTGATTGTCTCCGAGGAGACGGGCACCATCTCTGTCGCCACCGGCGGCATGCTCAAGCGGCATCTGGCACCGCAGACACTGGAGCGGCTGCTGACCAACGAACTGCTTCCCGAGCAGGAGAACGGACGCAAAAACCCTGCCGAATGGCTGAAAAACAGTCTCCGGCGCGTGAGCGAGAGGGCAAAGCAGCATGAAGAAAAGTAAGAAAAGCAAATTGATTTCACTGGCGGTTTCGCTGATTGCGGCAGTCGCGCTGTGGATTTATGTTGTGACGATTGTAAACCCCGACGGCGAGCGTGTGATTTCCGATATTCCGGTCGTCTTTTCCGGAGAGGAGGTTCTGCGCGAGGATCAGGGGCTTCTGATCACCGACAGCGGCGATCTGACGATCAGCGCGACATTTTCCGGAAAAAATGCGGATCTGAACAAGCTCCTGCAAAATCAGGACGAGCTGAGCGCCGTGGTCGACGTGACGAAGGTCCGCTCGGATCGGACATACAGCATGACCTATGACATCCAGCTGCCGAACAGCGTGCAGGGCTCGGCCATCACCGTTACCGACCGGATGCCGCAGCGGGTTTCGTTCACCGTGCAGAAGCTGATTCGCAAGCCGGTTGAAATCCAGGGTGATTTCTCCGAGGTGCGCATCGCGGACGGCTATATGCTGGAAAAAACCAGCTTTGACTATGATACGGTTCTGGTCGAGGGGCCGGAATCCATCGTCAACACCATCGACAGGGCGCTGGTCACCATGACGCGCTCAAATCTGGAAAAGACCGTGACGGAGTCGGTTGCGTACACGCTGGTCGACAAGGACGGGAACGAGGTCGATACCTCGGATCTGACGATGGATATCGATCTGGTTGAGGTTACGCTGAGTGTTGTGAAGTACACCGACGTGTCGCTGGATATTGATCTGATTGACGGCGGCGGCGCGACCAGCAGCGACGTCAAGTATACCATTGAACCATCCAAGATCACGCTGTCCGGCGATTCCACGGTTCTGGACGGCATCAACCGCATCGTTCTCGGCACGATTGATCTGGCCGACATGCTGACGAACAAGGACAGCTTTACGATGCCGATCATCATCCCCAACAACGCCAAAAATGTGACGGGCGTGGAGGAAGCGACGGTCACGGTTGAAATCCGCAACAAAAAGACGGCGGTTGTCCGCATCGACAAGGCGAATTTCGCCTTTATCAACCCGCCGGAGGGACTGGAGATCACGCCGGTTACGCAGCAGCTTCAGGTCACCATCCGCGCAAGCGAGGCGGACATTGAGAAAATCACAGGCGGCAATATCCGCGTGGTCGCGGATATGAGCAACTACACCTCGGCCGGAACGCATACGGTCAACGAGGTGACGGTCTATATCGACGGCTATTCCGACGCGGGCGTGGTGGGAGAGTATTCCATCGTCGTCTCGCTGGCTGCGCCGGAGGAGGACAATTAACCGTTCCGGCGCGCCGCGCCGGAAACGGACATACGGAGGGTGCTTATATTGATCAGAAGCATGACTGGCTACGGCCGCGCCGTGCAGACCATTGACGGGCGCGAGATCACGGCGGAGATCCGCTCCGTCAACAACCGCTATCTGGACTGCTCGGTAAAGCTTCCGCGGCTGTACGCGTTCGCGGAGGAGCGCATCAAGGCAAAAATCAAAAGCAGCATTTCGCGCGGCAAGGTCGATGTGTTTATCGGCATTGCGGCTGCGGCCGACGCGAAAATGGAGATATCCGTCAATCAGCCGGTGCTGGAGGGGTATCTGTCGGCAATGCGGTCGATTGTTGAGAGCTACGGCGTGCGCGACGATATCACCGTCACGGCGCTGAGCCGCCTGCCGGACGTGTTTGTTGTGCAGAAGGCCGAGGACGACGAGGAGAAGATTCAAAACGACATACTCTGCGTCGTCTCCGAGGCGCTGGAAAAATACACGGCCATGCGCACCGTTGAGGGCGAACACATGGAGGCCGACCTCAGAAGCCACGCGGCCATTATCCGCGGGCTTGTGAAAAAGGTTGAGCTGCGAAGCCCCGTCACGCTGGCGGAATACCGCGCGCGGCTGACGGAGAAAATGAACGAGACGCTGGCAAATACAAACATCGACGAAAGCCGCATTTTGCAGGAGGCAGCGATCTATGCCGACCGCATCGCGGTGGATGAGGAGACGGTCCGCCTGCGCAGCCATCTGGATCAGCTGGAAGGTATGCTGACGAGCGGCGGTCCCATCGGGCGGAAGCTGGATTTCCTGCTGCAGGAGTGCAACCGTGAGGCCAATACCATCGGCTCAAAGGGCAACGATCTGGAGCAGGCGCGCACTGTTGTGGAGATCAAGGCGGAGCTTGAGAAAATCCGCGAGCAGACGCAGAATATCGAATAACCGGAGGAAGCCATGGAGCTGGTCAATATTGGCTTTGGAAACGCGGTTTCCGCCGCGCGCATTCTGGCCGTTATCAGTCCCGAGTCCGCGCCCATCAAGCGCGTGATTCAGGAGGCGCGTGAGCGCGGCATGCTGATCGACGCGTCCTATGGCCGGCGCACGCGCGCCGTGCTGCTGATGGACACGGATCATGTGATTTTGTCCGCGGCTGCGCCGGAGGCGATTGCGCAGCGCGTGGACGCGGAATTTACGGCGCAGCTGCCGGAGGAGGACGAGACGTGAAGGGAAGGCTTTTTATCGTCTCCGGTCCGTCCGGCGTGGGGAAAAATACGATCCTCAATCAGATTATCGCGCGCTGTAAAAACGTCCGTTACTCCATTTCCGCCACGTCGCGCGCCATGCGCCCAGGCGAGGTGGACGGCAAAAGCTATTATTTTGTCACCCGCGAGCAGTTTGAGCAGATGATTGCGCGCGGCGAGCTGCTGGAATTTGCCGAATATGTCGGCAATTACTATGGCACGCCGCTTCAGCCGATTCTGGATGCGACGGCGCAGGGAATCGATATTGTAATGGACGTCGATGTGGTCGGCGCGCTGAAAATCAGGGAAAAGGTGCCGGACGCTGTGCTGGTGTTCATCACGGCGCCGTCGTTTGAGGAAATCGAGCGCCGGCTGCGCGCGCGCGGCGATGTTTCGCCCGAGCTGATGCACGAGCGTCTGGAACGTGCGCACTGGGAATATACACAGGCGGAAAAATACGACTATACCGTATTGAACGACAGCGTCGAAAACGCGACGCAGAAGCTGCTTGCCATTATGCAGGCGGAGAAAAATCAGTAAACATGTGGGCAACCACTTCACATCAGGAGGAATTTTCATGCTTTATCCCGCAATGTCCGAGCTTTTGAAGAACGTCAACAGCCGCTATCTGCTGGTCAATGTCATCGCGCGCCGCGCACGCCAGATCTCCATTGAGGCGGAAATGAACCACGAATCTCTGGAGGACAAGCCTGTCACCATCGCGATTCACGAGGTCGCCGACGGCAAGCTGAAGGCACAGCTTAAGGACAAGTACGAGCACTGATCGATACTGGATGCAGCCAGGGCACAGGCAGGCTTCTGCCTATGCTCTGGCGCCGCTTTGACAGGAGGGAGTTTGTATGACAGCAGGCGTCGCAGTTTCGGCCGCGGTATTTGCAATCGACAAGCCCTACTCCTATAAAATCCCCGACGGCATGCGCGTGCTGGCGGGCATGCGCGTCATGGTCCCGTTCGGCCGCGGCAACCGTCGCTGCGAGGGAATCGTCTTGCAGACTGCTGAGGGTGATGACGCAAAGCTGAAGCCGATTGAGCGCGCGCTGGACGAGGAGCCGGTTCTGGATGAGCGGCGGCTCCGGCTGGCGGCATTTATCCGCGAGCGGTGCTTCTGCACGTTTTATGAGGCAGCGCGCGCGATTCTGCCGGCGGGGCTGTGGTTCCGTGCAACCGAGGTCTATGCCATCCGCCCGTCGGCGGGCGACTGGCGCGCCGCGCTGGAAAAGAACGAGGCCGCGCTGCGCGTGATGCAGCTGATGGAGGATCTCGGCGGAAGCGCCGAGCTTCCGGCGCTGCGCGCGCAGCTTCCCGATGCGGAGGAATTGCAGGCGGCGCTGAAATACCTGTCAGGGAAAAAGCTGATCACATCCAATCTGGACCTGACGCAGCGCGCGGGAAGCAAAACCGAGCGGTTTGCGTCGCTGGCGGTCAGCGCCGACGAGGCTGCGGAATACGCCGCGCGGAAGCAGCGCTCCGCGCCGCTGCAAAAAAATGTACTGGAGCTGCTGTGTGCGATTGAAAGCGCGTCGTGCCGTGAGATATGCTGTCTGACGGGCGCGTCCGGCGCGACGCTGAAGCGGCTGGAAGCGGTGGGACTGCTGACCATCACCGAGCGTGAGGTCATGCGCACGGCCGTCCGCCCGAGCGGCGGGCAGGTGCAGCCGCCGCCCGTGCTCAGCGCCGAACAGCAGGGCGTCTATGAGGGCCTGCGCGCGCAGATGGCGCAGGAAAGACCGGGCACGGCGCTTTTATACGGCGTGACCGGAAGCGGCAAGACGGCAGTTTACATCCGCCTTATCCGCGACGTGCTGGACGCGGGGCGCTCGGCGGTTCTGCTGGTGCCGGAGATTGCGCTGACGCCGCAGCTTCTGGGAAAGCTCACGGCGCATTTCGGCGATGAGGTCGCGCTGCTGCACAGCTCGCTTCGCGTGGGCGAGCGCTATGACGAGTGGCGGCGCGTGCGCGACGGAAGGGCGCATGTGGTTGTCGGCACACGCTCGGCGATTTTTGCGCCGGTTCAGAACGCCGGACTCTATATCGTCGACGAGGAGCAGGAGCATACCTATAAATCTGAGAACAATCCCCGATATCATGCCCGCGAGGCTGCCATCTTCCGCGGGTATCAGGATCACGCACTGGTGCTGCTCGGGTCGGCCACGCCGTCGGTTGAGAGTATGTATCAGGCGAAAAACGGGGTATATTCCCTATATACCATGACGCAGCGCTACAACGGGAGGAGCCTTCCGCGTGCGGAGCTGGTCGACATGCGGCAGGAGATGAAAAACGGGAACCCGACCTCGATCAGCCGCGAGCTGGAGGAGCGGATTCGGGACAACATTCTGGACAGCCGGCAGTCGATCCTGTTTTTGAACCGGCGCGGCAACAGCCGGTATCTCATCTGCGTGGAGTGCGGCGAGGTTCCGACGTGCCCGCGGTGCAGCGTCCATCTGACGTATCACTCGGCAAACCGGCGGCTGATGTGCCACTACTGCGGCTATTCCCAGCCGATTCCCGCGCGCTGCCCGAAGTGCGGCGGGCCGTTCAAGCCGGTCGGCACCGGCACGCAGAAGGTGGAGCAGGAGCTGGCTGCCATATTCCCTGACACGCGCGTGCTGCGCATGGATGCGGACACCGTTTCCGCGGCCAACACGCACGAGGCGATTCTGGGCCGCTTCGAACGGGAGCGCGTGCCGGTTTTGCTGGGCACGCAGATGGTGGCAAAGGGGCTTGATTTTGAAAATGTGACGCTGGTCGGCGTGCTGGACGCGGACATGTCGCTGTATGTGGACAATTTCCGCGCCGCGGAGACGACGTTCTCCCTGCTGACGCAGGTTGTCGGACGCGCCGGCCGCGGAAGCGCCGCCGGTATTGCGGTCATCCAGACCATGAATCCGGAGCATCCGGTTGTGCGGCTGGCGGCGGAGCAGGACTATGACGGCTTTTACGCGCTGGAAATCGGCATCCGGCAGCTGCGGCGGTTCCCGCCGTTTTCCGATCTGTTTTTGCTGAGCTTTACCGGCGTGCAGGAGGATCTGGTCATGCGCGCGGCCGCGCGGTTCCGCGCGGCGCTGGCGGAGAGCCTGCAAAAAAGCGCGGGACTGGAGGATGCGGTCCTGCTGGGGCCGGCGCCCGCGCCGGTGGTCAAGGTGAATTACACCTATCGCTACCGCCTGACGCTTGCGTGCAGAAACACGCGCGAGGTGCGGCAGCTGCTGTCCTATCATCTGCGGGAATTTGCCCGCGACAAACAGAACAGAGGCGTCAGCGCGTTTGCCGACGTCAATTCATACGATTAGGAGGACGCCTCATGGCTTTGAGAAATATTGTAACGGTACCGGATTCCATTCTGAATAAAAAGTGCCGCCCCGTCGTCCGCTTTGACGAGCGGCTGAGCACGCTCATTGACGATATGATCGAGACGATGCACGACGCCAACGGCGTGGGCCTTGCCGCACCGCAGGTCGGCATTCTGCGCCGGATTGTTGTGGTTGACAGCGGCGACGAGGATCTGGAGCTGGTCAATCCCGAGGTGGTTGAGGTCAGCGAGGAGACGCAGACCGGCATTGAGGGCTGTCTGAGCGTGCCGGCAAAATACGGCATTGTCACGCGCCCGAAGCGCGCCGTTGTGCGCGCGCAGGACCGGAACGGCGACTGGTATGAGTATGAGGGCGAGGATCTGATTGCGCGTTGCTTCTGTCACGAGATTGACCATCTGGACGGGCATATCTATACCGAGATTGCCGAGCGGATGCTGACGCCGGAGGAGCTTGAGGAAATGAACCGCGCGGCGGAGCAGGCGGATGCGGAAAGCGGGGAAGCTGAGGAATGAGGATTGTCTATATGGGCACGCCGGCGATTGCGCAGGTCTGCCTGCAAGGCCTGTATGAGAGCGGCTTTGAAATCGCCGCCGTCTATACAAAGCCCGACACGCCGAAAAACCGCGGTATGAAGCTGGCACAGTCTGAGGTCAAGCAGTATGCGCTCTCTGTGGGGCTTCCTGTTGTTCAGCCGGAAACGTTCCGCGACGACGCGGCGGTTGAGCAGCTGCGCGCGCTGGAGCCGGAGCTGATTGTGGTTGTAGCATATGGAAAAATTCTGCCGCAGCGCGTGCTGGATATTCCGAAATACGGCTGCATCAACATGCACGCGAGCGTTCTGCCGCTTCTGCGCGGCGCGGCGCCCGTGCAGCGTGCGATTCTGGAGCACTTTGACGAGACCGGCGTCACGGCGATGTATCTGTCCGCCGGTATGGATGAGGGCGATATCATTGATGTGCGCAAAACAAAAATCGGGCCGGACGAGACCTCGGGCGAGCTGATGGAGCGCATGTCGCACATTGCGGCCGAGCTGGCGTGCGACACGGTGCGCGCGATTGAAAACGGCACGGCCTCACGCACGCCGCAGGACGCGTCGAAGGCAACGTATGCCGATATGCTGGGCAAAGAGCTTTCACCGGTTGACTGGACGCAGTCTGCGCGCGATATCGTCGATCAGGTGCGCGGCCTGATTCCGTGGCCGGTTGCCACGGCTGAGCTTGGCGGGAGAAAATGCAAGATTTTCAAGGTTGAGCGTACGGACATACAGACGGGCGCGGCTGCCGGAACGCCGGTAGCGCTGGATAAAAGGGGACTGTGCGTCGCGTGTGGCGGCGGAGCGGTGCTTCGCATCACCGAGCTTCAGGCGGAGGGCGGCAGGCGCATGGCGGCGGCAGACTACTTCCGCGGACACCCGATTGACATTCCCGCGGCGAAATGAGCGCGAGAGCCACTGCGCTTTCGGCGCTGATTGCGACCCGCCGCCAGAACGCGTGGTCGGACGGGGTCCTCAAGCAGTATATTGCGCGTGACGGTCTTGACCGCCGCGACGCGGCGTTTTGCACGGAGCTGTGCTATGGCGTGCTGCAAAACCGGATGCTGCTGGATTTCCATATTTCAAAATTCCTGAACGGAAAGCTGAAGGATTTACAGCCGGTGGTGCTGGACATCCTGCGCCTCGGCATGTATCAGATCGTATTTCTGGACCGCGTGCCGGCGTCCGCCGCTGTCAACGAGGCGGTGGAGCAGTGCAAGCGATTTGCGAACCGGCGCGCCGCCGGTCTGGTCAACGGCGTGCTGCGCGCGGCTGCGCGCGCCGATGCGCTGCCGGAGCCGGACGAGATTTCCGTTAAATATTCGCATCCGCAGGCGTTGGTTGCGCTGCTGCGCGAAAGTGTGGGCGATGCGCTGCTTGAGCCGCTTCTGGCGGCCGATAATGCGCCTGCGCCGACGACGCTTCAGATCAATCCTCTGAAAGACGGCGAAGGCGCTGTGCGTGAGCTGACGGATGCGGGCGCTGCGCTGACGGCGCATCCGTGGCTGGACGGCTGCTGGCTGGCAAAGGGCACCGGCAGTCTGGAACAGCTGGAGGCGTTTCAAAGCGGACGCGTGTTTGTACAGGATGCGGCGGCCCGCCTTGCGGCGATGGCCTCCGGCGTGCGGCCGGATATGCGCGTGCTGGACGCGTGTGCGGCGCCGGGCGGCAAAAGCTTTGCCGCGGCGATGCAGATGGGCAACAGGGGAGAGATTGTCTCCTGTGATATTCATCCGCACAAAATTGCTCTGATCGAAAAGGGCGCGGAGCGCCTTGGCATCTCCATCATCCGCGCCGAGGTGCAGAGCGCCGCCGAGCGGCGGGAGGAATTTGCCGGCGCGTTTGATGTGGTGATTGCCGACGTGCCGTGCTCGGGCCTTGGCGTGATCCGGAAAAAGCCGGATATCCGGTATAAGAATCCGGATGAGCTTGCAAGGCTTCCCGCGCTGCAAAGCGCGATTCTGGAAAACGTGTGCGCCTATGTGCGCGCGGGCGGCGTGCTGCTCTACAGCACCTGTACCGTGCTGCGGCGCGAAAATCAGGACGTCGTACAGGCGTTCCTGGCGCGGCATCCCGAATTCCGGCCGGAGGCGTTTGCCGTGCCGCCGGACGCGGGACTGGAAAACGACGGCATGCTGACGCTTTTGCCGTGCGTGCACGGAACCGACGGCTTTTTTATCTGTAAACTGAGGAAGCAGCCATGAAACAGGACATCAAATCCATGACCCTTGTGCAGATGCAGGAGGCGTTTGCCGCCATGGGCGAGCCGAAATTCCGCGCAAAGCAGGTGTTCGTCTGGCTGCATAAGGGCGCCGCGTCGTTTGACGAGATGACGAATCTCTCGCTGCCGCTGCGGCGGAGGCTGGACGAATTATATTACATCACCGTGCCGAAGGCGGTGCGCGTACAGCGCTCAAAAAAGGACGGAACAATCAAGTATCTGTGGCGGCTGCGCGACGGCAACTGCGTTGAAACGGTCCTGATGCAGTACCACCACGGAAACAGCGTCTGCATCTCATCCGAGGTCGGCTGTCCGATGGGCTGCAAATTCTGCGCCTCCACGCTGGGCGGACTGGTCCGGCGGCTTGCGCCGTCGGAGCTTCTGGATCAGGTGCTTTTTACGCAGAAGGATTCCGGATTGCCGATTTCCAACATCGTCCTGATGGGCATCGGCGAGCCGCTGGACAATTTTGACAACGTCATGCAGTTTCTGGAGCTGGTCAACAGCCCCGACGGCATGAACATCGGCATGCGGCACATCAGCCTGTCCACCTGCGGTCTTGTGGACAAGATCAACCTGCTGGCCGAGCGGAGGCTTCAGCTGACGCTTTCCGTTTCGCTCCATTCGCCGGACGACGAAAGCCGGAGCAGAATTATGCCGGTGAACCGCAGATGGAACGTGGAAACGCTTTTGCAGGCCTGCCGCGCGTATTTTGAGACGACAGGCCGCCGCGTTTCCTTTGAATACACCATGATCGACGGCGTCAGCGATTCGCCCGCGCAGGCGGAGCTTCTTGCAAAGAAGCTTCAGGGCATGGCGGCGCACGTCAACATGATTCCGCTGAACACTGTGGAGGAGAGCGGCCTTCAATGCAGCTCACGGCAGGCAATTGCCGAGTTTCAGCGGATTCTGGAGGCAAACGGCGTGACGGCAACGGTCCGCCGGACGCTTGGGAGCGATATCGACGCATCCTGCGGCCAGCTCCGCCGCAAATATGAAAAAGCAGACAGGGAGGGATAGACATGCAGCTCTGGGGCCTGACCGACGCCGGAAATCTCCGGCAGCAGAATCAGGACGCATACGCGATTGTAAATTTCAGCCATGACCGTGCGCTGATGATCGTCTGTGACGGCATGGGCGGCGCGAAATCCGGCAATATTGCCAGCGCCATGGCGGTGGAGGTCTTTACCGATGAGGTCCGGCGCACGCAGAAGCTTGCCGTCAATTCCGACCGCGCCGCGCAAATCCTGCTCAATGCGCTTGAGCTTGCCAACAAGGCCGTCTATGAGCAGTCACAGCTGGACGACGACTATCGCGGCATGGGCACCACGCTGGTTGCGGCGCTTATCCTGAAAAACACCGCCGTTATCATCAACGTCGGCGACAGCCGCGCCTATCACTTCACGCAGACCGGCGTTGAGCTGGTCACACGCGACCATTCCATCGTCGAGCTGATGGTTCAGCGCGGCGAGCTGACCCGCGAGCAGGCCAAGAACTACCCTGGCAAAAACCTGATTACCCGCGCCGTCGGCACCGAGCCCTCCGTGGAAGCCGACCTCTACATTCAGCCGCTTCGCCGCGACGAATGCCTTCTTCTCTGCTCCGACGGCCTCTCCAACGAAATGGCCGATCAGGAAATGCTCTTCGAGGTTGCCCACGGCATCCGCAAAAGCGACTGCTGTCAGCGCCTGATGCACATTGCGAAGAACCGAGGGGCGCCGGATAATGTGACGGTCATTCTGGCGGCAGTCTGACTCCGCCGGATCTTTTCGGGTAATACTGCGTTAGAAAAGCCTCGGAGTATACCCGATACGCCTTCGGCTTTTCACCTTGTCTTACCCGAAAATCTCTCGGCAGAGAGAATGGCGGTTTTGGTGAAGTGGACTTGACGTATACACGATATGCCTTCGTCCCTGCGCCTTGTCCTGCCGGAGAAGCCGTTGGCGGGATCGCTGGCCAGAATCTATCGGTACAGCGCCGCGGCGGTTCCGGTGAAGGTCTGCTGTAAATTTGGCATTTCACGACGACAATGCGCTTTGGGCGCGATTGAAAACGTTTCAATAACAGCTCCGCGTGCGGAGCCGGCGGCCGTCCGCCGAAGAGGATGGGAATACGACGAAAGGAGCTTCTTATGGAAAACTACATAGGAAGGCTTTTGGATGATCGATACGAAATACTGGAGATGATCGGCTCCGGCGGCATGGCAGTGGTCTACAAGGCGCGCTGCAACCGTCTGAACCGGCTTGTCGCCATTAAAATACTCAAGCAGGAGCTGTCCAAGGACGAGGAGTTCCGCCGCCGCTTCCATGCAGAGTCGCAGGCTGTCGCGATGATGTCGCATCCGAACATTGTGTCGGTCTATGACGTGTCGCACTCGGACAACATCGACTATATTGTCATGGAACTGATTGAGGGCATTACGCTCAAGCAGTACATGGAGCAGAAGGGCGTGCTGAACTGGCGCGAGGCGCTGCATTTTGCCACGCAGATTGCCAAGGCGCTTGAGCATGCGCACAGCCGCGGGATCATTCACCGTGACATCAAGCCGCACAACATCATGATTCT
Organism: uncultured Oscillospiraceae bacterium; assembly: GCA_934661735.1. Taxonomy (GTDB): domain Bacteria; phylum Bacillota; class Clostridia; order Oscillospirales; family Oscillospiraceae; genus CAG-170. The sequence goes on from CAKUJN010000003.1 coordinate 46,820, forward strand.
GAAGGACGGCAGCGTCAAGGTCGCTGATTTCGGCATTGCGCAGATTTCGTCCGCACAGAACACGCTTACGCGCGAGGCGCTCGGCTCGGTACACTATATCTCGCCTGAGCAGGCCAGGGGCGCGCACGTCGACGCGCGCAGCGACCTGTATTCTCTGGGCGTGGTCATGTATGAAATGCTCACCGGCCGGCCGCCGTTTGATGGTGATACGCCTGTGTCGGTGGCCATTCAGCACATCAACGCCACACCTGCTGCGCCGCGGTCGCTCAATCCGTCAATTCCGCTGGGACTGGAGCAGATCACCATGCACGCGATGACGGCGGAGCTGGACAAGCGCTATGAAAGCGCGACACAGATGCTGGAGGATCTTGAGGAGTTCCGAAAAAATCCCAACATTACATTTGATTTTACGCGCGATCGCGGCGACGTGGACTTTGCGCGCCTGATTCACCAGCTGCCATACCGGCCGGAGCACCGCGCGGAGAAGCTGCCCGAGCCGGATGAAGCGCCGCAGCAGCAGAAAAAATCGCCCTCTCCGGCGCACGACCGCGCGCACCGCGCCGGCCGCACGGCGGTAATTGCGGGAATTGTCTGCATTGCGCTGGCACTGATCGGTATCTGCTATTTCCTGTACAGCTACTTCTTCTCCGACCTCTTTTCCCGTACGGAGGAGGACACGGTGCCGAATTTCCTCGGCCAGTACTATGAGGACATCGACCCCGACCAGTACCCGAACTTTACCATTGAGGTCGAGGCGTGGAAAACAAGCGACAGCTATGAGATGGGCCGCGTCATTGACCAGACGCCCACGGGTAACCGCAAGGCAAAGGTCGGCACAACGATCAAGCTGACGGTATCGGCCGGCGCGGACAGCGTCAGAATGCCGAATCTGATCAATTCGTCGCTGCAGAACGCGCTGACAATTCTGAATTCCATGTCTGTCAGCGTTGCGACCAAAACCGTATATCAGCCGAGCGATATCTATACCGACGGCTATATCATCAACACCGACCCGACCTATGACGAGCCGCTGAGCGAGGGGCAGGAGATTATTCTTTATGTCAGTCAGGGCGCGCAGGCCGAGCTGGTACCTGTGCCGTCTGTGGTCGGACTGGATGTGGAGCAGGCGGAAAAGCTGATCACCGATGCGGGATTGAAGCTTGGGAGCTCGCTCGGCGTGGACAGCGATCTTCCGGAGGGAACCGTCACGTTCCAGAGTCTGGACCCTGAGGAAAAGGTGCGCGAGGGAACCGTTATCAATCTTCAGATTTCCAAGGGGCCGGTTGAGGCCGCCGTGCCGGTCGTGACCGCACTGAGCGACGATCAGGTCGTCTTTGTCGGCGATTCGCTGACGCTGGAAATCAGCGCGGAGGCGGATGACGACGGAACGCTGACCTATGCGTGGTTTGTCTCCGCCACGGGAAGCACCGACGACGCGGAACTGGTTTCGCCCAGCGCCGAGCGCAACACCTCCTGCAAGGTGGACACCGGAAAGGCAGGCACTTGGTATTACTTCTGCCGCGTGGTGAATACGCTTGGAAAATCCACGGAATTCACCTATTCCGATATGATCCGCGTCATTGTCGAGGAGGATATCGAGCTGTCGCAAAAGGAAATCCTTGTGCAGATGCCGTCGGATTCCGGCACCTATATGGTGTCGGTGTATGTGGACAACAAGGAGCAGATTGCGCCCTTTGCCGTCGATATGGACAACGTGCAGGGGAGCACCATCCAGTTGACCGTCAGCGGTGTGGGCGTGCAGATGGTGTATATCTATCTGGACGGCAGAGAATACGACAGTCAGCTGATTGATTTTGATACGGTAGGTTGAGCATGAGCGAAAATCGCATTGTCAAGGCGCTGAGCGGCTTTTATTATGTAGAAACGGCGGACGGCGTGGTTGAATGCCGTGCGCGCGGGCGCTTCCGGAAGAAGGGGCTGACGCCGCTGGTAGGGGACTTCGTCACCATCTCCATGGAGCATGGAAAGGGGACGGTGGAGACGGTTTTGCCGCGGCAGAATGCGTTTATCCGTCCGGCGGTTGCCAATGTCGGTCTGCTGGTGATTCTGGCCTCCTGCGCGATTCCGGAGACGGAGCCGTTTTTGATCGACCGGATTCTTGCCCTTGCCGCGCATCGAAGCGTTCCGGTGGTCGTCTGCGTCAACAAGGACGATCTTGCCTCCGGTGAACGGCTGCGCCGCATCTATGCGCATGCCGGCATTCCGGTGCTGTGCACCAGCGCGGAGACCGGCGAGGGAATCGACGAGCTGCGCGCCATGATTGCCGGAAAGCTGGCTGTGTTTACAGGGAATTCCGGCGTCGGCAAGAGCAGCGTTCTCAACGCGATTGCGCCGGAGCTGCGTCTCGCCGTGGGCGAGGTGTCGCAGAAGCTGGGACGCGGGCGCCATACGACGCGGCACATCGAGCTGTATCGCTATTCCGGCGGCTATGTCGCCGATACGCCTGGCTTTTCCTCGTTTGATACCGAGCAGGACGAGCCGGTGCGTAAGGAGGAACTGCAATATGATTTTGTCGACTTTGCGCCGTATCTGGGAAGGTGCCAGTTTCACGACTGTGCGCATCTGAAAGAGCCTGGCTGCGCCGTGCGCGCGGCGCTTGCGGCGGGCGGGCTTGAGCAGACGCGCTATGACAGCTATGTGCGGCTGTATGAGATTGCAAAGGAGCATAAGGACTGGGAGCTGAAATGAAATCAGCGGCAGGGAAGGCCTGCCGCTGATTTTTTCACAAGTGTCACGGCTGTGCCGTGACACTTCCGATGGTCCGATTTTACCGGAGGTGCCATTGAATGCGGTAAGGCCGCAGCTGTTGCTTCGCAGACCCACTTTTTCTGTCTTACCAGAAAAAGTGGGCAAAAAGAGGCGCTGGAAGTGGATCGGATTGTACCGCGGTGCCACAGATGAAGCCCGTAGAAGAACGCCGCGGCCAGCACACGAAAATCTCTCTGCAAATCTGAACTACAGCGCCGCCTGCGTGGTGACAACGCTCCCATCGGAAGCAGTTGCCACGTAAGGAGATGGCAAAACACGCGGCTGTGGAAACAATAGGCCATCTACGAATTTGCCGGTGGTGCAGAATATTTGCGTTCTATTTGTAGGGGCGGACAACTTTGCGCAGCCGTCAGCGACGAAGGAGCGCTACGGATGCGGCATACCCCTTGCGGGTACAGTCCACCCTGTTTGTTTTTCATATACGTTTGTAGGGGCCGATGCCCACATCGGCCCGTTTGGGAACCGTCGAATTCGCCGCGGATTTCCATGAAAACGGTGCGCACTGCGCGGGCCGATGTGGGCATCGGCCCCTACAGAACTGTAAGCAATATCGGGAGCAACAGCTATAGTGAAAGTTACAGTTTTGCGCCCGAAGAGGGCGTTCAGGCCGCGGAGCCGCCAAAAATCGCGCGCGTCAGCGCGCAATATAACGCGTCTCCGGCGCCTCTTTTTGCCTACTTTTTCTGGCAAGGCAGAAAAAGTAGGCCTGCAAAGCAACAGCTGCGGTGTTGGCGCAAAAGAGACAGTACGGTGTAAACCGGAAAATCTGTGGGGGCGCAAAAAAGGACGGCGCCGAAGCTCCGTCCTTTTTGCGTGGAAATTATTTGTCGTACATTTCGACCAGCTTGAGCAGATGCTCGTAGCGCTCCTTGGCGTTTTCCTCGTTCTTTGCGAACAGAACGGTTGCGCGCTCGGGGAACTCGCGGGTCAGACGGCTGTAGCGGGCCTCGTTCATCAGGAATTCCTGGTAGCCGCCGGCGGGAGCCTTGGAGTCCAGTGTGAACTTCTTCTCCGCAGCCGGATTGAAGCGGAACATGTTCCAGTAACCGCAGTCGACAGCCTTTTTCATTTCCTTCTGGCAGTTGGCCATGCCGCCCTTGATGGAGTGCATCTCGCACGGAGCATAGCCGATGATGAGGGACGGGCCGTGGTAGGCCTCGGCCTCCTGAATGGCCTTGAG
>CAKUJN010000004.1 GCA_934661735.1 uncultured Oscillospiraceae bacterium
TGATGGCCATCTCCGTGCCGCATGTACTGGGCGGAACGTATATTGTGGAAACTGTGTTTTCCTACCCCGGGCTCGGCACGCTCAGCTATGAAAGCGCGCGGTATCAGGACTATAACCTGCTGATGGTGCTGTGTATGCTGACCGGAATTGTGGTCATCGCGTGCAGCATGCTGGCACAGACCATCAACGAGCGCATCGACCCGCGCCTGCGCAGTGCGCAGAGCGCCGCGGAAACGGAGGTGCGCGAGGCATGACGGACAAATTCCAACTGGTCGGTATCCGCCCAGCGCCGCCTCAGCCGCCAAAGGCCAGGACGCCGTGGTATCATTCACTCCCGCCGGTTTCGGCCGCAGTGCTGGCGCTGATTGTGCTGGGCTGTGTACTCAGCCCACTGTTCGTTCCGCACGACCCGTCGTATATGGACCTCGCCAGCTGCAATCTTCCCCCGTGCCGTGAATTTCCGTTCGGCACTGACGCGATGGGCCGCGATGTTTTCTCCATGATCTGGTCCGGCGGACGGCTGTCGCTGTGCATCGGCCTTCTGGCCACAGCGATTTCTACGGCTGTTGCCGTGATGATCGGCAGCATCAGCGGCTGCGCGCCGCGCTGGCTGGACGCGCTTTTGATGCGCGCGACCGAGCTTGCGCTCAGCGTGCCGTCGCTTCTGGTCACGATATTTTTGCAGGCGATTCTGGGAAAGCCGAGCGTGCTGAGTATGTCTCTGGTCATCGGGCTGACCGGCTGGACCTCCATCGCCAAGGTCGTCCGCACCGAGGTGCGGCAGCTGCGCGGCAGCGAATATGTGCTGGCCGCGCGCACCATGGGCGGCAGCTTTTTCCACATCCTGCGCTGTCATCTCGCGCCGAATTTTGCCTCGGCCATCTCGTTTATGGTGGTTATGAGCATCCGCAGCGCGATCATCGCCGAATCCACGCTCAGCTTCATGGGCATCGGCCTGCCGCTGGAGCTTATCTCATGGGGCAGCATGCTGTCGCTTGCCGAAAACGCGCTTCTGAGCGGCAGCTGGTGGGTCATCATCGGCCCAGGCGCGTTTCTGGTTGTGACGCTGCTTTGCATCACGAATCTTGCCGACGCGCTGCGCAGCGGCCGCGACCGCCGTTCGTCCAATCTGTAAAAGGAATCCTCGGGTTCTCCCGAGGATTCCTTTTTCGTTGATCTGTTATACTGATTTGATGTTCCGGACCTGAGCGGCACTGTTGCAATCTGTGGTTCCTGCATTATCAGGTATGAGACAACGGAACGCCCCCCGCTCTGTTGGAGCGGGGGGCGTTCAATTCTCAAAGGAAGAATTTCTGCTGAAGCGACTCACGCAGCGGCTTGCACACGGCGATAACGATCAGCATCAGGCCAAGCAGCACGCCGGCGGTCAGGGGATAGAACGACCAGAAGAACGTTTCATGCAGCTGGAACGTGAGATTGATCAGAAACTCAATCAGCACGGCGATGCCGCCGCCGAGAATCAGGCTGCCGCCGTAGATATACAGATATCCGGCGTGCAGATAGCGCGTCAGCGCCACGACTGCCGTGATCAGCAGGCCGATCGCGCCGGTGACGGGGAAAGCAAAGGACAGGAACCAGTGCCCGCCGGTAGCCAGATCGATATACAGCAGGTACAGTCCGATGGCCGCGAAGTCGATCGGCACGAAAATCACCGGATTCGGGTGGCGGAACCACAGCGGCAGCAGCACCAGAATGTACAGAAGTCCGATGCCGCCCGCGGCATAGCCGGACCAGACAATCCGGCCGTTGATGCGCCAGTCGCACAGCAGGCAGATCGCCGCCGGAAGCAGCGCCAGCATGGTCAGCACGAACAGAATGCCGGAGCGGCTGACGTCCTCGCGGCGGATACGCCGGTCGGGCGGGAACGGCGGTTCGGCGCGTTCGCGGAGAATGTCGGGATGAAAGACCGGCGTCCCGCACAGCGGGCACTTTTTTTCGCTGTCTGCAAGCTCAACGCCGCATTTGACACAATACATAATAACGCTCCTTTCTCAGCGCTGGTTGCTCTCAACCTTTACGGGCAGAGACAGCCGCTGTAAAACGCGGAAGAAATGGAATTCCAGCTCCGGCTCGCGGATGTTGCGGATAAAGTTGATATACATGCTGCCGTTCCATGAGACGACGCCGCAGTCGTGCGGCGCGTTTGCCTGTACGCCGATGATGAAGTCCATCCGCGCGATATACGGCGCCATTTCCTTTGGCAGCTGCACCGCGCCGAGATTCGACAGGCACAGGCAGGATTTGCACTCGCCGACGGCGTCAAAGACGGCCTTCATGGCAATGTTCTTGATGAACAGCGGCATAATCCGAAGAATGGGTGAGCGCTCGCTGGCAACGTTGGTGGCGAATTTTGCACGCATCATGCGCGGATCGTTTTCCAATCCCATACGGTAGTGGACCACGGAGCAGATTTCCTCAAACGTGTAATCGCCCAGCCGCGGATCGATCTCCGGTGTGACATAGGAGGCAAAGTTGCGCAGCGTCCGGCTGGGGAACAGGCGGCGCAGATTGACCGGCAGCAGAACCTTGACTGGCTTGCGGCGGCTCCGGCGCGGAACCTGCTCCGCCTGAAGCTCGCAAATGGCCTTGAGCATGGCGGCCGCCAGAAATTCCGTGACGCTGACATGATAGCGCGCGGCGCACGCCTTGACCGCATCCACCGAGAGAATCATCGTCGTCAGATTCAGAAAACCGTCCGGTTCAGGCGTGCCGCTCAGGTGGTAGGCGGTTTGTTCTTTGCGGCTGGCGCAAATATCGCCGGCATAGCGCAGATAGCTGTCCTCCAGCTCCTCCTCGTCGGGGTCCTCCAGACGGCCCAGCACGCCGCATTCGGCGGGAATGGAGACGCCGTATTTCTGACAGAGATACTCCGCGACCAGCGTTTTCAGGAAAATCAGCCCGCCGGTGCCGTCGGTGACGGCGTGAAAGAACTCCACAGCAATGCGGCTGTGATAGACCAGCACGCGGAACGCGCACTTGCGCACGTCGTCAAACGGCGTGTGTACCAGCGGATAGCTCTTCTCCTCCTCAACGGGAGGGGCTTTTGGAATCTGCTCAAGATAATACCAGAATACGCCGCGTCGCAGACGCACGGCAATCGACGGAAAGCGCCGCACTGTCACATCCAGCGCTGAGCGCAGGACGGCGGTATCCACCGCCTCGGTCAGCGTGGCGGAGAGACGGAAATAATTCGTCCAGCCGCGGCGCTTTGCCGCCGGATAGATCTTGGCGGCGTTATCCAGACGCATCCAGCGCAGCTTTTTTGCCGGAGAGAGCACGCGGGACATAAAATTGTTGATCGCCTCAAAGTCCGACATGTTCTCATTGAGATAGTACAGCACATATGCGTGCCAGCGGTCGGGGGCGACGATCATTTTGCTCTGACAGCCGCATTTGCGCAGCTTTTCGTGCAGCATGCGCGTGTCGTCCAGCATCACCTCGTCGCCGCCGACAAACAGAAGCGACGGCGGCAGGCCGTTCAGATCGCCGAACAGCGGCGAGCAGAGCGGATTTTCCGGCTCGTCGGTATAGCATTTGGCATAGAATTGCAGCAGCTCCGGCGTCATGGAGGGATCGATGTCGCGGTTGTCGATATACGACTGTCCGGAGCCGGTCAGGTCGGTCCACGGCGAAATGCCGATCAGCCCGCACGGAAGCGGCAGGCGCAGCTGCTTGAGCTTCAGGCACAGCGCATAGATCAGGCCGCCGCCTGCGCTTTCGCCGCACAGCAGAATCTGATTCGCGGGATAGCCCTTGGACAGCAGATACTGATAGCTGACCACCGCATCGTCCAGCGCGGCGGGAAAGCGCTCCTCCGGCGCGAGCCGGTAGGCCGCGCAGAATACGCGCACGCCGCACTCGTCGGCAAGCGTTGCGGCAAAGCCCTTGGCGTATTCCAGACTGCCGCAGGTATAGCCGCCGCCGTGCAGATACAGCACGACGCCCTGACGGCGCTCATCCCTGGGAATCAGCCACGCGCCCTGAAACGGGCCGAAGTCGTGGTCGCGGACGAACACGTCGCGGCGGTGAATCGCCTCCATCAGCTCGCCGAGCTTGTCCTGACCCTTGCGGGTCGCCTCCAGCGAGCAGTTTGCGACAAAGGGCTTGAAGAAATTGAGTTGTGAGCGGATCAGCTTTGCGGGCAGTCCCATGCGTGTTCTTCCTTTCGTATGGCCGTTGACATTTCAAAACATTATAGCATTTACGCAATGGCTTGTAAATACACGCCGCGCACGGGCTTGCACAAATTGCCCGTTTTGTGCTATAATTCTTGTAAATCGTGCGCGGGGAGGCGGTACTTTGGAGCAGCAGAGCTATGAAAAACGCGGATATCTGCGGGAAAACTACCGCCTGTTTCATCTGTGCGGCGCAATGGAGGAAACGGTGGACTGGCACTATCACACGTTTCACAAGATCATCGTCCTGCTTTCCGAGGGTGCGGCCTACGGCATCGAGGGGCGGAGCTACGCCCTGCAGGCGGGGGACATGGTGCTGGTGGGCAGCGGCTGCATTCACCGGCCGGAGGTTCGCGCGGGCGCGCCGTATGAGCGTATTATTCTGTACATTTCACCCGAGTTCGTCCGTGCGCGCAGCACGCCGGAGTGCGATCTGGAGGCATGCTTCACAACGGCGCGGGAAAGCTTCCGCTTCGTCGTCCGGTCGGGCGCGTCGCGGCGCGAGCTGACGCAGACGCTCACGGCGCTGGAACGCGAGTGGGGGAGCGGCAAATTCGGCAGCGCGCTGTTGTGCGACGCGCTGTTTGACCAGTTCATGATCGGCGTGGGACGCGGCATGCTGGAGCACCGGCTGGAATTCGTCGATTCCAGCGCCTGCGACGAAAAAATTGCGGCGATTCTGGAATATCTGTCGGCAAATCCCGCGCAGGAGACGACAATTGACGATCTGGCAGCGCGCTTTTACATCAGCAAGTATCATATGATGCGCCGTTTTCGCGAGGAAACGGGCTATACCATTCACAATTATCTGGTGACAAAGCGGCTGATGCTGGCGCGCGAAAAAATCGCGGGCGGCATGCCGGTCAGCGAGGCGTGCTATCAGTGCGGCTTCCGCGAGTATTCCACATTTGCGCGCGCGTACCGGAAGCTGTTTTCCGAGCCGCCGCGTTCGGCACGCTGAATGCGGCGCGGAAAAGCGAAATAGGACTTTTTAACGCGCGGGTTTTGTGATATAATTCTTCTGATTGCGATATTACGGCGTCTGCGGCAGAGCCGGACGCCTTACAGGATGCGAGGAAAACAGATATGGACACGCAAAACAGCATGTTTGATACGCTGGATCTGGATGAGATCCGCAAGCTGATCGGCGAGGACGCGCCGGAGGCTCCCGCGCAGGCCGCGCCAAAGGCCCCCGCGCCCGAGCGCGGGACAGTGCGTCCCGCTGCCGAGGCGGCGGAAAAACCGGCGGGCGCTCCGGCAGACAGCGCCGCCGCGGAGAAGCCGGCCGCCGCGCCCGCGCGGCAGGCAGAGCCGGAGAGGCCCGCGGAGGCGCCGGAGCGGGAGCGTGCTCCTGCGCAGGAGAAACCGGCGGAGCAGAAGCAGGAGCCGGAGGCGCCGGCGCGCCGCCGCTCACCGGCCGGCCGCCGGACCGCACAGGGCGGCGTGCGCAGAGACGTGGAAAAGGCGCTGGAGCAGCACCGCGAGGATGCGGCGGAGGAAAAAGCGCCGCGCGGCTATGACGCGTTTACGATGCTTCATGATCTGGTCATCATTCTGGCGACACTGACGCTGGTGTTCGTGTTTTTCTTCCGGCTGGTCGGCGTGGACGGAGAGTCCATGATTCCGACGTTTTACAATCAGGACTATCTGATTCTGGAGAGCAACTTCCTGTATAAAAATGTGGAGCGCGGCGATATTATCGTTCTGAAGGTCGACGCGCAGGAGCTGGAAAACCGGCCGATTGTCAAGCGCGTCATCGCCACCGAGGGCCAGACGGTCGATATCGATTTTGAAACCGGCGAGGTAACGGTGGACGGGAAAATCCTGATCGAGCCGTATATCTATGAGCCGACGTATGAGAGCTATGCCGAGTTCGGCAAGGGGCTGGACTATCCGGTGACGGTCCCGAAGGGACATATCTTCGTCATGGGCGACGACCGCAATCACTCGGCCGACAGCCGCTACTCGCCCATCGGCTGCGTCAGCACAGACAGCGTGCTGGGCAAGGTGCTGTTCCTGGTTTTCCCGGGACGTGAGACGGACGTCTATGGAAATGTGACCGGAAAGCGTGATTTTGGCAGAATTGGAGTTGTATCCTGATGGAAAATTCCATGAACATTCAATGGTATCCGGGGCATATGACCAAAACGCGGCGTATGATGGAGGAGGACATTCGTCTGGTTGACGCCGTGTGTGAAATCGTTGACGCACGGATTCCGTTTTCAAGCCGCAACCCCGATATCGATACGCTGTGCGCGAACAAGCCGCGGCTGATCATCCTCAACCGCATTGACATGGCCGATCCTGAGATGATCCGCCGGTGGAGCGATTATTTCCGTGCGCAGGGCATGGCTGTTTTGCAGACGGACTGCAAAAACCGGAAGGGCATCAACGGCTTTGTTCCGGCGGTGCGGCGGCTGCTGGCGGAGAAGCTGGCGCGCTATGCGCAGAAGGGACAGGTCGGACGGCCGCTGAAAATCATGGTCGTCGGCATTCCAAACGTCGGAAAATCCACGTTTATCAACCAGATTGCCGGACGCAAGGGCGCAAAGGCCGAAAACCGGCCCGGCGTCACGCGCGGCAAGCAGTGGGTGACGGTGGATACGGGCCTGCTGCTTCTGGACACGCCCGGCATACTCTGGCCGCGGTTTGAAGATCCGGAGGTCGGCATCCGGCTGGCCTATACCGGCGCGGTCAAGGACGACGTGCTGGACACCGAGGCGCTGGCATGCCATCTGATGCAGATGCTGTGGCAGCGCTATCCCGACGCCATCCGCGCGCGCTATAAAATCGACTGCGCGCCGGACGAGGAGGGCTACGCCCTGCTGGAGGCGGCGGGGCGCAGGCGCGGCTTTTTAATCTCCGGCGGCGAAATTGATACCGAGCGCATGGCGCGCGTACTATTAGAGGAATACCGGAGCTGCAAGCTGGGGCGCTTTACGCTGGAGGAGCCGCCGGTACCGGCGGCGGACGGCGCGCCGGAAACGGAAAATGAGGTAGAGACATGAGAAATCAGGAACCGGTGGACCTGTGGAAATTTGAGCACGCGGCGTTTGCGGACGGCTTTTCCGTCGTGTGCGGCGTGGACGAGGCGGGCCGCGGTCCGCTGGCCGGACCAGTGTGCGCGGCGGCGGTGATCCTGCCGCCGGATATACAGATCGAGGGCCTGAACGACTCAAAAAAGCTGACGGACAAAAAACGGCGTGAGCTGTTCGATGTCATTACCGCGCAGGCGGTGAGCTATGCGGTCGCATTCTGCGATGAAAAGGTGATCGATGAGATCAATATTTTACAGGCGACGTTCCGCGCCATGCGGCAGGCAGTCGAATCGCTTGGCGTGCGTCCGGAGCTTGCGCTGGTGGATGGAAACCGCGCGGCGGATTTCGGCGTGCCGGTGCGGACGATTGTCAAAGGCGACAGCCTTTCCGCCAGCATCGCGGCGGCGTCGATCCTTGCCAAGGTCAGCCGTGACCGGCTGATGGAGCAGTACGACGGGACGTATCCGCAGTACGGCTTTGCGGTACATAAGGGCTATGGCACACAGCGGCATTATGACGCGCTGCGTGAGTACGGTCCGTGTCCGATTCACAGGATGAGCTTCCTGAAAAAGTTCTATGGTGAAAAATGAGGGCCTCGGCCCGTGGGGCGAGACGATTGCCGCCGAGGTGCTCCGGCGGAAGGGCTTCACCGTCACGGCGCGCAATTACCGCAGCCGCTACGGCGAGATCGACCTGATCGCGGAGGACGAAAGCTGGCTGATATTTGCAGAGGTCAAGCTCCGGCGCTCCGCCGGATACGGCGCGGCGCGGGAGTTTGTCGACGCGCGCAAGCAGGAGCGCCTGCGGAAAACGGCGCTGATGTGGCTGGAGGCGCATGAAACGCTGCTTCAGCCGCGCTTTGACGTGATTGAGATCTACGCGCCGGAGGGAATCGCGACACGGCGGCCCGCCGTGCGCCATATTGAGGATGCGTTTATATGAAGCGATTTGTATTTGACGGCCACTGCGACACGCCGGTTGAGCTGTGGCGCAACGGCGCGGAACTGCGGGAAAACCGGCTTGCCATATCGCTGGAGCGGGCGCGGAGTCTGAACGGCTATGCGCAGTTTTTCTCGTTCTGCACGGCATGGCTGAATGACGGACGGCCGCACAGCGAGCAGTACCGGCTGGCGCTGTCATACTTTCTGGCACAGCTGGACGAAAACCGTGAGCTGGCGGCGCTCTGCCGCACGGCGGAGGACGCGGAGACGGCTGTTCAGGCGGGGAAAACGGCGGCGTTTTTGTCCATCGAGGGCGCGGAGGCGCTTGACTGCGACGCGGGCCGGCTGGATGAGGCGTATGAGCGGGGCGTGCGGATGATTTCACTGGTCTGGAACATCGAAAACCCGCTGACCGGCTCGTGCATGACCGGAACGGGCCTGACGGCAAGGGGAAAGGAGTTTTTCCGCCGCGCGCAGCGGCTGGGCATGATCGTGGATGTGAGCCACCTGTCCGACCGCGGCTTCTGGGATATGGCGGAGCTGGCGGAAAAGCCGCTTGTTGCGAGCCATTCCAATTCCCGCGCGCTGTGTGCGCACCCGCGCAATCTGACGGATGAGCAGTTTCGGGCGATCTGCCAGCTGGGCGGTACGGTGGGCCTGAACCTTGTGGGGCCGTTCCTGTCGGAGAATGGAGCCGCGACGCTTGACGGCTTCCGCCGCCATCTGGACCATTTTCTGGAGCTCGGCGGGGAGGGGCACATTGCGGTCGGGCTGGATCTGGACGGCACGACGGAGCTTCCGGCTGGCTTCACGGGTGTGGAGCATCACCGGACGCTTGCGGCGTATCTGGCCGGATGCGGCTATTCGGAGAAAACCATGCAGAGTCTGCTCTGCGGTTCGTGGATGGAGGTTTTGAAAGCATGCGCTATGTAAGTACAAGAGACAGCTCGCTGCGCTACACCGCGGCGCAGGCCATCGCACAGGGACTCAGCCGCGACGGCGGTCTGTTCCTGCCGGAGACGATTCCGCAGCTGAGCGCCGCAGAGCTGGAGGCGCTGACGCATTTGAGCTATGTCGAGCGCGCCGTGCGCGTCATGAAGCTGTATCTGGACGAGTTTACCGAGGACGAGCTGCGCGAATACGCGCAGAAGGCCTACGGCCCCGCGAAATTTGACACAAGCGCCGTCGCGCCGCTGGCGGAGATCGACGACAAAACGTCGGTTCTGGAGCTGTGGCACGGGCCGACATGCGCGTTCAAGGACATGGCGCTGCAAATGCTGCCGTATCTGCTGACGGCGTCGCTGAAGAAAACGGGCGAGGAAAAGACGGCCTGCATTCTGGTGGCGACCTCGGGCGACACCGGCAAGGCTGCGCTTGAGGGCTTCCGCGACGTGCCGCATACAAAAATTCTGGTATTCTATCCGGACGGCGGCGTTTCGGACATTCAGAAGCTGCAAATGGTCACGCAGGAGGGCGGAAACGTCGGCGTCTGCGCGGTCAGGGGCAACTTTGACGATGCGCAGACGGGCGTGAAGAAGATGTTCTCCGACGCGGCGCTGCGCGCTGAGCTGGCGGAAAGAGGCTGCTTCTTCTCCTCGGCAAACTCCATCAACTGGGGCCGCGTGCTGCCGCAGATTGTGTATTATATTTCCGCGTGGTGCGACCTGCGCGCCGCCGGAAGAATTGCCGCGGGCGAGGCGGTCAATTTCTGCGTCCCGACCGGAAACTTCGGCAACATTCTGGCCGCCTTCTATGCAAAGCGCATGGGCCTGCCGGTCGGGAAGCTGATCTGCGCGTCAAACGCGAACAACGTCCTGACGGATTTTATCACAACGGGAACCTACGACCGCAACCGGCCGTTCTACGCCACCGAGTCGCCGTCGATGGACATCCTGATTTCTTCAAATCTTGAGCGTCTGCTGTATCTGCTGAGCGGCTCGGACGAGGCGGTGCGCGGCTATATGGCGCAGCTTTCTGAAACCGGACGCTATACCGTTTCGGACGGGCTGAGGGCGAAAATCGGCGAAATTTTCGCGGCGGGCTTCTGCGGCGACGAGGGCACGGAGCAGACTATCCGCGAGGCGTATGAAACCGCGCATTACCTGCCCGACACGCATACAGCCGTCGCATGGAACGTGCTGGAGCAGTACCGCGCGCAGACCGGCGACACGCGCCGGACGGTCATTGCCTCGACGGCAAGCCCGTTCAAGTTCTGCGCAAGCGTTCTGCGCGCACTTGGCTGCACCGAGCAGAAATCCGGTACCGCCATCATCGGTCAGCTGGCCGAGCTGACCGGACGGCCTGCGCCCGCGCCGCTGGCGCAGCTGGCGGGCAGGCGCGTGCGCTTTACCGAGTGCGTGCGGAAAGAGGATATGCCGCGCGCTGTGGCGGAGCTGCTGTAATGGCGCTGTACGCGATTGGCGACCTGCATCTGTCCTTCGGTGCGGACAAGCCGATGGACGTGTTCGGCGGCCGCTGGGTCGGCTATGTGGACAAGCTTCGCGAGGGGCTTTCCGTTATCGGGCCGGAGGATACGACGGTGCTTCTGGGCGATCTGAGCTGGGCGCTCGATCTGGAGCATGCGCGGGAGGATTTCGCGTTTATCTCCGCAATTCCAGGCCGGAAAATCATTCTCAAGGGCAACCATGACTACTGGTGGTCCACGGCGGCGAAGTTTTACCGCTTCTGCGCGGAAAACGGATTTGAAAACATGTTCGTGCTGAACAATAACTGCTGGTTCTACGGCGACACGGCGCTGTGCGGCACGCGCGGCTGGTTCTATGAGGAGGACCGGCAGGGCACGCACGACGAAAAGGTGTTCCGCCGCGAGCTGGGACGGCTGGAGACGTCGCTGAAGGCGGCGGGGGAGCGGGACAAGCTCTGCTTTCTGCACTATCCGCCGAAATATGCCGGATATGAGTGTCCGGAGATTCTGGCGCTTCTGGAACAGTACGGCGTGCGCGCGTGCTATTACGGCCATCTGCATGCCGAAAGCCTCCGGCTGGCGTTTCAGGGCGGGTATCGCGGAACGGAGTTGCGGCTGGTATCCGCAGATTATGTAAACTTCAAACCGGTCAGGGTGCTGCCCTGACCGGTTAAAATCGGCCGAAAAAATGAAGAATTCTAAAACTTTCTGCAAAAACAGAAAATAGATGTGGAAATCTTGAAAAAAGTCTGATAGAATATTACGGATTCAAAATCGGTGAACTACGGCGAAACGGCCGCACCACATAGGAGGAAAACCACAATGAACGTCAAAAGCGTAGAAAAAGAAAAGGGCAGCGCAAAGGTCGTTGTCGAAATTGAAAAGGCAGAGTTTGAAAATGCCCTGAACAAGGCGTATGCCAAGTGCAAGAAGGACATC
Organism: uncultured Oscillospiraceae bacterium; assembly: GCA_934661735.1. Lineage (GTDB taxonomy): Bacteria > Bacillota > Clostridia > Oscillospirales > Oscillospiraceae > CAG-170. The sequence goes on from CAKUJN010000004.1 coordinate 11,540, forward strand.
ATGATCCCAGGCTTCCGCAAGGGCAAGGCCCCGCGCAAGGTCGTCGAGAGCATGTACGGCGCAAAGGTATTCTATGAGGATGCGGTCAACGAAATTTTCCCCGAGATCTATGAGCAGGCGATCGTCGGCCAGCAGCTGAAGGCCGTTGGCCAGCCGTCCGTTGCCGATATGGACACGGATGAGAACGGCAATGTCGTTTTGACCATCTCCACCGAGCTGTATCCCGAGGTTACCCTCGGCGATTATAAGGGCATCGAGGTGCCAAAGACCGCCGTTTCCGTCGCCAAGTCCGAGGTTGACGCCGAGGTCGGCCGCATGGCCGAGCGCAGCGCCCGCATCGAGACGGTTGAGCGTCCGGCGCAGAAGGACGACACCGTTGTCCTCGATTTTGAGGGCTTTGTCGACGGCAAGCCGTTTGAGGGCGGCAAGGCCGAAAATTACTCGCTGAAGCTTGGCTCCGGCTCGTTCATCCCTGGCTTTGAGGATCAGCTCATCGGCGTCAGCGCCGGCGAGGAGAAGGACGTCAACGTCACCTTCCCGCAGGAGTACACCCCCGAGCTTGCCGGAAAGGAAGCCGTTTTCAAGTGCAAGATCCATGAGGTCAAGCAGACCATTCTCCCCGAGCTTGACGACGAGTTTGCAAAGGACGTCTCTGAATTTGACACCCTTGCCGCGCTGCGCAAGGATATCAAGGCTAAAATGACCAAAACCCGTCAGGAGGCCGCCGACCGCGAGTTTGAAAATGCCGCCGTCGAGCAGGCCGGCAAGAATATGACCTGCAACATTCCCGCGTGCATGATCGACGAGCAGGTCGACCGCCATATGGAGCAGTTTGCCCAGCAGCTTCAGATGCAGGGCATGAAGCTGGCCGACTATGCCAAGATGATGGGCGGCGACCTGAGAAAGCTGCGCGAGTCCATGCGTCCGATGGCCGAGACGACCGTCCGTTCGAACATCCTGCTCAGCCAGATCGTCGATCAGGAGAAGATCGAGGTCGCCGAGAGCGAAATTGAGGACGAGCTGAAGAAGCTGGCCGACCAGTACAAGATGGAGCTGGACAAGGTCAAGGAGCTGGTTGACACCGCCGCTGTCAAGGCCGATCTGGCCGCGAAGAAGGCTGTCAGACTGATCGTTGACAACGCGGTTGCCATCGAGGAAAAGAAAACCGCCAAAAAGACCGCCAGAAAGTCCAAGAAGGCTGAAACCGAAGAGACTGCCGAGGCGGCACAGGAGGAAAACAAGGAATAATTTCCCTCCTGAACGGTTAGAATGTTTCATCCGAAGAAAGGAGCGGCATTTATGAATTTGGTTCCGTATGTTGTGGAGCAGACCAGCCGCGGCGAGCGCTCCTACGACATTTTTTCCCGCCTGCTCAATGACCGCATCGTGTTCCTCTCCGGCGAGGTGGACAACAACTCCGCCAGCCTGATTGTGGCGCAGATGCTGTATCTTGAAGCACAGGACCCCGACAAGGACATTCAGTTCTACATCAACAGCCCTGGCGGCTCCGTCACCGACGGCATGGCGATCTATGACACCATGCAGTACATCAAGTGCGATGTATCCACCATCTGCGTGGGCCTGGCGGCGTCCATGGGCGCGTTCCTGCTGTCCTCGGGCACGAAGGGCAAGCGCATCGCGCTTCCCAACGCCGAAATCATGATCCATCAGCCGTCCGCCGGCACACAGGGTCAGGTCACGGACATGGCCATCCACATTAAGCGGATGGAGATCATCAAGAAGCGCCTGAACAAAATCCTGTCTGACAATACCGGCAAGGACATCGAGACCATCACCGCCGCGTGCGAACGCGACAACTTCATGACCGCCGAGGAGGCCAGAGATTACGGCCTGATCGACAAGGTCATCTATAACCGTTAAGGAGCGTCTGCCGGACCGGCGGCACTGAGCGCGGCGGAAGCCTCCGCCGTGCGGGCGGCCGGCCCGACGCCTCCCAGATTTTTAACCGGAAAGGAGGGGGCAATTTGGCAAGAGACAGCGTGCGCTGCTCTTTCTGCGGCAAGCGTCAGGAACAGGTTAACCGGATTATCGCCGGACCGAACGTATATATCTGCAACGAGTGTGTCGATCTGTGCGCCAGCATTCTGCGCGACGAGATGCACGCGGGTAAGACGTCCCAGCTTGAGCTGCCGGATACGCTTCCGACCCCTCAGGAGATCAAGACATACATGGACCGCTATATCATCGGGCAGGAGGACGCAAAGGTCGCGCTGTCCGTGGCGGTTTACAACCACTATAAGCGCATTTACTTTGAAAAGGACGCCGACGTTGAGCTTCAGAAAAGCAATATCCTGCTGATCGGCCCCACCGGCTCCGGCAAAACCCTGTTTGCCCAGACGCTGGCAAAAATCCTGAACGTGCCGTTTGCCATCGCCGACGCGACCACGCTGACCGAGGCGGGCTATGTGGGCGAGGATGTGGAAAACATTCTGCTGCGGCTCTTGCAGGCTGCGGATTTTGACGTGGAGCTTGCCGAGCGCGGCATCATCTATATCGACGAGATGGACAAAATCGCCCGCAAGAGCGAAAACACCTCCATCACCCGCGACGTCTCCGGCGAGGGTGTGCAGCAGGCGCTGCTGAAGATCCTCGAGGGAACCGTCGCAAACGTCCCGCCGCAGGGCGGACGCAAGCACCCGCAGCAGGAGTTCATTCAGATCGACACGACGAACATTCTGTTCATCTGCGGCGGCGCATTCGACGGCCTGGACAAGATCATCGAGCAGCGTACCGATAAGTCCAGCATTGGCTTTGACGCGCCGCTGGAAAGCCGCGCAAAGCGCGACGTGGGCAGATTGTTCCAACTGGTGCAGCCGCACGATCTGCTGAAGTTCGGCATCATTCCCGAGCTGGTCGGCCGTCTGCCGGTCATCACGTCGCTGAGCAGCCTCAGCAAGGACGATCTGGTCCGCATCCTGACCGAGCCGAAGAACGCCCTGTGCAAGCAGTATCATAAGCTTCTGGGCTATGACCATGTCGCGCTCAGCTTTGAGGAGGGCGCGCTTCAGGCCATCGCCGAAAAGGCGATCGAGCGCCAGATCGGCGCGAGAGGCCTGCGCGCCATTATGGAGAGTCTGATGACGAATATCATGTTTGAGATTCCGTCCGACCCCACCATCCAGAGCGTGCTGATCACTGAGGCGTGCGTCCGCAAGGGCGAAAAGCCGGTTGTGACCCGCGACGCGTCCAAGCCCCGCGCTCCCATCCGGAACGCCGGCGTCACATTATAAGCGGACAGGGCGGCAGACTGTGCCGTGTTGTCCGGAGAAATGAAATCCGACGTAAAAGGGGGCTTTCCGCCCCCTTTTTCTGTATATTTCCCTGCGGAGCGGCAGATGCCGCCCCGAAACCTCCGATGAAAGGAGACGAAAAACATGAGTGAATTTGAAAGACCCGCATGTCTGCCGGTGCTTGCGCTGCGCGGGCTGTGCGTATTCCCGCGGATGCTGACCCATTTTGACGTGGGGCGCCGCCGCTCGGCGCGGGCGGTGGAGGAGGCGCTCAAGGAAAACCAGCTGATTTTCCTTGTGACGCAGCGCGATCTGCAAAAGGACGATCCCACGCGCGACGACCTGTATGAGGTCGGTACGGTCAGCGTGGTCAGACAGGTGCTGCGCCTGCCGGGCGAAAACATGCGCATTCTGGTCGAGGGACAGTACCGCGCGACGCTTCTGGATCTGATTCAGAGCGAGCCGTATCTGTTCGGCCGCGTCATGCGGCTGGACGACGAGCCGTGCGGCAAAAAAACGCCGCGCACCGAAGCGCTGATCCGCGAGGCGTACAATCTGTTCGAACAGTTTGCCGAGCTGTCCCAGCGCAATATGCAGGAGAGCCTGATGCAGCTGGCCGCCTCGGAGGACGCCGGCTTCATCGCCGATCTGATCGGGCAGAACGCGTCGTTTGCATATTCGGAAAAGCAGAAGCTGCTGGAGCAGGCACAGCCTGTGCGGCGGCTGGAGCAGGCGGTCCGGATGCTGGCAAAAGAGCTGGACATCATGAAGCTGGAGAGCGAGATTTCCGACAAGGTGCAGCAGAGCGTGGACAAGGGTCAGCGCGACTATTATCTGCGTGAGCAGATGCACGCCATCCGCGACGAGCTGGGCGAGGGCGACGACGCGCAGGACGCGGACGAATACCGCAAAAAAATCACCGCGCTGCGGATGGAAAAGGACACGGAGGAGAAGCTCCTGAAGGAGGTTGCCCGCCTGAACAAGCAGCCGGCCGGCTCACAGGAGGCGGCGCTGCTGCGCACATATCTGGACGCGGTGCTGGAGCTGCCGTGGAATAAGACGACGAAAGAGCGTCTGGACGTCAAGGCTGCGCGCCGGATTCTGGACGCGGAGCATTTCGGGCTGGAAAAGGTCAAGGAGCGCGTGCTGGAAACGCTGGCCGTGCGCCAGCTTGCGCCGGAGCTGCCCGGGCAGATCCTGTGTCTGGTCGGCCCTCCTGGCGTCGGCAAGACGTCGGTCGCCATTTCCGTGGCGCATGCCCTCAACCGAAATCTTGCGCGCATTTCGCTCGGCGGCGTGCATGACGAGGCCGAGATCCGCGGCCATCGCAAGACGTATATCGGCGCGATGCCCGGCCGTGTAATGGCGGCCGTGGCGCAGGCAAAATCAAAAAATCCGCTGCTGCTTCTGGATGAAATCGATAAGCTGGGCAGCGATTATAAGGGCGATCCCGCCTCGGCACTTCTTGAGGTGCTGGATTCCGAGCAGAACGGCTCGTTCCGCGATCACTATCTGGAGGTCCCGTTTGACCTGAGCCAGTGTATGTTCATCACCACCGCCAATACGACCGACACCATTCCGCGGGCCCTGCTCGATCGGATGGAGGTCATTGAGCTTGGCTCATACACCGATGAGGAAAAGCTTCAGATTGCGCGGCGGCACCTGCTGCCGAAGCAGCTCTCGCGTCACGGTATCGCAAAGGGGAGCGTGCGCGTCTCCGACGATGCAATCCGCGAGATGATCGCCTGCTACACGCGCGAATCCGGCGTGCGCAATCTAGAACGCGAAATCGCGTCGCTGTGCCGCAAGTGCGCCATGCGCTTCGTCGCGGACAATCCGCCAAAGCGCATCAGCATCACGGGGGCAAATCTGGAAAGCTATCTGGGCGTGCGGAAATTCCTGCCCGATGTGCTTCCGGCGGCCGACCCCGTGGGTCTGGTCACGGGTCTTGCGTGGACTGCGGTCGGCGGCGAGACGCTGGAGGTCGAGGTCAATGTGGTCGACGGCTCCGGCAAGCTGGAGCTGACGGGCAATCTGGGCGATGTGATGAAGGAATCCGTCCATGCTGCGGTGAGCTATATCCGCTCGCGCACGGCGCATTTCGGCATTGCGCCGGACTTCTACAAGACAAAGGATATTCATGTCCATTTCCCAGAGGGCGCGATTCCCAAGGATGGTCCGTCGGCCGGCATTACGGTCTGTACGGCGATTGTTTCGGCGCTGACCGGCGCGCCGGTGCGGCGCGATATCGCCATGACGGGCGAGATTTCCATCCGCGGCCGCGTGCTGGCCATCGGCGGCCTGAAGGAAAAGACCATGGCTGCGCTGCGGCACGGGATTCGGACGGTCATTATTCCAGAGGCCAACGCCAAAGATCTGGAACAGATCGACCAGACGGTCAGAAGTGCGCTGAATTTTATCACCGTCCGCCATGTGGACAGCGTGATTGAGACGGCGCTGGACTTCGGCCGGCGCTTTTCCGAGCAGCCGCTCGGTGAGGCGGCGGAACCGGAACACACCGACGCGATGCAGCTTCCGTCGGCCGGACGGCCGCGCCGCAAGCCTGGCATCCGGCAGTGAGGGGGCGCATATGAACCTGCACAACGCGGAATTTATCCGCTCGGTGACGGCGGTTGCGGACTGCCCGAAGGACGGCCTGCCGCAGATCGCGTTCGCGGGCAAGTCCAATGTCGGAAAATCGTCCGTGATCAACAAGCTCCTCCTGCGCAAGAATTTTGCCCGCGTCGGCGAGGCGCCCGGCAAGACCACGCACATCAACTTTTTCCGCATCGACAATAAAATCTATCTGGTTGACCTGCCCGGCTATGGCTATGCCAAGGTGCCGATGAAGGAAAAGGAACGCTGGGGCCGGCTGATGGAGGCATATTTTGCCGCCGAGGACACCATTGACTACGGCGTCATGATCGTCGACGCGCGGCATAAGCCGACGACCAACGACGTGACCATGGCCGAGTACTTCAAGGCCAGCGGCAGACCGTTTGTGGTCGTGGCAAACAAGATGGACAAGCTGAAGAAAAGCGAAATCGAGCCGAATCTGGCCTGCATCCGCGAGACCCTCGCGCTGCCGGAGGCGGTTGCGCTGATTCCGTTTTCCGCGGAAAGCGGTCTTGGCCGCGAGGCGCTGCTCAGCGTGCTGCTGAAAGCGGCAGGCGAATAGAAATATCAAAAGGGGGGCGGACAAATGTCCGCCCCTTTTTTACTGGTTTCACCAGATGTGTTGAATTTGCGGTAGGCCGCCGTGCCTCCAGCGACGGTATTATGCCGCGCGCTGTAGGGGCCGGCGACCGCATCGGCCCGCTTGTCCGGTTGGCACCGGAACTGCCGTTTTTACAGCGACACTGTAACCGTCGCTCCGCGGGCATACTTTTTCTGGCTTGTCAGAAAAAGTATGCAAAAAGAGACGCTGGATGCGGATCGGATTGTACCGCAAAGCCACAGAAGGACCCCGTAGAAGAACATTACAGCCAGCACACGAAAATCTCTATATAAAACTGAACTACAGCGCCGCCTGCGTGGTGGCAACGTTCCCATCGATAGCAGTTGCTACGCAAGGGGATGGCAAAACACGCTGCCGTGGAACGCAGAACGCATCTACGAATTCGCCGATGGTGCACAATATTTGTGTTCTATTGTATATGTTTGTAGGGGCCGATGCCTACATCGGCCCGTGCAGTGCACGCCGGTTTCGCGGAAATCTGTGGCGAATTCGAAATTGACCAAATGGGCCGATGTGGGCATCGGCCCCTGCAAACCCGTAAGCAATATCGGAACTAAAAGCCATCGGGACAGTCACAGTTTTGCGCCCGAATAGGGCGTCAAATATAATTTCGCGCGCGTCAGCGCGCAATATAACGCGTCTCCAAGCGCATCTTTTTGCCTACTTTTTCTGGCGCAACAGAAAAAGTAGGTCGCCGAAGGCACGGCTGCGGTGTTACCGCATTTAGCCGCAGGCCGGTGAATACGGAAAATGGGCGGACATCCGTCCGCCCGTGCAGGCATTACTCATGCGCCGCTTCGCCGCGCAGAGCCGCGTCGCGCTCCTCGCACAGATGCGCGTGCAGCTCCAGCATGTTCCAGCCGCGGTTCTGCTCGGTCAGAACGCACTTGAGCGGAATGCTCAGGGACATGGCGCGCAGCTGCTGTAAAAACGCGGTGAAAAGCGACTGCGGAAAATGCGCCAGCACCAGAAGCTCGTCATGGAAGCCCTCGCCGTCGTACATGCTTTCAAAGCTGCCGCAGTCGCCGGTAAAGCTGCCTATGGGATTCAGATATTCCCATTTTGCCACCGCGCGGACGCGGACGCCCATCCGGACCGCCGCCGCGCGGAGCTTTGCCGCGCGCTTCGCAGGGACATTGCAAATCAGAAGAACCGGTTTTGGCATGGCGCAGCCTCCCTATCTCCGGCCGTGCGCGGCGCGCTCGGGCGCGCGCAGAAAGCCGAGCCAGACAATCATCGCCGTGATGACCCAGAAATAGACCATCATATACGGCTGTTCAAAAATGTTTTCAAAATAGCAGTGTACCAGCACGCCCGCAAGGCCGCTGAACATTCCGGCGCAGAGTGGATAGACGCGGCCGGTCATGGGCGCGCCCTTTGTGCGCGTGCGGAACAGCGCGCGGCAGCAGGTATGCAGCCAGCACACCAGCATCAGCGCAAACGCGGCAAGGCCCACATAGCCCATTTCCACAAAGATCTTCATATAGTAGTTGTCCATGTAGAAATACTGAATCCAGTCCAGCACCCGGTTCTGCATGGCCACCGCGCCGCCGAACATGCCCAGGCCCACGCCCAGCATCGGACTGTTTTTCCGCAGCAGCTCCATACCGAACACCCAGCGTTCGCCGCGGCCGCCGTTGGTGTTGGCCGCGATGAATTCGTCGGTGAACAGGAACGCGATGCGTGTGCGCACAAATGGAACCAGCGTCAGGCATGCGCCGCCCAGCAGCACCAGCCAGATCAGCCGCCGGTCAACCAGTACGATAAACAGCGCGATGGCGACAGCCATGGCGACCCACGCGCCGCGCGACATGGTAAACAGGCACGCCACGCACATGCACAGTGCGGCGGCCCACGCCAGCGCCCGAACGGATTTTTTATCGCTGTAGTAAGCCAGTCCGACAGCCATGGGCGCAAAGATGACCATGTAGTCGCCCATGATGTTGGGGCTGCCAAAAATGGAGTAGACGCGCGTGCGCACGGCGGTCTCCGCCGCGGCGACCCAGCTGGCCGGCATCGGCACGCCGGCGATATACTGATAAATTCCGTGCAGCGCCAGCACAAACGCCACCGCAATCAGCACCAGATACAGCTGAAGCACGTCGCGCGTATCGCGCAGGATGCGCGTAAGCAGGAAGAACCACAGCAGATACTGCACCGTGGCGCGGTAGCCGTTGATCTGGATGGAAAAATACGGGGAGACAACGTTCATCAGCACAAAGCCCGTGCACAGAAAGATGCAGACCGGCAGATCCAGCGGATTGACGCGCGTGCGCAGCGGACTGACACGGTCCATCCGCTGCCAGACCAGCCAGAAGAGCGCGAAGAGCATCAGAAGCTCATCCCAGACGGAGGAGAGCAGCGGCACGCTCAGCACGCTGCGCAGCAGATAGTCGATCAGCACATAGATTCCGAGCGCAAACAGCAGCAGCGACTCTGCCCCGCCGGCAAACAGCCAGCCGAACAGACGGCTTTCACGTCCGCAGCGCATGACCGCGCCGTAGGCGCGTCCGAGCACGGAATACGGCCACGCCGTTTTCAGGTTGTGCCGCTGCGCCAGCCGGATATTCAGCCGGTTCAGTGCCAGCGTCGTTCCGGACTCGGCAGTCGGCCTCGGTTCCGCGCCGAGCCGCCGGCAAAACCATGTGCAGATCGCCGAGCCGCGCCACCACCGGCCAAGCGTCCGGAACAGCACGCATGACTGGCCCAGCGCGGCAAGCCACGCGGCGACCGCCGTGCAGACGCGCCAGAAAACGCTTCCGGCGAGAAGCTTATCCATTGCGGACCTCCAGATCGCTGATCACGCCGGCCAGCTCGAAATACGGCGTCTTGACGGTGTATTCATAGCCAACGCGGACCTCCTGTGTCGAGACCTTATAGGCGTTGCTGCCGGTTTCCGCGGCGGCCTCGATGGTGATGCGCAGCTGGCAGTGGCCGTCTGTCTCCGCGCCGCCCATCGGCGTGCTTTCGCAGGAGACGATCTCCGCGTCCAGAAGCTTTGCGTTGTTCAGAAGCTTTTCGCCCACCTGTGTTTCGGCGTAGTCGCAGATATCCTGCGGCACGTCCTCACACAGAACGGTGTAGGTCACACGGATGGGCTCGGCCTGTACGGATGCGGCGGCTTTTTGGCCGACGGTTTTCCAGATCACGGCCGCAGCGGCCGCGACAACCAGCAGAATCACCAGCAGGTCGATCAGATTGATTTTGCCGAACAGCCGGCCCTTTTCATCAATAAACTTCATGGGACGCCTCCAGGGTAATTGGAATTGATTCCGTGCCGGAAATATACTATAATGTTTTCGGCAGCGGCGCAGAGCGGCGCTGCCGGATATCCGGCAGACGGATATTATGTCTATCTATTTTAACGGATATGCGGGCAAGAAACAAGCCCGTTTTCCGATTTTGGGTGATTTGTGTATGAAGATTCTGCATCTGATTTCCGGCGGCGACGTCGGCGGCGCAAAAACGCACGTTTTATCTCTGGTTCAGGGGCTTGGACGGACGCAGACCGCGCGTCTGGTCTGCTTTACCGAGGGCCAGTTTGCCGCCGACGCGCGGCAGATGGGCATCGATACGAAGGTGCTGAGCTGCGGCGTGCCGAGAGCCATTGCGCTGCTTGAGAAAATGATTGCGGACGAGCAGTTTGAGATTGTTCACTGCCACGGCTCGCGCGCAAATATGATGGGTGCGATTCTGCGGCGGAAAATCCGCGTGCCCATTGTGACAACGGTGCATTCGGACTACCGGCTGGATTATCTGGGAAGCCCGCTGCGCCGTCTGAGCTACGGCACGATCAATACAATTGCGCTGCGGATGTTCGACTATCACATCGGCGTGTCGGACGCGGTGGCGCAGATGCTCATTTCGCGCGGCTTTGACCCGCAGACGATGTTCTCCATCTATAACGGCATTGATTTTACACCGGTCGTGCCAAAGCTGACGCGGGAGGAATATCTGCGCTCGGTCGGACTGGAAACGGACGCGGAGAGCGTGGTTTTCGGCATCGCCGCGCGGCTGGACCCCGTCAAGGACGTGGCAACGCTCATCCGCGGCTTTGCCCTCGCGCAGAAGGAGCAGCCGGATATCCGCCTGCTGATTGCGGGCGACGGAGAACAGCGGCAGATGCTGGAGGCGCTGGCCGCCGAGCTGTGCCCGAAGGGCAGCTGCGTGTTCGCCGGATGGGTAACAGACATGGACAGCTTCTACAATGCCATCGACGTCAATACCCTGACCTCCATCTCCGAGACGTTCCCGTATGCCATCACCGAGGGCGCGCGGATGCGCTGCGCGACAATCGCGTCGAACGTCGGCGGCATTCCGTATATCATCGAGCACGGCGTGACGGGCCTGCTTTTCCCGCCGCAGGACGAAGTGTCTCTCGGCGCGTGCATGACACGCCTGGCGCAGAGCGCCGCGATGCGCCGCCAGCTGGGCGAAAACCTGTACGAAAAGGCCTCGCATGAGTTTTCCATCGACGCGACGCTGGAAAAGCAGCTGGAAATCTACCGGACAATCCTGCGGCGTGAGCACGCGCCGGAAAGGAAGCGCGCCGGTGTTCTGATCTGCGGCGCCTACGGCAAGGGCAACGCCGGAGACGACGCAATTCTGAAGGCAATTCTGCGGCAGATGAAAAGCATCGACTGCGACATGCCGGTGTATGTGCTGTCACACAACCCGAGGCAGACGCGGCTGAATTACCACGTCGGCTCGGTGCATGTGTTCAATCCGTTTGCGTTTCTGCCGGTGATGCGGCGGACAAAGCTGTATATCTCCGGCGGCGGAAGCCTGATTCAGAATCAGACCAGCAACCGCTCGCTGTACTACTACCTCATCAGCATCTGGCTTGCAAAGTGCGCGGGCAACCGCGTTCTGATGTACGGCTGCGGCATCGGGCCGGTCAACGGCGCGCATGACCGCCGCTTTGCCGCAAAAATCATCAACCGCTGTGTGGACGCCATCACGCTGCGCGAGGATTTATCGGCCGAGGAACTGCGCCTGATGGGCGTGACGCGGCCGGACGTGCATGTGACGGCGGACCCCGCACTTTTGCTGGAGGCAGGGACGGCCGGCGCGGTGGACAGCTTTCTTCAGCTCAACGCTTTGGACCCGAACGGACAGTATGCGCTGTTTGTCCTGCGGCCCTGGGCCGGCTTTGCGGAGAAAAAACAGGCGTTTGTGGAAGCCGCAAATTATGTAAACAAAAAATACGGACTGACGCCGGTATTTTTCGCGCTGGAGCCGGACCGTGACGTAGAGCCGTGCCGCCGGACGGCGGCGGAGCTGGACTGTCCCAGCGCGCTGATCACCGCGCCGCAGGACGAAAAGCTGATCATCGGCATGATGCGGAAAATGCGTGTGATTGTGTCGATGCGCCTGCATACACTGATTTTCGCCTCCAGCGTGGGCGCGCCGCTGGTCGCGGTGTCGTATGATCCGAAGGTCACGGGCTTCATGCGTTACATCGGGCAGAAGCACTGCGTCGCGTTTGAGGATGTGACGGCGGAGAATCTGCGCGCGCTGACGGACGCGGCGCTGAACGACCGCGAGGCATACAGCGTTGCGCGCCTGCGCGCGCTTGCGTGTGAAAACGAGACCATCGCACGCGGACTTCTGGAGGAGTGAATATGAAACAGATCGTTTGTCTGGCAACCTCGCCATGGTATCCCATCCCCACGCGCAAGCAGCAGGTCATGAGCCGCATTCCGGACGCGGAAATCCTGTATTTTGACCCGTCAGCCACGGTGATTGCGCCGCTGAAGGACCGGCGAGCAAGGCCGCTGATGCGGGCCTATAAAAACGCCGGTGTTTCGCCGCAGAGCAATATCACCGTGTACAGCCTGCCGCCGGTTCTGCCGTTTTTCAACAAATCCCGTGCGGTCAACCGCCTGAACCAGAAGCGCATCGCGCGCTTTGTGCGGGAGAAAATGCGCGAGCACGGCTTTGAAAAGCCGGTTTTGTGGGTCTATTCGCCCGTGACGGTTGACGCTGTGGACGCAATTCCGCACAGCGCGCTGGTTTACGACTGCGTCGACCGGCATTCGGCTTATGGCGGACTGATGAATCCGGCGCTGGTCGATGCGGAGGAACTGGAGCTGGCGGCAAAATGCGACGCCGTCTTTGCCACGGCCGAGCCGCTGGCCGAGCGTTTGCGCACGGTGAACATGAAAACAAGCTTTATCCCGAACGGCGCGAATTTTGAGCGCTTTTCCCGCGCGGCGCAGCCGCTGCCCGCGCCGGAAGATTTGAACGGCATCCCGCACCCGATTTTCGGCTTTGTCGGCGCACTTCAACCCTGCATCGAGTACGGCTTTGCCGCCGCCGCCGCAAAGGCGCATCCCGAGTGGAGCTTTGTCTGGATCGGCGCGGAAAAGCCAGGGGCGGCGCTGGGCGAGCTGAAGGCGCTGCCGAACGTGCATTTTCTGGGTCTGCGCCCGAACGAAAAGCTGCCGGAATATCTGGCCCAGTTTGACGCGTGCCTCAATCTCTTTGCCGAAAGTGATCTGAGCAGAGACGTCAGCCCGCTGAAATTCTATGAGTATCTTGCGACGGGCAAGCCGATTGTCTCCACGCGCCAGCCCGAACAGATTCTGCAATACGCCGAGCTTATCCATATCGCCGACACGGCAGAGGCGTTTATCCGCTGCTGCGCCGAGGCGCTGAACGACACGCAGCCGGCACGCACACAGGCACGTATCGAGGCCGGCCATGCTTGCTCGTGGGACGCGCGTGTGACGCAGATGTGCGGAATTCTGAAGGAGTACGGCGTGCTTTAGGCAATTGCACCGCTGCGGCCGCTCCGCAGACGATTTGCAGCGCGCCCTGTAGAGAACGGCGACTCTGCCGGCTATTTTCCGGTATTCACCGGAGTGTTTCTTTTGCGGTCCCACCGCATCAACGGCAATCCGGTGTCAACCGAACAAAAAAGAGGCGGACAAATGTCCGCCCCTCTGCACACTCCGGCGCAGGCCGGCTTTACTCAGATGGAAAAAACAGTTTTCCCGTTGATCAGCACACGCTGGACTGTGGTGGAGACCTCGAACGGCGAGCCGTCGACGATCACAATGTCGGCGTCCTTGCCCGCCTCCAGCGATCCAACACGGTCGGCGATGCCGATATGCTCGGCAGGATGGATCGTGATGGCCTTCAGCGCCTCAAACGGGTCCATGCCCGCCTTGACGGCCATGCCGGCACACAGCGGCAGGTACTGCTGCGGAATGACGGTGCAGTCGGTGATGATCGACACGTGACAGCCCGCGCGCGTGAGAATGTCGGGCGTTTTCCATGACTTGTTGCGGACCTCTACCTTGGTCGCATGGCCGAGCGACGGGCCGACCGCCATGCACAGTCCGGTCTTTGCCAGCTCGTCGGCAATCAGATGCCCCTCGGTCGTGTGTTCCAGCGTCAGGCGCACGCCAAATTCGTTTGCGATGCGGATGGCGGTAAAGATATCGTCCGCGCGGTGCGCATGCGCCTTGAGCGGAATTTCGCCGCGCAGCACCGGAATCAGCGCCTCCAGCTTCATATCAAACGCAGGCTGTTTGGATACATCGTCTCCGGCAGCCTCCTTTTTCTGCATGTACAGCCGCGCTTTCATCAGCGCCTCGCGCAGAATCGCCGCCGTCGTCATGCGTGACGAATCGCACTTGGACTTGTAGCAGCGCTTCGGATTCTCACCGAACGCACACTTCATCGCAGCCGCCTGCTTCACGACCATATCGTCGATGCGCTTTCCGGCCGTCTTGATGGCCGTAAATGTGCCGCCCAGAACGTTCGCGCTGCCTGGTCCGGTGCATACGCAGGTGACGCCCGCGTTTCGCGCGTAGACAAAGCTCTCGTCCATCGGGTCGATGCCGTCGATGGCGCGTAGCTGCGGACAGCAGATATCGTTCATCTCGTTATAATCCACGCCTGGTTCGCCGTAGCCATCCAGACCGATATGGCTGTGTGCGTCCACAAACCCAGGGTAGACGTCCAGTCCCGCCGCGTCAATTGTCTCCTCAGCGCACAGATTTTCACCGATCTGTACGATTTTTTCGTTCTCGATCAGAATATCGGCCGGATACGGTTCGCGGTGAACCGCGTCATGAATGCGGCCGTTCTTGATACAAAGCATGGCAATTCCTCACATTTCATCCGGATTCGGCGTGTTCCGCCATGCTCAGTATAACGCATTGCGCCGCGCAGCGTCAAGGGGAAAGGCGTGCCGCGGCGGCTGCGTGCAGGGGAGTGCTGAATGGACAGCGTTATCTGCCTTTTTACACAGCAGCAAAAACCTGCCCCGACAAACGTCGGGGCAGGTTTTCCACCATTTGCATCTTATATCATCAGCTCACAGACCAGTCTGGTATACTCCGCGGCGTTGTCCACCGGCAGATTCGCCATCAGCAGCGCCTGTGTATGCAGAATCTCAACATAGCGCTTCGCCTTTTCCGGATCCTGCGCCACGGCAAGCTGCAATGCCGCAAACACGGGATGGTCGGGGTTCAGCTCCAGAATGCGCTCGGCCTTTGCGTCCATTTCGGGGCTGACGCGGCGGAAGTATTTCTCCATCTCAAACGTCATGCCCTCGCCCGGGACGATGCACACGGGGCTGTCGCCCAGATTCGCGCTCAGGCGCACATCCTTGACCGCGTCGCCCAGCGTCTCCTTTACGAAGTCCAGCGTTGTTTTCGACTGCTCGGCCTTTTCCTCGGCAGCCTTCTTTTCCTCCTCGGTGGCAAGACCCAGATCCTCGGCGCTGATGCTGCGGAACTCCTTGTCGGCGTACTTGTGCAGCGTCGTGGGGATGAACTCGTCGACCTCGTCGGTCATGAACAGCACATCATAGCCCTTCGCCTTCAGCTGTGCCAGCTGCGGCAGCTGCGCAAGACGGCCGCGGCTTTCGCCTGCCGCATAGTAGATATACTTCTGATCCTCGGGCATGGCGTCGGCATACTGCTTGAGGGTGACAAACTTGTCCTCCTTCTCCGACCAGTACAGAAGCAGGTCCTGCAGCAGCTCTTTCTTCTGCCCATAGTCGGCGACCACGCCGTATTTCAGCTGAACGCCGAACGCGGTGAAGAATTTCTCATACTTCTCGCGGTCGTTCTCGCACAGTCTGGTCAGCTCCGCCTTGATCTTCTTTTCCAGATTGGCCGCCATGACCTTCAGCTGCCGGTCGTGCTGAAGCATCTCACGCGAGATGTTCAGACTCAGATCCTGAGAATCGACAATGCCGCGCACGAAGCGGAAGCAATCGGGCAGCAGATCGGCGCAGTTTTCCATGATCATGACGCCGGAGGAATACAGCTGCAACCCCTTTTTGAAGTCCTTGGTGTAGAAATCATACGGCGCCTTGGCCGGAATATACAGCAGCGCCTTGTATGTTACCGCGCCCTCAACGCTGGCGTGGATGGTCGCGATCGGGTCCTCAAAGTCAAAGAACTTCTCCTTGTAGAAGCTGTTGTATTCCTCGTCCGTGACGTCCTTTTTCGGCTTCTGCCAGATCGGAACCATCGAGTTGAGCGTGGTGTTTTCCATCACCGTTTCATACTCGGGCTTCTCGGAGTTTTCGGTGCCTTCCTTCACACGCGGCGTCTCCATCTCCATTTTGATCGGATAGCGGATATAGTCGGAGTACTTGCGCACCAGACTCTGGATGGCAAACGGCTGGAGGTAGCGCGAATACTTTTCGTCCTCGGTGTCGGCCTTGAGCTTCATGATCACGTCGGTGCCCGCCGTCTTGCGGGAGGCCGGCTGGATGGTGTAGCCGTCCGCGCCGGACGACTGCCACATGAACGCCTCGTCGCTGCCGTATTTTCTGGAGATGACCGTCACCTGATCGGCCACCATAAACGCCGAGTAGAAGCCCACGCCGAACTGGCCGATGATGTCCAGCTCCTCCTGCTTTTCCATCTCCTGCTTGAATTTCAGGCTGCCGGATTTGCAGATGGTGCCCAGATTCTCCTCCATCTCGTCACGGCTCATGCCGATGCCGTTGTCGGAGACGGTCAGCGTTCCGTTTTCCTTGTCGGCCTTCAGCTGGATGACAAAATCGCTCCGGTTCAGACCGACCTTTTCGTCAGTCAGCGACAGATACGCCAGCTTGTCGATGGCGTCGGAGGCGTTGGATATGATCTCACGCAGGAAAATCTCCTTGTGGGTATAAATGGAATTGATCATCAGATCCAAAAGACGTTTGGATTCTGCTTTAAACTGTTTCTTTGGCATAATGGCTCACGTCCTGTTTTGATTTTAGCACTCGCTGATTCTGAGTGCTAATTGTATTATAATCGCTTTTCCTGATATTGCAAGTCTTTTCCGCAAAATTCACGTTCTGTTCATATGCTCCCTTTCTTTCGCGGAAAAAATATGGTAAACTATGAAAAAATGAACCATATTGACAAGGAGAACGCACATGCTTACCATTTCCAATCTCTCCATGCAGTTCGGCGGCTCGGTTCTGTTCAAAAATGCCGATCTGCAATTTCTGCCCGGCAACTGCTACGGCGTCATCGGCGCGAACGGCGCGGGCAAATCCACGTTCCTGAAAATCCTCTCCGGCGAGCTGGAGCCGACCACCGGCACAATCAGCATCAAATCCGGCGCCAGAATGTCCGTCCTGAAGCAGGATCAGTTTCAGTATGACGGGTATACCATCCTTGACACGGTCATCATGGGCAATCCCCGCCTGTATCAGGTGATGAAGGAAAAGGACGCGCTGTACGAAAAGGAGGACTTCACCGAGGCCGACGGCCTTCGCGCCAGCGAGCTGGAGGCGGAGTTCGCCGAAATGGACGGCTGGGAGGCCGAATCCGACGCCAGCCGCCTTTTGCAGGGCCTCGGCATCCCTGTCGAGCAGCATTATGACCTGATGGGCAACACCGACGGCCGCGACAAGGTCAAGGTCCTGCTTGCGCAGGCGCTGTTCGGCAAGCCCGACATCGTCATGCTCGACGAGCCGACGAACAACCTTGACATTGAGGCCATCGACTGGCTGGAAAACTTCATCATGGACTATGAGGACACCGGCCTTGTCATCGTTGTCAGCCACGACCGCCACTTCCTCAACACCGTCTGCACGCATATTGTCGATATCGACTACGGAAAAATACGGCAGTATGTCGGCAACTACGATTTCTGGTATGAATCCTCTCAGCTGATTCAGCAGCTCATCCGCAACAAGAACAAGCGCAACGAGGAAAAAATCGCCGAGCTTCAGACCTTCATCTCCCGTTTTGCCGCCAACCGGAGCAAGAGCCGTCAGGCCACCTCCCGCCGCCGTCTGCTGGATAAGCTCTCCGTACAGGAGATGCCCGCGTCGAGCCGGCGCTATCCGTTCGTAGGCTTCGAGCGCGAACGCGAGGTCGGCAAGGATATTCTCTTTGTCACCGACGTCAGCAAGACGGTCGACGGCGTAAAGCTTCTGGATAAGGTCAGCTTTATTGTCAACAAGAACGACAAGATTGCCTTTGTCGGTGAAAACGAACTGGCGCAGACGACCATGTTCAAAATTCTGACAGGCGAGCTGGAACCGGACGAGGGCACCGTGAAATGGGGCCAGACCGTCACAACCAGCTACCTGCCCAAAGATAACAGCGAATATTTTGACGGTCACACGGAAAGCCTTGTCGATTGGATTCGCCCGTTCTCCGCGAAAAAGGACGATGTGTACCTGCGCGGCTTCCTCGGCCGGATGCTGTTCTCCGGCGACGAGGTGTTTAAGCCCGTCAACGTCCTGTCCGGCGGCGAAAAGGTGCGCTGCATGCTCTCGCGCATGATGCTCTCCGGCGCAAACGTCATTTTGCTGGATCAGCCGACCAACCATCTGGACATGGAGGCCATTCAGGCCGTCAACAAGGGCCTGTGCGCTTTCCCAGGAAATATTCTGCTTGCTTCGCATGACCATGAGCTTTTGCAGACTGCCTGCAACCGCGTCATCGAGTTCCAGCCCGACGGCTCGATTCTCGACCGCCCAGGCACCTACGACGAATATCTGCAATGGAAGCGCGAGCGCCTCTCCGCCGCGCACTGAGCCGTTCGATTGACCACTTTCACCGGAGTGCCGTTGAATGCGGCGATACCGCAACTGTCGCTCCGCGGGCATACTTTTTCTGGCTTGTCAGAAAAAGTATGCAAAAAGAGACGCTGAAGAGCGATTTATGGCGCTTACGCGCAGATGCTTTTCAGCGCCCTGTTCGGGCGCAAGGCCGATACCTTTCCAATAGCTTATGGTTCCGACAAATGTACTCACGCAGTTGCGGATAGCGGACAGCAGGTTTTGCTTCTGCTCATTTTGGGAATACTCGACCAACTGTGCTCATCTACTGCGATCTTGTAGGGGCGGACGACTCTGTCCGCCCTGTTCGTTTCTTCACATGTGTTTGTAGGGGCCGATGTGGGCATCGGCCCCTACAACATGCTGTGCAGAATCGTAACCGGCCGAGTATTCCGGAAATGAGCAGAACCGAAATTGATGCAGTCTGCCTGCAACTGCGTGTGGTACATTCATCCGCATTGAAAACAATCGGAATGGTTGCAATTCTGCGCCCGAACAGGGCGTTAAAAACTCGCGCGCGTCAGCGCGCAATATAACGCGTCCCAGGCGCCTCTTTTCTCCCCATTCTTTTCTGGCAAGACAGAAAAGAATGGGCCCGCGGAGCGACAGTTGCGGTGTAACCGTATTCAACGGCACTCTGGTGCAGACCGGAAATGTCGGGCGGACAGAGTCGTCCGCCCCCTACGGTGTGCGGCGTAAGCCGCCGCCGGAGGCACGGCTGCGGTGGCACTGCAAAAGAGGCACTTCGGTGCCCAACAGACAAAAAGGAGCGGACACGCGTCCGCCCCTTTTTTACAGCTCCAGCCGGTATAGCTTCTGTACGCTCCCGTCCTGCTCGCACGCCGTGCCGAACATCTGCCAGCCCAGCTTTTCATAATAGCCGTCCAGCTGTGTGTACAGATACATCGTCCCATAGCCCAGCTCACGGCACGCCTTTGCGCTCCAGCGCAGCATCGCAAGGCCGATTCCCTCGCCGCGGCGGTCGGGGCGCACCACCAGATTTCCCAGCCACGGATACAGATCCTGCCGCGAAATCAGATCAGCGCGCAGAATGCCCGCCGCGCCGACCAGCTCGCCGCGGTCGATCGCCGCCACGCACAGCGGCAGCTCTCTCGGCGTCATTGAGCGCCGCAGCAGCTCGGCAAACGCCTCATAGTTTTTCTCGTTTCCAAATTCGCCGTGAACCAGCTCGATTGCCGCCTGAATATACTCCGGACAATCGTGCAGATAACAGATCAGCATGACGTGCTCCTTTCTGCTATGAAAAGGACGGGCCATCGATGATGGCCCGTCCTGACAGCTTGAAATTATTCTGCCTCGTCGGCGTCGGCTTCTTCCGCAGCGGGAGCCAGCAGAGCACGGATGGAGAGGGAAATGCGCTTGTGCTCCTGATCGATGTCGATGATCTTGGCCTCCACTTCCTGACCCTCGGCCAGAACGTCCTCGGGCTTGGCAATGCGGCGGTCCGCAATCTGGGAGATGTGAATCAAGCCGTCAACGCCGGGGATGATCTCGGCAAACGCGCCGAACGTCATCAGCTTGACAATCTTGACCTTGACCACGTCGCCGATGGCGAACTGGTTGTTGAACAGCGTCCACGGATTGGTGTCGTTGGTCTTGTAGCCCAGAGAAATCTTTCTCTTTTCCGGATCGAAGGAGATGACGAATACGTCGATCTCATCGCCAACCTTGACAACCTCGGCCGGATTCTTGATGCGGTTCCAGCTCAGCTCGGACACATGCACCATGCCGTCCACGCCGCCGATGTCGACGAACGCGCCGTAGGAGGTCAGGGACTTGACGGTGCCGTGATAATGCTTGCCAACCTCGATTTCGCTCCAGATCTTCTCCTGTGCGGCCTTGCGCTGCTCGGAGGCGACGGAACGGATGGAGCCGACAACGCGACGGCGCGCGCGGTTGACCTCGGTGATGCGCAGCTTGACCGTGGTCTTGACCAGAGCGCCCAGATCGCCGCCCTTGGGAACGCCGGTTTGAGAAGCGGGCACAAATACGCGCACGCCCTTGACGCTGACGACGATGCCGCCCTTGTTCTCCTCGGTCACGACGCCCTCAAGAACCTCTTTGCTCTCGACGGCCGCTTCGATCTCTTCCCATGCCTTGCCTGCTTCCAGACGCTTCTTGGACAGGCGGACGACGCCCTCGCCGTCGTTGACATGAACGACAATTGCCTCGACCTGATCGCCGACCTTGACGACGTCCTCGATCTTTGCGTTCGGCTCGGTCAGGAACTCTTCAACCGGAATATAGGCCGTGTGCTTGGTGCCCAGATCGACCTCAACCTCAGTCGAGTTGATTGCCATAACTGTGCCGGTGACCTTATCTCCATTATTCAAAGTCTTGAGGGACTGCTCGAGAAGCTCGGCAAAATTCTCCTCCGTTGCAGCAGTTTCAATCTTGATTTCTTCGCTCATTTTGTTGTATACCTCCTTAATTATCCACGCCGGAGTCGATGCTCCTGCCGTGATCCCCACAGTTTTCGCGTTAGATAAAAGAAGCATATCCAACTCAGCCGCGCTGTCGACCAGCGCAACATTCTTGCAATACTGCCTGCAAATATCAGCGAGCCGCCCCGTATTCGAGCTTCTCGCGTCGCCGGCAACCACCATGGCATCACACCTCATCGCCAGGTCGGTCGCTTCTTTTTGACGCATCTCCGTAGCTTTGCATATTGTATCAAATATTTCGGAATTTGTACACTCTTTTTTTAAGATTTCACAGGATTTTTCCCATAATTTCTGCGTACTGGTGGTCTGGCTGACCATTCGGACGGGCTTATTTGTGCGATTTGCATCATTTTTCAGCCACTGCTCCAGCTCCTCGGGCGTTTCGAACACCTCCGGCGCGGTGCACCAGCCCGCGATTGCCTGCACCTCGGGGTGCGAGCGCGTACCGATGATGACCGGCTGCTGTCCGTTTGCGTCCGTTTCCGCAATAATGCGATGGATTTTTTTTACAAACGGGCACGTCGCGTCCACGATTTCCAGCCCGCTTTTTTCCAGCTGTTCATATACGGCGCGGCTGACGCCGTGCGAGCGGATCACCACGCACTCGTCCGTGCGGGCCTCGTCGGGCGATGCAATCTCCCGCACGCCCATCTGTGCGAAATGCTGCGTTACATGCCGGTTGTGGATGATCGGGCCCAGCGTTGCCACGCGCCTGCCGGAGCGTACGGCCTGCTCGACCAGCTCGACCGCGCGGTCAACTCCGAAGCAGAACCCCGCCGTTTTCGCCAATATGATTTGCATAGCTGTCACCGCCCGATTTGTAGATTTCGTACAGCGTTTCGTCCGCAATGCGCTGGAACGTCTCATGCGGTGCGTCCGCGCCGCAGTCCACCGCGAACGGACGGCCGAAAATCACCTCAACCGGCCCGAATGGCTTCTTGCCGCGCGTCACATACACCGGAACCACCGGCGCGCCGGTCTCCGCCGCCATGCGGAACGCGCCGGTTTTCGCGCGCGTCGGGCGGTTCGGACGCCAGCGGGTGCCCTCGATGAACATCAGAAGCTTTTCGTTTGCGCGCAGCGCCTGCACGCACTGCTCATACGCGCCGGTGTCGTGCTGACCGCGCCGGACGAAAATGATATTGAATTTCTGCATGACCCATCCGATGAAGAACGCGCTTTTCAGCTCATACTTCGCCATGACGCGGATCATGTCCGGCTCGTTGAGCGCCAGCAGAATCCACACGGCGTCCGCCGCGCTGGCGTGGTTGGCACAGAATACCGCGCCGTCCACGGGAATATTCTCCCGTCCCCGCACGCGGAACACCGGATGCCAGAAAAACAGGCCGACACGGGCCAGTACATAGCACAGACGATACCAGAACCTCATCCAAGCTTCCCCCTGACGATCCGCAGAATGGCTTCCTCCGACTCATCCAGCGTCATATCGGAGGTATCCAGCCTTACCGCGTCCGGCGCACAGCGCAGCGGCGCGATGTCGCGCGTTGTATCCTGCCTGTCGCGCAGGCGCATTTCGTCCAGCACCTTTGCAAGCGTCGCTCTTTCACCCTTTTCACGCAGCTCGGCATAGCGCCGCTCGGCGCGCTTTTCCGGCGAGGCCGTCAGGAAAATCTTGACGTCCGCATCCGGCAGAACCACCGTTCCGATGTCGCGCCCGTCCATAATGACGCTGTGCGTGCGCGCAAGCGCGCGCTGCATATCCAGCAGGTATTCGCGCACGCACGGCAGCGCCGAAACGCCGGAGGCGTAGAGCGACATTTCCGGCGTTCGGATTTCACCGGTGATATCCCTGCCGTTCAGAATCATATGCTGTATGCCGTCGTCGGGGTACTCGATGCGGATGTTCACGTCGTCGATCAGGCGCGTGATGCCGTCTTTGTCGCGCGGGCCCACGCCCATCAGCGCCATGTGATAGCCCACCGCGCGGTAGATTGCGCCCGTGTCCACATACCGGAAATTCAGCCGCGCCGCCGCGCGGCGCGCAAGCGTGCTTTTGCCCGCGCCGCTGGGGCCGTCGATGGCCACGCTGTAAAACTGTTTGCTCATAAGCTCTCTCCCGTTATTGTCCGGATTTTTCCGCAGCCGCGATTCCGGCCGCGCGGCCTGTCGACCACGCGATCTGCAAATTGAAGCCGCCCGTATATGCGTCCACGTCGATGATCTCGCCGGCAAAATACAGGCCGCGGACCAGCTTGGACTGCATGGTTTTCGGGTCGATTTCCCCGACCTTTACGCCGCCGGAGGTGACAATCGCATCCTCAATCGGCGCCTT
This sequence comes from uncultured Oscillospiraceae bacterium, assembly GCA_934661735.1. Taxonomy (GTDB): domain Bacteria; phylum Bacillota; class Clostridia; order Oscillospirales; family Oscillospiraceae; genus CAG-170. The sequence continues at coordinate 34,824 of CAKUJN010000004.1, forward strand.
GCAGGCAATTTCCACGTCAAAATGCTTCAGCAGCTGCACCAGCGCCAGCCGCTGCTGCCGCGTGATGGAGTGCACCTTCTGCTCGGGATCGATGCCGCTGCGCCTGACCGCAACCGGCACCATCGCCTTCGGCAGAAGCTCGTGCAGAACGTTTTCAAAGTTCCGGTTCTGATACTGCTCAAAATCGCGCAGCAGGCGCTGATCCAGCTTCTGCTCGTCCAGCGCGGGCTTCAGGTCGATTACGATCCGGTACTGCTCATCCGGCTTCATATGCGCGCTTGCGCTGAGAATGACGGGGCCGGACAGCCCGAAATGCGTAAACAGCAGCTCGCCGAACTCCTCATAGACGCATCGGGCCTTCTGATTCACCATCCGGATGGAGATGTTGCGCAGCGAAAGCCCCTGCATCTGTTTGCACCAGTGACCCTTTTCCACCAGCGGCACCAGACTGCCCTCCACCGGAACGATTGTATGGCCAAGCTCCGCCGCCATCCGGTATCCGTCGCCGGTCGAGCCGGTCAGCGGATAGCTGCACCCGCCCGCGGCCAGAATCACGCAGTCCGCCGGATGCAGACCCGCCTCCGTGCGCACGGCAGCGGCCGCACCGTCCTGCGTCAGAATCCGTTCAGCTGTCTCATGCACCACGCGCACGCCGCTTTTCCGCAGCCACGCGCGCAGCGCGTCAATTACGCTTGCCGAGCGGTCGGTGACGGGAAAGACGCGGTTTCCACGCTCGGTTTTCAGCGCGCAGCCAAGTCCCTCAAAGAACGCCATCGCGTCGCGCGGCGCAAAGCCGTACACCGCGCTGTACAAAAAGCGCGGATTGCGCGGCACATTCTGAAAAAACTCCTCGGGTGCGCAGTCGTTCGTCACGTTGCAGCGCCCCTTGCCGGTGATGTACAGCTTTTTCCCCAGCCGGTCGTTCTTTTCCAGCAGCGTGACCTGCGCGCCGCGCTCGGCGGCGGTCCCCGCCGCCATCATGCCGGCGGCTCCGCCGCCGATTACGATCACTCTATTCAACCCGTTCATAGACCTCATACTCGTCCCAGAGCCGCTCTAGCGTCTTATAGGTGTCGGAGACCTGCCGCTCCTGACGGCGGCTGATCGACACGATCAATGCGTTGACCACGCTCATCGGCGCGACCAGCGAATCGACGACGGACACCATATCGCTCTTTGCCGTCAGCACGCAGTCCGCAATCTTTCCGGCGGGCGCCTCGCGGCTGTCGGTGATGGCGATGGTCTGCGCGCCGGAGTCATGCGCAAACTGAAGCGTCTTGACCGTCCGGCCGGAATAGCGCGGCAGGCTGATGCCGATGACCACATCGCCCTGGCCCACGCGCAGCATCTGCTCAAACATCTCGCTGGTCGACGTGGCGGCGACCAGAATCACATTGTCAAACAGATTTCGCAGATAAAAATTCAGAAAGCTCGCAATTGCCGCCGATGAGCGCACGCCGACGATATAAATATGCCGCGCCTGAATGATGGCGTCCACGCTGCGCTGCATCTCCGCGCGGTCCAGTGCGTCATTTGTCTTTCGGATGGTGTCGATGTCCGCCTGCAAAACGGTGGACACGACGTCCTGATTGCCGATGCGGTCGTTTGTAACCTCGATGCGCTGCACCGACGTCAGCCGCGTGCGGACCAGCTCCTGAAGCGCTTTCTGCATGCTGGGATAGCCGTCATAGCCCAGCTCCACGGCAAAGCGGACAACCGTGGACTCGGACACGCCGACCGTTTTGCCCAGCTTGCAGGCCGTCATGAACGCGGCCTTGTCATAGGCCTCCAGAATATAATTTGCGATCAGCTTCTGCCCCTTGGAAAACGAGCGGTGCTGCTCGCGGATGTGACTTAAAATATCCGCCGCCATAAGCATCCCCCTGCACGCGCGCATAATTTCATTCAATCTGTTATATCATACAGTTTTCGCCCGTAATTTGCAATGCAAAAACGCGGCAAACGCGCAAAAATGCGTGAAAAAACCATGGCAGCTCTGCCGTTATTTAACGACCGGCTGCCATGGCTTACGTCTTTATCGTATTTCGGCGAAAAGCGCCTCCAACTCCTGCTCCGTCAGCGGCCGCCATTTTCCGACCGGCAGCTTTCCCAGCCGGAGCGGCCCCTCCGCCACGCGGCAGAGCCGCGTCACGCGCACGCCCGCCGCCTCGCAGAGCCTGCGGATCTGGCGGTTGCGCCCCTCGTGCAGAACGAATTCCAGAAGCGCGATTTCGCCGTCCTGCTTCAGCAGCCGGACCTTTGCCGGCGTGGTTTTCCGCCCGTCAATCTCAATCGGCTGCGCAAGCGTCCGCTCGCAGCCCGCACGGTAGGCGCTGACCCAGACCAGATACGTCTTTTCAATCGCATGCCGCGGGTGCGTCAGACGGTTTGCAAGCTCACCGTCGTTTGTCATCAGCAAAAGCCCCTCGGAATACAGATCCAGCCGCCCGACGGGATAGACCCGCGCGCCGCAGTCCGCCACCAGCTGTGACACGTCCCTGCGGCCCTTTTCGTCCGAAAGGGTCGTCACACAGCCGCGCGGCTTGTTCAGCATCAGATAGACGCGCTCGGCCTCGCGGCGGACGCGCTGTCCGTCGACCTCGATCACGTCGCACTCGATATCTGCCGTGTCGCCCAGAATGGCCGTGTTGCCGTTGACACGCACGCGCCGCTGGACGATCATCTCCTCGGCCGCGCGCCGCGAGGCGACGCCGCAGCGGGAGAGAAGCTTTTGCAGCCTTTCTTCCATTTTATCCTCCAAATATCCGTGCAAAGCGGCTCTTTTCGGCCTTTTGCGCGACCGGCTCGCGGTAGTACAGCGTCACCTCGGCCAGCTTTTCTCCGCCGCACCAGACCTCCGCCAGCCCCGCGGGACCGGCCAGAACCGGCGCGTAGACAAAGCGCGGCGCAATCAGGCGCAGCTCTGCATGCTCCTCCGGCCGCAGCGGCAGCGCCAGCGCGTCAAACGCCGCCAGTTCCACGGTGTCCTGTTCGCCCGCGAGGACGGGCAGCTCCGCCGCCGTCTGTCCGGCATGCAGAATCACGCGCCGCTCAAACGCGGTAAAGCCGTAGTCCAGCAGCGCCGCGTGGTCGTTCCAGTCGTCCGGATCGCAGATCGTCACGGCAATCAGCCGCCGCCCGTTCCGTTCGGCGCAGCTGACGAGAATGCGGCCCGCCGCGCGGGTATAGCCGGTCTTTACGCCGAGCGCGCCCTCATAGCGCCACAGAAGCTTGTTGTGGTTCGTCATCGTCCGTCCGTCGATTGTAATCGATCGCGTGGAGACGACCTCGCGGAACGTCCGGTTTTCCATGGCCGCGCGCGCCAGCAGCGCCAGCTCGCGCGCGGTGGAATAGTGATCTTCGTCGTCCAGCCCGCTGGGATTGGCAAAATGTGTCTGCCGCAGGCCCAGCTCCCGCGCCCGCGTGTTCATCCGCGCGACAAACGCCTCCACGCTTCCGTCGCAGCAGACGGCCAGCGCCGCGGCGGCGTCGTTGCCCGAGCGCAGCATCAGCCCGTACAGAAGCTCGCGCACGCTGCGCGTATCGCCCGCCTTGAGATAGAGCGATGAGCCCTCAATCCCCGCCGCCTCCGGCGGAACAGTAAACTCCGCGCTCAGATCGCACTGCTCGCACACCAGCAGTCCCGTCATGATTTTGGTCGTGCTGGCAATCAGACTGCGCGCGTCCGCGTTTTTTTCATACAGCACGCGTCCGCTCTCCGCATCCATCAGAACGGCGCTCCGCGCCGAGTTTTCCGGCGGCGCGGCGGCAGCCGCGTTCGTCAGAAAAAGGACGGCGGCGGCTGCGGCCGCCGCCGTCCGGAATTTCCAGTGTTTCATCCTATCACCCGCGCATAGTATCTGCCGCGGGCGGTAAAATCATGCGTTATTCCGCTTCCGGCTCTGCGTTTTTGTCCTTCAGGCCGCGCAGCGCGTCCTCCAGACGGTCCAGAATATCCGGTACCAGCTCGATGATACGGTCAATCGACGTGGAGGCAGGCTCCGCCACCGGCAGCATCCGTACAGACTCGCCGCGGATGACCAGAAATGCCATGGGCGTAATTTTGACGCCCGCGCCCGCGCCGCCGCCAAAGGAATTCTCGCGGTCAGCCAGCTTGCTGGTCGGGAAATCAGAGCCTCCGCCGCCATAGCCGACGGAAACCTTGGTGATGGGAATCAGCGTGACGCCGTCCGGCGTGGTGATCGGATCGCCGATCACGGTGTTGACGTCCACCATATCGCGGATTTTGCCCATGGAGGAGGTCATCATTTCAGTCAGAGGATGATTCATTTACTGCACCGCCTTTTTCGTTTCTTTCATAATCTTGAGGAATCCGACGCCGGCGCGCAGCGCCAGCGCAAGCACCCGACCGATGGTGATCGTGACCGTCAGATGCGCGTTGATTTGCAGCTTATCTGTATTATAATCCAGAATTGGCCGGATGTCACGCTTTTTTATCACAAAAAGCCGTTCCAGATACGGATTCAGCGCGCCGATGACCGCCCAGCTGCGGCCATAGTTGATGGCCGCCTGTGCCGGATCGTCGCCGCCGTAGGTGACGTGCAGCACCAGCAGCTCCACGCGGATTTTCCGGCGCAGATTTCCCAGCGTGTCGCACACCAGCCGCAGGAGGTCAAATAGTGCGTCCACGTCGCCCGACAGGAACGCAGACGGCTTTTTTTCGCTTTTTTTCGCTTCTGTGCTCGTTTTTTTATCGTTTTTTTGCGTGGATTTCGCGCTTTTTTTCGCTTTTTTTTCTCTTTTTGGCAGAATTTGAATGCCAAACGGCCCGATTTTTGCGCATACCGCAAGCGCTTCGTCCTGATAGTCCACCGCCGCGCCGACCGGAATACAGCCGATCAGAAACAGAATCGCAAAAATCAGCAGCAGAATCATCCACCATGTCATGCTTCCGTTCCCTCCGTCATCGTCAGCTGCTCCTGTCCGTCCGCCGGCTGCTCCGGCTCCGGCGCGGCGCTCTGCGCGGTCTGTTCGCTTTCCAGCTGCGATTGCAGCTGCTGCTTCGTCTGGAATTCGATTTTCTCAATCTCCGGCAGCTCGTCCAGAGATTGCAGTCCGAACACCCGCAGAAAATCCGGCGTCGTCCGGTAGAGAATCGGACGCCCAGGCACGTTCAGCCGCCCGTCCTCGCAGATCAGCTTCTTTGTCAGCAGTGCGCTGACACAGTAGGCGCTGTCCACGCCGCGAATCTGTTCGACATATGCGCGCGTCGCGGGCTGATAATACGCGATGACCGTCAGCGTTTCCAGCTGTGACTGCGAAAGCTTCGGCGGCTTGCGCGTTTCCAGCGTCCGCGTGACCGCCTCGGCCTGCTCGGCGGCGGAGCACATCTGGTATGCGTCCTCAAGACGCACGATGCGGATGCCGCTGCGGTTGAACGACAGCTCGTCCATCAGCTCCTGTGTCTGACGCGAAAGCTCGTCCTCGCTCACCTGAAGCGACTCGCACAGGCGCTTTGCCGCAACCGGCTCGCCGGCGGCAAATAAAACGGCCATGATGGCCCGTTGCAGGTCATTATGCTCCATCCTGCGCTCTTTCCTCCTCTGTGACGGCTTCCTCCGGCATTCGGAGATAGGTCACGGTCATCTCGCCGTCCGTGTCGTCCACGGATACGGACTTTAGTTTACATAACTCAAGAACTGCCAGAAATGTCGCCACGATTTCCGAGCGGCTCCGGCTTCTGCGGAACAGTGACAGGAACTTTGTCACGCCGTTTGACAGCAGTCTGCGCAGAATCTCTGCCGCCTTGACTGTGACCGGATAGCGTTCAACGCCGACGATTCCGGCAAAATTCGACGCCGGAGGCGGCAGCATCCGCGCCTCGCGCTCGGAAATGGCGGCCAGCGCCGCCAGCAGATCCGCCTGGTCGTGCTGATAGCGGTAGGTCTGGTCGCGGCTGAGCGGCTCCGGCGGCTTTGGAAACAGACCAAGGCCGATTTCATTCCGCGCGGCCAGAAACTGCACGCCGTCCTGAAGCTTTGCAAACGCCTCGCGCTGCCGGCGCTGTTCCAGAGACTGAATCAGAAGCTCCATCTCGCTCTGCGCCTCGGCAGCCTCGGCCGCGGAGAGCAGCATTTTCGTCTTGATGAGCATCAGATGCGAGGCCATCGCGGTAAACTCGCTGGCAATTTCCACATCCATGCGCTTCATCTCGTCCAGATAGGCCAGATACTGCTCCAGAATGGCGGAAATGCTCACGTCCTGAATTTCAATTTTATTCTTACTGAGTAACAGGAAAATGACGTCCAGCGGGCCGTTGAAATCCTCCAGACTCTCGGCCTTTGCGCGGACGACGCCCTCCAGATGATAGACAGGCTGTTCCATGCGCACTCCTATGCAGATAAATTCATCAGCAGCTCAAACGGCCATGCTCCGGCAGTTTCCAGCGCGTTCGTCAGGCCGTCGCGCAGAAATTCCAGCGGCGTGTCCAGCACGCCGGTCAGCAGCAGAATCGCCAGCAGGCCCATGCCATAGCGCTCATAGCGCATGAGCTTTGCATACCACGCGTCCGGCAGCACGGCAAACAGGACCTTTGAGCCGTCCAGCGGCGGAATCGGGAAAAGATTGAACACCGCGAGGCCCGCGCTGATCAGCTCCACATAGTAGAAAAACAGAAGTGGATACAAAAGCGCGTCCATTGCTCTGACCGCGTAAAAATAATAGCAGACCGCATAGCCCAGCACGGCAAGATACGCCAGCAGCACGTTTGCCAGCGGCCCCGCCAGCGCGGTCAGCGCCATGCCGCCCTTGGGATTTTTGAAGTACCGCGGGTCGACCGGCACGGGCTTCGCCCAGCCAAAATGGCAGACCGCCATCATGACAAGACCCATCAGATCAATGTGCCGCAGCGGATTGAGGCTCAGCCGTCCCTGGTTTTTTGCCGTCGGGTCGCCCAGCCAATACGCCGTCAGCCCGTGGCATGTCTCGTGAAAGGTGATGCACAGCAGCGACGCGGCCACGACAAGCGCCGTCTGCCACAGTGCGTCCCAGCGCAGCTGCTGCACCCACGCAAGAAATTTTTCCAATGCAGATTCTTCCTTGTGTCGATAATTATATACAGTATATCACAGGTTTTGCCGTTTTACAAGAACAGGGAGGGAGTGAGATTTTCGGCAGGCACCGGAACTGCCTCTTTTGCGGTGCCACCGCAACCGGCCTCCGGCGGCTCGTCCTCACAAACTCCACATCCCTCGCCCTGTCGCAAGCGGCAGGTCTCGTCCGTTCCGTTGCTCGTCCTCTCCAAATTGCAAACGCTTCGCTGGTTTGCAATTTGGTTCCATCTGTCTTGCCAGAAAAAGTAGGCAAAAAGATTCGCTTGGAGACGCGTTATATTGCGCGCTCACGCGCGCGATTTTTATTTGACGCCCTATTCGGGCGCAAGACTGATACTTTTCTGATAGCTTTCGGTTCCGACGAATGTACTACACGTAGTTATCGATAGACTGCATCAACTTCGGTTCTGCTCATTTCCGGAATACCCAACCGACGGGCCGATGTGCACCCGCAAGGGGTAGGCCGCATCCGTAGCGCTCCTTCGTCGCTGACGGCTGCGCTCGCCATCGGCCCCTACAAACATGTACAGTAGAACGCAAATATTCAGCACCATCGGCGCATACGTAGATGTGTTGTTGTTTCTATGGCAGGGTATTTTACCATTTTCCCTGCGTGGCAACTATCATCGATGGGAGCGTTGTCACCACGCAGGCGGCGCTGTAGTGTAGCTTTGCAGAGAGATTCCCGTGTGTTGGCCGCGGCATTCTTCTACGGGCTCCTTCTGTGGCTTGCAGTACAATCCGATCCGCATCCAGCGCCTCTTTTTGCCCACTTTTTCTGGCAAGACAGAAAAAGTGGGTCTGCGAAGCAACGGTTACGGCCTCGCCGCAAAAAGAGCAGTTCCGGTGAATCCGAACAAAGGGCCGGACAGGGAACTGTGTTTTTGTACTTGTGTTATGGACACAAAGAGCGTAAAATGACAGTAAGACAATCCCGCGTGCGGGAGTGCCCGAAAACGTGTATACGAAAGGAAAACGTCTGATGATCAATCATTTCTGCAAGAAGCCGCTGTGGGAGTGCTCCGCAGCGCTGTCGGCTGTCGCCATGGGCAATATTCCGGCGGAAACTGTCATCCTGAACGCAAAGCTGATCAATGTGTGCACCCATGAAATTGAGGAAAACGTCGGCGTGGCAATCCATTCCGGCCGCGTGGCGCTGGTCGGCGATGCGTCGCACTGCATCGGCGAGGGCACGCGCGTCATCGACGCCGCAGGGAGCTATATTGCCCCTGGACTGATGGACGGGCATATGCATGTGGAATCGTCGATGCTTTCGGTGCGCGAATACGCGCGGGCGGTTATTCCGCACGGCACGACCGGCATTTATTATGACTCGCATGAGATCTGCAACGTGCTGGGGCTGGACGGCGTCAATCTGATGGCCGCCGACGCCGAGCGCACGCCGCTCAAAGCGATGCTGACAACGCCGTCGTGCGTCCCCGCTGTGCCTGGCTTTGAGGATTCCGGCGCGGAGATTACCTCGCGTGATATTGCAAATGAAATGCGCCGAGACGTGACGGTCGGTCTTGGTGAAATGATGAATTTCCCAGGTATCCTCGGCTCGAATCCCGAGACGCACGCGATTACCGGCGAGACGCTCAAGGCGGGGAAAATCGTCACCGGACACTATTCCATTCCCGATACCGGCCGCGGACTTGAGGCGTATATTGCCAGCGGCGTGCGCTGCTGTCATGAGTCCACGCGCGCGGAGGACGCGCTGGAGAAAATGCGGCGCGGCATGTACGCCATGATGCGCGAGGGCTCGGCGTGGCACGATCTGAAGGTCGTCGTCAAGGCAATCACCGAGCATAAAATCGATACGCGCTTTGCCGTCATGATCTCTGATGATACGCACCCGTTCACGCTTCTGCGCGACGGCCATCTGGACCACATTGTCCGCCGCGCCATTGAGGAGGGCGTCGATCCCGTCACGGCGGTGCAGATGGTGACGATCAACTGCGCGCAGTGCTTCCAGATGGACCATGAGCTCGGCTCCATCGCGCCTGGCAAGTGCGCGGATATCATCTTTGTGGACCGGCTTGATCAATTCCATGTCACGCGCGTGATGATCGACGGCGAGGTCGTCGCCGAAAACGGGAAGATGTGCGTGGAATTCGAGCCGACCAACTATCCGGATTTCGCCATGCACACCATGCACGTCGGCGAGACAATCACGCCCGAGACGTTCCGCATTCCGACGGAAAAGAAGGGTACCGCCACGGTGCGCGTGATGGAGATCATTCCGGCGCGCGTCGGCGACTATGAGCGGCATGTGCGCCTGAAGGTACACGATGGCTGTCTGGAATCGGACGTTTCCCAGGACGTTCTCAAGGCGTTTGTGTTTGAGCGGCACAACAACACCGGCAAACACGGCGTCGGCTTTGTCAAGGGCTTCCATATCACGCGCGGCGCGATGGCCTCGACGGTTGCGCACGACGCGCACAACCTGCTGGTCATCGGCACGAACGACGCCGACATGGCGCTTGCGGCCAACACACTGATCGAATGCGGCGGCGGCATGTGCGCCGTGCAGGACGGAAAGGTGCTCGGCTGCGTGCCGCTGCCGCTGGCCGGTCTGATGAATCCGCGCCCCTGCGAGGAGATGAGCGAACTGGTCGAAGGCCTCGGCGCGGCGTGGGAGCAGATCGGCTGCGATATCGTCTCTCCGTTCATGACGATGGCGCTGATCCCGCTGGCCTGCCTGCCGGAGCTGCGTCTGACCGACAGAGGACTGGTTGACTGCACAAAATTCTGCTTTACACAGCTGGAGGTTGCAGAATAAAGCCTTTCAAAGGGCCGCCGGAAGGCGGTCCTTTTCTGCGGCGTTCCGCGCCGGATGAAAAAACGCAGCGCCTGTGCGCTGCATTTTTCATAATTTCTGCAACAAAACGCGGCAAAACCGCATCTATATCAGCGAGAATTCTCAAAAAGCGGCGGGCCTCCGCCGCGTGAAACAGGAGGGATACGCTATCGAACAACAGGAATTGACGCGAGGCACAGACGCGGAACTGGTCGCGGCGCTGCGCAGAGGAAAGCGGAGCGCGCTGGAACAGGCCATTTCGCGCTATGGCGCGTATGTCGCGGCCGTCGTCACGGCGCAGCTCGGCTCCGGCGCGCTGCGGGAGGATGTGGAGGAGCTTGCTTCCGACGTCTTTCTGACGCTCTGGAAGAACCGGACGGCGCTGAAAACCGAGCGCCTGCGCGGCTGGCTCGGTACGGTTGCGCGGAATACGGCGCGCGGTTTCCTGCGGAAAAACGGAGCTGCGCCGCAGGTGCTTCCGGCCGAGGACTATCTGTGCGTGCAGGACGAGCAAGCGCCGCGGCTGCTTGCGCAGCAGGAGCGGCAGGCGCTTGTCCGCAGGCTGCTGGATACGCTGGAGGCGCAGGACCGTGAGATTTTTCTGCGCTATTACTACTATAACCAGACCACGGCGGCCATTGCCGCGCAAATGCAGATGACGGACAGCACCGTGCGCAGCCGCCTGCTGCGCGGCCGGAAGCGTCTGCGGGAATTACTGGAGCAAGGAGGGTACAGTCTTGAAGATTCTGATTTCTGATTTGCTGGACGGCTATGAGGAAAACGAGCTTTCTCTGCCGGCAGCCAGCCGCGTTACCAACGCGGCGATTACGCGGCGCACGATGAAAAAGCTGGACGCGCAGCGGAGACACCGCCCTGCGGCGCTGGTGCTGATCGCGGCGGCGCTGATCGCGCTGTTCTGCGGCGCAAGCGCGGTGGTCCATATTGTGACGCTCAACAAAACGACGCCGCGAGAGGAGACGGTCGTCATAGGCGCGAGGAACGACGACGGCACATTCACGCCGGAAGCAATTACCGTCAAAGCGCCCGACGGCACGACCAGCGCGCGCTTTGACGGCGCGGCGGCTGTGGACAATCCCATGCTGGTCGGCTTCCGCGCGGGCTGGCTCCCTGATTCGGTCGGCGAGCCGTTCATCAGCTCGCTCCGCGACCAGATGAACTGGGACAACATTACGATTCCGGAGGGGAGCAGCCTGACGGAGGGCGATCTGGTCAGCATCGATATCTATCACGCATCCAGAGTCAGCGAGGCATATGAGCGGGCCAGCCCACAGTCCGGACGCAGCTATTCCATCAACGCGTATTCGGCGACCAGCGTTGCCGACGCCGACGTGATTCTCCTCGGCAGCAACGCCGAAACCGTCAAAACGGGGATCATCGGCCAGTTTCAGGCGACATGGGTCAGTATGCACTATGACAGCGGCGAGGTTTCGCTAAACGCGCTGCTGCTGTTCGATGAAGCATCCGGCGGCGTGGTCACCATTTCCGGCGGACTTCAGTTTGAGGTCTATGAAAAAATTGCCGAGAACCTGGAACTGATCGTCACGGACATTCCGGCTGTGGATACCGGCAGAACGTTCCAGTTCTCCGGCGCGCTCGGGTGAGGCTGCGCGTTCTGCGCCATATCCTGTAGGGGCGGGCGACTCTGCCCGTCCCTTTTGTCCGATTTCACCGAAACTGCCTTTTTTGCAGTTACACTGTGACTGTTGCTTCGCAGACCTACTTTTTCTGTCTTGCCAGAAAAAGTAGGCAAAAAGATGCGCTTGAGACGCGTTATATTGCGCGCTGCCGCGCGCGAATTTTTGGCCGCTCCGCGCGGCCTGAACGCCCTCTTCGGGCGCAGAATTGCAACTATTCCGATGGCTTTCGGTTCCGGCAAGTGTACTACACTCAGAAAACGACAGTCAGGAGCGATTTCGATTCTACTCATTTCCGGAATACTCGGCGGCGGGCCGATGTGGGCATCGGCCCCTACAAACGTATGTGAAAAACAAACAGGGCAGACGACCATGTCCGCCCTTACAAATATGCTGCACCACCGGCGAATATGCAGATGGCCTGCCATTTCCACGGCAGTGTGTTTTTCCATCTTCTTGCGCGGCAACTGTTTCCGATGCGAGCGTTGTCACCACGCAGGCGGCGCTGTAGTCTAGTTTTGTAGAAAGTTTCCCGTGTGTTGGCCGCAGCATCCTTCTACGGGCTTATTCAGTGGCTTGCGGTACAATCCGATCCGCGTCCAGCGCCTCTTTTTGCCCACTTTTTCTGGCAAGGCAGAAAAAGTGGGTC
>CAKUJN010000005.1 GCA_934661735.1 uncultured Oscillospiraceae bacterium
CGCCCCGCCTGTGTGCATTGCGCGGTTGTATTTTTTCGCGGTTGTGCTATACTGGGCACAGAAAGGCGGGAAATGCGCAATGCGGGATTATACAGCGCTGGCAAAGAATCTGGGATTTACAGATGCGGCGGTTATGGACGTGGCGGAGCTTGTGGTTGTGCCGGAGTACCGCAGGTTCTGTGAGCAGAATCTCTGCGGAAACTACGGCGTGCTTCCGGCCTGCCCGCCGATGAGCGGCACGGTGGAGGAGATGACGCGCACGATGCGGCAGTATGCGCGGGCGCTGGTGCTGACAATGGTCATAACGCCGGTGTGCTGTACGGACACGGCCGAGCAGAAGGCGGCGAAGCGGCGGCAGAACCTCCTTACCGAGCAGCTGATGGCACAGATGCGTGCGGACGGGCTGACAAACCTCCTGATGATGGGGGCAGGGCCGTGGAAGCATGCGTCGTGCATGTCGGCCTACTGTGTGGACGCACAGAAAATGGCAGACGCCGTACACATGAAATGCTGGGAAAACGACGGAAAAATCCGCTATTTTTCCTTGATCCTGTTTTAAGGGCCTGTACGCTGGAGGCGGTACGGTGGCAGAGGAAAGCAGACTTTATCAGATCCTGCGCGGCAGGCTCTACCGGCGGCTGCCGGTGCTGGCGCTGCCGCTGGGACTTCTGGACTGGCATGAGGGTGCAGAGACCGGCACGGACGGCGCGTGGTTCTATGCGCCTGCGTGCTGGCTTGAGACGGCGGCGCACACCGCCGGAGACGCGGACGACGTGCTGCTGCACAGCGTCCTGCACGCGGTGCTGGGGCACCCGTGGCAGACGCGCGGACAGCGCGACGGCGCGCGCTGGTCGCTGGCGTGCGATATGGCGGCGGAGTTTCTGCGTCTGCGCCTGCTGGGCCTTCCGATGGAGGGCACAGCGGGGAAGGCGTATTACGCGTGTGCGGAGGGAACTGCGTTTTCCGTGCGGGCAATCTACGCGCAGCTGGATGACGCGTTTCCAGTGCCGCGCGGGGAACTGACCGCGGCCTTCTGCCGCGACAGCCATACGTACTGGCAGGCCGCGCAGCTTCACGCGCAGATGCGCCGAGGCTCCGGCGCGGGCGATGGAGACGGAGAGAGCCTTTCGGCGCTCTGGAATCGGCAGCTGGAGGCGCTTCGGCCGTATATGCGGACGGAGAAGCCGAAAATCGGCTCCGGCACGGCGCACGAGCGTCTGAGCGTGCGGGAGATTCCGGAGAATCACACACGCTTTGCACAGCTGCTGCGGGACTTTTCCGAGGTGCGCGAAAACCGGCGTGTCAGCGACACGGATTTTGCTTATTCGTGGTATGCCTACGGCCTTGCGCATTACGACGGAATGCCGCTGATCGAGCCGCTGGAATACTCCGAGGAGCGCCGGCTCTGCGAGCTGGTGATCGTACTGGACACGTCGGCCTCGTGCTCGCGCGGACTGACAGAGTGGTTCCTTGGCGCGGTGCATTCGATTCTTTGCAGCGAACGGCTGTTTTTCGAGCGCTTCCGTCTGCATATTCTTCAATGCGACTGCGAGGTGCAGGAGGACACGCTGCTGACAAATCTGGATGAATTTCAGTGGTATATGGAGCACCTTGCCCTCTATGGCGGCGGCGGAACGGATTTCCGTCCGGCGTTCCGGCACATCGACCGGCTGGTTGAGACGGGCGAACGGCCGCGCCTTGGCGGCGTGCTGTATTTTACAGACGGTTACGGTGTATTTCCCGAGCACGCGCCGGATTATCCGGTTGCGTTTGTCATGCTGCAATACCGCTATGACGATATCAATATTCCGTCGTGGGCGCGCACGCTGGTGCTTGAGGCGGACAGACCGAGGGGGGACGAGGGATGGATATAGGACAGGCGAAGGAGGAGCTGCGCCGGACGATCCTGGCATATACCGAGCGCGGCGGGAATGGACAGCTTTGCATTCCGGCCGTGCATCAGCGGCCGCTTCTGCTGATGGGGCCGCCTGGCGTTGGAAAAACGGCGATCCTGACGCAGCTGGCGCAGGAGCTGAACATCGGGCTTGTGGGCTATACCATGACGCACCACACGCGCCAGAGCGCGCTGGGCCTGCCGGTGATTCGGGAAAAGCGCTATGGCGGCAGACTCTGTCAGGCGACGGAGTACACGATGAGCGAAATACTTGCCGCCGTCTATGACCGGATGGAGCAGACCGGCCGGACGGCCGGAATCCTGTTTCTGGACGAGATCAACTGCGTGTCCGAGACGCTGATGCCGGCCATGCTTCAGCTGCTGCAAAGCAAGCAGTTCGGCACGCACCGTCTGCCGGAAGGGTGGATCATTGCTGCGGCGGGCAACCCGCCGCAGTATAACCAGTCGGCGCGGCTGTTTGACACGGCGACGATGGACCGTGTCCGGCTGCTGGAAATTGAAGAGAATTATCCCGTCTGGCGGCGCTACGCGCAGGCACGCGGACTGCATCCGGCGGTGCTGGCATATCTGGAACTGAATCCGGAGCATTTTTACTGCGTACAGCCCCACGCGCACGGGCGCAGCTTTGTGACGGCGCGCGGCTGGGAGGATCTGTCGCAGCTGCTTTACAGCTATGAGCGGCTGGGCTTTACGGTGGAGGACACGCTGTTCGGCGAGTATTTGCAGCATGAGCAGATCGCGGCGTCATTTGCCGCGTTTTTCCGGCTGTTTGCGTGCTGCCGCGAAAAAATCGACGCTGCGGCGGTGCTTTCCGGACGCAGCAGCGCAGCACCCGAGCTGCGGACGCTACGCTTTGACGGACGGCTGGCGGCGGTGGAGTTCCTGCTGCACGCACTGGGACGCGAGTTTTGCGCGTGGCGCGAGGAAAGCGCGCTGACACAGAGTCTGGAAAGCTTTGCCGCGGCTGCTGCGGATGCGCCGGAGCCGCTGAAGGCCGCACGGGAGAACCTCTCCCGCAGAGAGCACGCAGTGCAGATCCGCAGAGACTGCGGCGTGCTTTCGCCCGAGGAGGACGCGGCGGAGCGTCGCTTCGCGGGCTGTGTCCACGCGCTTGTGGACGCTGCGGACGATGGGCTTGACGGCCTGCGCGCGGAGACTTTGCGGCACAGCGCTGCACTGGACGACGCGGCACGGACTGCGGATATGCATCTGGAAAACGCGCTGCGCTTTGTGCGCGCCACATTCGGTGCGGGGCAGGAGCTTCTGGTGTTTCTCACACAGCTTGCTGCGCTGCCGGAGGCTGGACGTTTTCTGCGCAGCTGCGCGCTTTACGCACAGATGGAAAATGAGCTTTCGCCGGAACATCTGATGAGCGAAAAATAGAATGAGGCGCAGTCCGCGGAAAAGCGCAAAACCCCTTGACAGATGGCACTGCGCTCACTATAATTAGTCCTAAAAATTTACTATTATATTTTTTGACTAATGGAGAGCGTATGGAACAGCATCTGATGCCGGACAACGGTCTGGACTTTTCAATTTCAAGCCGCGCGCTGCTCAAATACGCGCTACCAACCATCCTGTCCAGTATTTTTATGAACGTTTACAGCCTTGTGGACTCGCTGTTTGTAGCGAATCTGGTCGGTATCGACGCGCTTTCCGCCGTCAATATCGTCGGGCCTGCGCTGGCCGTTGCGCTGGCGATCGGCACGATGATTGCCACGGGCGGGTGTGCGCTTGTCTCCAAACAGATGGGCGCGGGCGATCTGCGCGGCTCGCGGGAGAATTTTTCGTTTTTTGTGATCTTCTCTTTTTGTGTGAGCCTTGTGTTCTGTCTGGCAGGGCTGGTATTCCGCAGACCGCTGCTGCACCTGATGGGTGCGGATGCGGCGCTGTATCCGCTGTGTGAGGCATACGCGGTGCCGGTATTTCTCATCATCCCGTTTGCAATGATCGGCATGATTTTGCAGATTTTCTTTGTCGCGGCGGGTGCCCCAGAGCTTGGCTTCGGGCTTTCACTGGCCGGCGGTGTTCTGAATATCGCGCTGGATTATGTGCTGATCCGGATTGCAGACATGGGCGTCGCAGGCGTCGCAGTTGCAACCGGCATCGGATACAGCGTACAGACCGTGGTCGGCGCGGCATATTTCCTCTTCCGGCGGAACGGAAGTCTCTGCTTTGTGCGGCCGAAGTGAAACGGCGCGGCGCTGCTGAAGGCGTGCGGCAACGGTATGAGCGAGATGGTTTCCATGCTGGCTGTCAGCATTACAATGATTGCCATGAACGTCATCCTGATGGATATCAGCGGTTCCGACGGCGTGGCCGCGGCGGCGGTTGTCCTGTCGGCACAGACCATTCTTTCCGCTGTCTATATGGGCTATCTGGAGGGAATTGCGCCGGTTATCAGCTATAACCACGGCGCAGGGCGCAGCGACCGGCTGAAGGTCATTTTTCGTGCGGCGCTGAAAACCATTGCGGTGATGTCCGTGCTGACCTTCGCTGCGGCGTTTCCGGCGGCGGAGCCGCTGGCACGCGTGTATGCCTCCGGCTCGCCGCATGTAATGCGGCTGGCAGTTGACGGCATCCGGCTTTTTGCCGCCGCGTTTCTGCTGATGGGCTTCAATATGTTTGCCTCGTCCATGTTTACCGCGCTGAATGACGGCGTGACATCGGCAATTTTGTCGTTTTTACGGACGTTGGTGTTTCTGCTGATTCCCCTGCTGCTTCTGCCGAGGCTCTGGGGCGTGAACGGCGTGTGGCTGTCCATGCCTGCGGCGGAGGCGCTTGCAATTCTGGTCTCCGTCTGGTATTTTAGAGCCAAAAGGACGGTGTATCACTATGCCTGAAAAGACAATGCGTGAGCAGAGCGCGCGCTTTGACGAGCTGATGCAGAAAATCGACCGGCTGTATGAAACCTACGCCAGAGCCAGCGGTATGACGTATATGAGCATGGCCGTGCTGGATCTGATTTTTGAATATGCCGACGGCTGTACCCAGAAAAAAATCTGCGAGGAGACGCATTATCCGAAGCAGAGCGTAAATCTGATTGTAAAATCATTCTGGCAGGACGGACTTGTCCGTCTGGAGGAGCTTCCGGAGGACCGCCGCAACAAACGGATCGTCCTGACGGACAGGGGACATGCATACGCGGAAAAGGCGGTCGGTACGCTTCGGCGGATCGATGAAAGCGCCGCGGAAAAGCTGGATGCACAGCAGCGTGAGCAGCTGCTGTCGTTGCTGCGTGTCTATGTCGACGCCTATGAGCAGGGCATACGCGAGGCCCTCGAGGGGAAATAAACCGAGCGGCGGTCTGGGACAATGTCTGTCTCAGGCCGCCGCTCGGTTTACGGGGCATTTTTACAGAGAATGTCTACAGCCACCATTCGGGCGTCAGATCACCAAGCGTCACAATTCTCGGCGCTTCATAGTCCAGCATAACCTCGATTTTCCGGTATTTCTCCGGCATCAGCTGTGTCATCAGCTCACGGCAGGCACCGCAGGGCGGCAGAACTCTGCCGTCCCAGTTTACGGCGACGACGCGCTTCATCGCATCCTCGCCGTTTGTAAGCATGCTGAAAATTGCGTTCCGCTCCGCGCAGATGCCAAGCGTGCAGGCTCCATCCACACAAATGCCGGTGTATATCCTGACGGATGTGGCCTCAATCGCGGCGGCAACGCCGCCGGCGTCCATCATGTCAGAAATTTTCCGAGGTTTGAGTACAGCCCTTGCCGCCTGATATAATGTGTCCCAGATTTTCTCCATGCGTATGCTCCTTTCCGGCCCGTGAGGGCTTACAGTGAAATCCAGTAGCGCTTGACAACCACGTCCTCTTCCGAAGCGTAGTTGTCCTCATCGCAGACGCACAGCACCCGTGCAAAGCCGAGCTGCTGTGCCAGCGCCAGACCCTGGCGCAGCATCTGTGTCGCAAGTCCCTGCCGGCGCCGCGACGGCCGGACGGCATAGCCGATGTGTCCGCCAAAGCTGCGCAGAAATTCCGTCAGCTCAAATTTCAGGCTGAAAACGCCGACCAGCGTATCGCCGTCATAGCACAGATAAAAATTCTCCCGCACATAGCCATCCGGCAGATTTTCGCCGGTGTGCCGGTTCTGCATGCCGGTCAGCCAGCGGTCAAAATCCCTGTAATTGCCGATGCCGATGCACTCGCCGCCGCCTTCCTCAATTTCGCGGTAGAAGGACAGAACGTCCTCGCGGCTTGTGCGATCCGGTAGAATAAAACGCAGCATGTTCTTCCTCCCATAGCCGGAACCGCCGGCCGCACTGTGCGTCCGGCCTGTATTTCTGCGCCAACTATAGCAGAAGCGTGCGGAAAAGTCCAGTGTGTCAAACACCGCGCTTGCATGCCGCGCCTGCTGCTGGTACAATAGAGAGCAAAGACACGAAGCGGGAGGGCGTCTCCATGACGGAAACAAACAGAAAACTGCTCAACTCCAACGCCATCAAGCTGATTGCAATTGCTGCGATGACAATCGACCATATCGCGTGGGCCGCGTTCCCTGGCTATCCGCGCGAGTGGCTGCCGCTGCTGATGCATCTGATCGGACGCATCACCTGCCCGATCATGTGCTATTTCATCGCGGAGGGCTTTCACCATACCCGCGATGTCCGCAAATATACGGAACGGCTGTTTCTTTTCGCGCTGATTTCACACTTCTGCTATCTCTATGCCTCGACGGATTTTGCCGGCTGGCGCTCATTCATCCCGTTTCTTGGCGGCAGTGTCCTGAATCAGACCAGCGTCATGTGGTCGCTGGCATGGGGCCTGGTCATGCTGCGCGTGGCGCAGAGCGGGCGGGTGAACAGCCGCCTCAAGCCGCTGCTGGTGCTGCTGATCTGTGCCGTCAGCTTCCCGAGCGACTGGAGCTGCATCGCTTCGCTCTGCGTGATGGCCTTCGGCACAAACCGCGGCGATCTGAAAAAGCAGTCCTTCTGGCTGGTTCTCTATGTGGCCCTTTACGCGGCGGTCTATTTCTTTGCCATCGACCGTGTGTACGGCCTGCTGCAAATGGGCGTGGTGCTGTCGATTCCCATCATCCGCTGCTATAACGGACAGCGGGGCGGCAATCCGGCGGTCAACAGAGTCATGAAATGGGTGTTCTACATCTATTATCCGCTGCATTTGCTGATCATCGGTCTGCTCATACACTGAACGAAATACAAATAAGCGCCGCCTGAGCCATCCGGCTCAGGCGGCTGCATTCTGTATCTGGTGCTTGTCAAAGTGCTTCCAGCTCTGCCTGCCACACGGCGGCGCACGCGTCGCTTGGCATGCGCCAGTCGCCGCGCGGCGAAAGCGTGACCGAGCCGACCTTCGGCCCGTCGGGCAGACAGCTGCGCTTGAACTGCTGCTGGAAGAAGCGGCGGTAGAAATTCTTCAGCCAGTGCAGCAGCACCTCGTCAGAATACCGCCCCGCCATCGCGTGCCGTGCAAGACGGTAGATCTTTGCGGGGGAGAAGCCGAAGCGCAGCACGTAATAAAGGTAAAAGTCATGCAGCTCATACGGCCCGACCAGCGATTCGGTCTGCTGGGCAATTTCACCGTTGTCCTTTGCCGGAAGCAGCTCAGGACTGACGGGCGTATCCAGAATATCCAGCAGCACGCCGCGCAGCGCTTCGCCTGCCGCGTGTTCGGCCTCATACCGCACGATGTGGCGCACCAGCGTTTTCGGCACGCCTGCGTTGACGCCGTACATGCTCATATGGTCGCCGTTATACGTGGCCCAGCCCAGCGCCAGCTCGCTCAGATCGCCCGTTCCGACGACCAGACCGCCGGTGCGGTTGGCAAGGTCCATCAGCTCCAGCGTGCGCACGCGCGCCTGACCGTTTTCAAACGTCACATCCAGCACGTCCTCGCGCTGGCCGATGTCGGCAAAGTGGCTGCGGACGGTATTGGCAATCTGAATTTCGCGGAAGTCGACGCCAAGCTCCGCGCAGAGAATCTCCGCGTTTGAGCGTGTGCGTTTCGTTGTGCCGAAGCACGGCATCGTCACGGCCAGAATATCACTCGCCGGACGGCCAAGCCGTTTCATCGCGCGCACCGCCACCAGAAGCGCAAGGCAGCTGTCCAGTCCGCCGGAAATGCCGATCACGGCGGTTTTCGCGTGCGCGTGCTCGATACGCTTTGCAAGGCCGTCGGCTTGAATCTCCAGAATCAGCTCACAGCGCTCGGCGCGCGCGCTGTCGTCCGACGGGACAAACGGCGTGGGCGAAACGGCGCGCGTCAGTACAATCTCATGCAGCGGCAGATCGAAATCCACCGTCACGTATCCGGCGCCGTCCGTCTGGAACGTTGTGCTGCGGCAGCGCTCTGCGGCCATGCGGCCGAGGTCCGCCTCGGTGCAGGCGATACCCTCGCCGAACGGATGACTCTCCGCAAGCAGCGCGCCGTTTTCACAGATCAGGTTGTGTGCGGCAAAGACCATATCGGTCGTCGATTCGCCGTGTCCGGCGTCAGAATAGACATATGCGCACAAAAGGCGCGCCGACTGCTGCGATACCAGCTGGCGGCGGTAGTCCGCCTTGCCGACGGTTTCGTCGCTTGCCGAGAGATTCGCGATTACCGTCGCGCCGGCCAGCGCGTGGCGTGTGCTTGGCGGGAGCGGGGACCACAGATCTTCGCAGATCTCCGCCGCCAGCACAAATTCCGGCACGGACACACACCGGAACAGAAGCTTCGTTCCGAAAAGCGTCTCCTGTCCTGCAAACGTAATTGTCCGGCAGCCCTCCGGCGCGGGTGTAAAGTGCCGCCGCTCATAGAATTCGCCATAGTTGGGGATGTGTGTTTTCGGCACAAGGCCCAGCAGCCTTCCGCGGCAGACGACAGCCGCGCAGTTATAGAGCTTGCAGTCCACGCGCACCGGCAGACCGACGACGAAAACCGTGTCCAGCTCCGCGCTGGCGCGCAGAATTTCCCGCAGCCCACGCTCCGCCGCCTCCTGCAGCGGCTGCTGCAAAAACAAATCCGAGCAGGTGTAGCCCGTCAGACCCAGCTCCGGATAGACGGCCAGCTGGCAGTCGTTCTGCGCCGTGCGGCGCATGGCCTCGATGGTCGCGTGCGTGTTGTGGGCGCAGTCGGCCACGCGGAGCGCGGGCGAGACGGCGCATGCGCGGATAAAACCGTGAATCATGGCAGATCATCCTTTGTGCCTGTCCGCTGTGCGGACAGTTTGATTATAAACGTATCATACCACATCCTGCCGTCCGGAAACAAGGGCGGCGTGCAGAAAGTTGCTTGCGGGATAGGAAAAGATATGCTAGAATAGAAAACGGGTGTTGCATTTCACACCGCGTGCGCGGAAAGATACGGAATGCAACCGCCGGTTGACAGATTTGACAGTCGGATTTCTGGTATGCAACCGCGGAAAACGGTACAATACGGCCAGAAATTGAAATGCGGTGCGCGGCAGAGACCGCGTGCCGCCGGAATTGGAGGAAATCAGATATGATTCTGGCAGACAAAATTATTTCTCTGCGGAAAAGGGCCGGTTGGTCGCAGGAGGAACTGGCGCAGCAGCTGAACGTGACGCGCCAGTCCGTGTCCAAATGGGAGGGCGCGCAGTCTGTGCCCGACATGGACAAAATTTTACAGATGAGCCGGATTTTCGGCGTCACGACGGACTTTCTGCTGAAAGACGAGCTGGAGGAGGAGCAGTCCGTTCCCGCGGAGGAGAGCGCACCCGCGCTGCGCCGCGTGACGATGGGCGAGGCGTCGCAGTATCTTGCAATCCGGCGCGAGGCCGCGCCGAAAATGGCGCTGGCGACGCTTCTGTGCGTGCTTTCGCCGGTTACGCTGATGTTCCTTGCGGCGTTGAGCGAGATTCAGCGCTTCGGTATTTCCGCAAACGCCGCAGCGGGCGTGGGACTGTGCGTCCTGCTGACGCTGGTTGCGATTGCGGTCGTGATGTTCCTCGGCTGCGGCGCAAAGGCAAAGGAGTTTTCGTTCCTGGAGCAGACGGAGTTTGAGACCGAGTACGGTGTCAGCGGTATGGTCAAGGAGCGCAGAAAGGAATTCCAGCCGGTCTATAACCGTCTGAACGCAGTTGCAGCGGTGCTCTGCATTCTTTCGGTGATGCCGCTGTTTGCCTCGTCGTGCTTTGAAGCGCCGGACGCCGTCTATGTGATGGCGGTCTGCGTGCTGCTGGTGATCGCGGGAATCGGCGCGGCGCTGTTCGTCTATGGCGGCACGGTGAACGCCGCAATGGAAAAGCTTCTGGAGGAAGGCGATTATACGCGTGAGCGCAAGGCGCGCAGCCGCGTGACCGGCGCGGTGTCGGTGTGCTACTGGCCGGTGGTGACGGCAATTTTTCTCTTTTATACCTTCGGCCCGATAGGCAACGGCCAGCCCAGATACAGCTGGTTCATCTGGGCAATCGCGGGTGTGCTGTATGCTGCGCTGATGGCTGTTCTGCGCATCGTCGGCTGCAGAAAGTAGGACTATTCTGCAAGGCGGACGGCACAGTCCGGAAAGCGTGCCGCCGCGGCGCGGCGGATTTCAGAAATCTGACAATCGGACAGTGCTTCAAAGGGTGTGACCGTCAGGCTGCACCCTTTTCGCTTCCATACGGCGCATATACGCCCGTGCAAAAGCACCGTGGGAAAGACGATTCCGGCGAGGGAAAACACGCGCCGCAGGTGCTCCGGCGGGAGAATCAGACTCTCTTTTTTCTCATAGCCCAGCAGAAACGGGTCAAAGCCCGCCAGAAACACGCAGTCCGGCGCCGGACTGGCAGGAATCTCCGGCGCATCCATATAAAAATATGTCCGCCCGCCGCATTCCGCCGCCTGTGCCGGCAGCTGCTCAAGCCATCGCCGCACCTCGCGCGTCGGCGCGCGGAAAAAATACATCGCGTCATGAATCGTGGCAGGGCCGTAATGCGTGAAATACCGCCGCGCCAGCTCCACCGCCGCCGCATCCTGCGCCATCGGTGTAAATCGCGGGCAGGGAAGAAGCGTTTTTTCCCCGCACACGGCGTACACGGCAAAGCCGCGCTCGCATGCCTCGCGCAGGCCGCCGCCCCAGGGGTCAAACATGGCGGCCTCCTCGGCCTCGGTCATCCCGTGTGCGCGGCAGAGCAATTTCAGCGCCTCGCGCGTCTGCGGCCCGCTGTCCAGCGCGCGGACGATGACCTCCGTCAGTTCTGCCTGCCGATCAGGCGTCAGCGCCCAGCCCTCGCGCCGGTTCCAGAAGCTCGGGGCGTCCCAGACGTTTCGGCGGCAGTTTTCGCCGCAGGTGAGAAACAGCGGCAGATCGTCCGGATCGAACACATGCGCCGTGCCGCGCAGCGTCCAGCTCTTGACCAGCTGCTCCCGCGCGGCGCTTTCCGAAAAGTTCGTGCTGCGGATGGCAAGCGCATGCAGCGCGTTGGATAAATACTGCGCCTGCACGCCGCACAGTCCGCGCGCGGCGGTGCGCATGTCCGCGGGCGCGGACAGATACTGGCCGGCCATCCGGCGGAGCAGGATTTCCTCTCTTGTCATGGCGCGCCTCCGTTTTTTGATACGGATATCATAGCACAGGCGCAGACGAAAAGCAAAGCGGCCGGAGCAATGCTCCGGCCGCAGGATTCAGTTTTCTCCGATCGGCGTAAGCTGCACGCCGTCCGGTGTGAGATGAACTGCTCCTGTCACAGCCTGTGTATTATAGTCCACTGCGATGAGAAACAGGTAATAGCTGCCGCCTTTCGGCACGTCAAATGTGACCGTGCCATCGCCGCCGTTGAGCAGTGCGTTCGCCTGCACTTCCGGCCCTGAATTTTTGCTGATGCAGACCAGTATGAGCACCACGTCCTGTCCCGCCGGCGCATAGGTAAGCCGGCAGGCGAGCGTTCCGCCGTTTTCCGACGTCAGCCTGTACGGATACAATAGCGCTGGGCCGGAGGAAAGTGCATGAAAGCTGAAACCGCTTTCGTCATAGCTGTTCGCGGCGGGATACTGCGCGGAGACGTTCTCCGCAAGCTGCTGTGCCTGCGCCGAGGCCGGAACACGCTGCGTTTGCAGCTGAACGCTCACAGCGCTCGCAGAGCCGCCACTCTGCACCTGCTGATAGTCCGCGTCCGTCAGCGAGACCGTCACCTCGTCGCCGCCGCGCAGATCGTCCAGCGCCAGCGCGTACAGCTCGTCCGTTTCCGCGTCAAACCAGAGCAGCTCCGCGTATTCACAGGCCAGCACCGTGCTTTTCCCGAAAATGCCCGCATTCGCGTCAATGTCCGCCACGGTGATTGTGTTTGCCGCCGCGTCGACGTGCAGCACGACGGCGTTCAGGCCGATGTGATCCGGCTGCTGAGAGACGAAGCGCGCGCCGTCGGGGAGCGGCATCGTGTCCTTTTCGGCCAGCCTGCGCACACGCACCTCCGACGAGCCGGAGGATACAAATGCGATGGTGTCGTTGTCCAGAATGCGGAAACGGTAGGTATACACGCCGTCATCCGTTGTGCAGAGCACATTTCCGTTTTCCATCGTAAAGCTGCCGTGGGCGAGGTAGGACGACAGCAGATCACTGGTGAAGGTGAAGCGCTGCTCCGCGGCGTTGAAGATTACACACGGTCCGCCGAGCAGATTGCCCGACTCCACGAGATAGGCGCCGGAGGAAAGAGCGGCGTGTGTGTTGTTCTTCGGGTCGGTCAGGAAGCATACGCAAAGCGCAATACAGCAGACGACCGCCAGTACGATCAGCAGGAACGCGGGCTTTTTATAGTTCAGAACAGCCTTCACGCGCGTTTTCACGCCGACCTCGCCAAAGGCCAGCGGGCAGACCGCAATGGTCCGGCGCGGCGTGCTGCATGCAAGCAGCGCCTGAGAATAGTCCGCGCGCGACGGCGCGTCCAGCCCACGGATGACCTGCTCGTCGCAGGCAAGCTCAATATCGCGGCATAAAAGCACATAGCTCAGCCATACCAGCGGATGGAACCAGTAGAGCGCCAGCAGCACAAAGCCTGCCAGCTTGAGCAGATGGTCTCCGCGCCGGATGTGCATCCGCTCATGCGCCAGAACCAGACGCGCCTGCGCCGCGTCCATGCCGGACGGCAGATAGATGCGCGGGCGAAATACGCCGAATACAAACGGCGAGGATACCGCGTCGCACGCGTACACGTTTTCGTACAGCCGCACGGCCGTCCGTACCTGCGCGCGGACGCGCAGCGCGCTGACCAGCAGATAGCCAAGCAGCACGCCCGCACCGGTCAGCCACACAAGCGCCGCGGCGTCCGTCCAGACGAAAAGCGGATGACCGCCTGCCGCGGATGCTGCGGCGTTTGGCGCGGTCAAAGCGGAATTGACCGCCTGATTCAGAGCCGGAATACCGGTTGTGACGGCGGGCGCGGCAGAAAGCTGTACATCCTGCGCGGCAAGCGGCGCGGCAGCCGGAATCAGACTCAGCGCGCTTTCCAGTGTGAACGGCAGCGCCAGCCGAAGCCCGACAAGGCTCCACAGGACCGGCCGCACGCGCTTCGGCGCGTTTTTCAGCACCAGCCGCAGCAGCAGGACCGCCGCAATCAGAAAGCATGCGGCGTAGCTCCGGTTGACGAATCCCAGAAAAAGCTCAGTCATTTTGCGCCTCCCTCCGGTATGCGTCAATCATGCGCTGCACCTCGTCCAGCTCCTGCTCGCTCAGCCGCCGCTGGCTGGTGAACGCGGCCAGAAACGCGGGCAGCGATCCGGAAAATGTCTCCTGCACGAAGCTCCGGCTCTGCATGGCGGCGTACTGCTCGCGCGAAATACGGGCCGTGACGGTGCCGCCGTTGTTTTCAAACAGTCCCTTTTCGCACAGCCGCCGGACGACGGTGTGCGTTGTGGTGCGCTTCCAGCCGAATTCCCGCTCCGCGACGTGCACCAGCTCCGAAGTTGTCACCGGCGCCAGCGCCCAGATGCGCTCGGCAAACCGCGCCTCAATGGCGCCCAGCTGAATTTCTGCCATGACAGCGTCTCCTTTCATACTACAATGAGTAGTCTCCACGATCATACTACACCGCGTAGTCTCCGATGTCAAGAAAAATCTGCGCCCCGCCTGAGGCGCAGATTCCCTGCGTTATTTCGCCCTGCTGTCCAGCGCTTTTCGCACCGGCGGCGCAATCAGGCACGCCAGCACGCCGCCGATGGCGGCGGTAATCAGCTGCGGCCAGGTAAACGCTGCGGTCACAGCGGTCAGCTTTGCTGCCGGAACGATCAGCGGCGCGACCAGCTGCACCAGCACCAGCCACAGCGCTGCAAATTTCGCCGCCGCTGCCGCAAGCATGCACGCATATGCCGCCGGATATCGCCGCGCGGTCAGATACCGCCCGACCAGAAGCGCGAACAGCACCGCGTAGACCGCGTTGCCCAGCGCCACGCACGGCACCAGCTGGAAAAATGCCGGCCCGATTCCGAGCGCATAGGCGCAGAACGGCGAGAGCACGGCGACGGTCAGACCCGACCATACGCCGCCCAGAAGCGCCGCCATGGCCAGCACCAGATTGACACACGAGCCGGTCACAAACTGCCCAAGGCTCTTTGTGGCAAATTGCAGGCAGACCAGCAGCGCAAGGCACACGGCGGTGCGCGTAATCCATACAGTTTTTTTCATGACAGGTTTCCTCCGTTTCAGCTACATTATAAAGTCGGCGCGGAGCGCTGTCAAGCTTCAAAGCCGGACCGTCTTTGTGGCCAGCTTTTCGCAGAAAACGCGGTCGTGTTCGACGAAAACAATCGTCGGCCGGAATTCCAGCAGCAGCTCCTCAATCTGAATGCGCGAGAGCACGTCGATATAGTTCAGCGGCTCGTCCCAGACGTACAGGTGTGCGGACTTGCACAGGCTCCGCGCCAGCAGGACCTTTTTCTTCTGGCCTGCGGAGAAGTCGGCCATGTCCTTTTCAAACTGCACCCGCTCGAAGCCCAGCTTGCGCAAAATGGCCTTGAACAGGCTTTCGTCGATGGCGCAGCGCGCCGCGTAATCGCGCAGATCGCCGCGCAGACCGGAGGCGTCCTGCGGTACGCAGGAGATTTTCAGCCGCCCCGCAAGCTCGATTGTGCCGGTATGCGGAATGTCCCCGCCGCACAGCAGCTTCAGGATGCTGGTTTTTCCGCAGCCGTTCGGGCCGCACAGCGCGACGCGGTCGCCCTGTTCGACGGTAAACGTCACGCCGGAGCAGACCGGCGTGTCGCCGTAGGCGATGGAGACGTCGCGCAGCAGCGCAAGTCGGGACGCAAAGTGCGTCTCCTGCCGCAGCTTCAGCGGCGCAGCGCTTTCGATGTTTTTCAGCAGCGCAGATTTTTCGTCAATAGCGCGCTGCTGCCGCCGTTCGAGGTTTTTGCGCCGCTGCTGCATCCGGCGCGATTGCTCGCCGATGTAGGCCCTGCCGCCCATCGCGTCGCCCGTTCCGGTCGCTTTGGCGGAGTTCGGGCCGATCTTTGTGCTCTCCACCTTGTCTGCCCAGACGCTGGACTGGCGCGCCGCCTCCTTCAGCCGGCCGATTTCCTTTTTCAGCTGAGCGTTCTGTGCCAGCTCGAACGCGTCCTGCCGCCGCCGGTTTTCATACCACGAGGAAAAATTGCCCTTCTGAATCTCAATCCCGCCTCGATTGATCGAAAGAATGTGGTCGACACAGCCGTCAAGGAACGCGCGGTCGTGCGAAACGACAAGGAAGCCCTTCTTTGTGTGGAGATACCGGCTGACCAGTTCCCGCCCCGCCTGATCAAGATGGTTCGTCGGCTCGTCGATCAGCAGGAAACGGTTTTCGCGGGAAAAGAGCATCGCCAGCAGAATTTTGGACTGCTCGCCGCCGGAAAGCGTGGAAAACGGCCGGTACAGCGCCTCCTCGGCAATTTCCAGCGGCGCAAGCTCACGCAGAAAGCGCCACTGCGGCACGTCCGGACAGACAATCTCCAGAAGCTCTGCCGCGCTGCCTGACGGGTCGGGGACGGGGTAGGGGAAATAGTCAAAGCCGACGTCGGCGGAGATGGAGCCGCGATAGCGGTATTTTCCCATCAGAAGCATCAGAAGCGTTGTTTTCCCGCGTCCGTTGCGGCCGGTCAGACCCAGCCGCCAGTCGGTGTCGATCTGAAAGCTGACATTTTCAAAGATGTTGTCATAGCTGCCGTCATAGCAAAAGGTCAAATTGGAAATCTGAATCATTGACATGGTTATGCCATCCAAAATCGAAAAAATGGCTGCGGGAAACGAATCCCGCAGCCAGAAAGGGCATACCGCGCCCGCCGTTCGGGCGGACGGATACCATACACCTGAGACTGAGAGACACACCGGTTTCCCGCGAAAGGCACAACAAGCAGAGCGGTCAATGCCGCCCGAAAAAATATGTCGTGCCAAACTCAGCAGGAAATCATGCGCATGCTCTCAACTCCAATCTCTATTTTTTTCAGTATAGCAGACAGCGCCCAGAAAAGCAAGCGTCAGACCCTGCGAAATTTTTTGCAGAGATACCTTGACAGATGAGGTATCACGGTGTAGAATGTACCCGCAATGGAAAGGGGAATGACGATGTCCATCAGTGCAGATCTGATCCGCGGCCACACCGACGCCATCATTCTGGCGCAGCTTCTGAACAGGGACAGCTACGGCTACGAGATCAACAAGACCATCGCCAGCGCCTCCGGCAGGCAGTTTGAACTGAAGGAGGCGACGCTCTACACCGCGTTCAAGCGTCTGGAGGAGGCGGGGCAGATCCGCTCCTACTGGGGCGACGAGGCGACCGGCGCGCGCAGGAAATACTATCGGATTACCGACGACGGCCGGCAGACCTACCGGCGATTGCGCGGCGAGTGGGAGCAGACCAGAGAAATTTTGAATATTCTTTTGGAGGAAGAGAAAACAGTATGAAGGAAAGACTCAGAGTCTATGTACAGGGCCTGTTCCGCGGCGCGGCCCTGACAATACAGAACGCGGAGCTGAAGGAGGAAATCCTGCAAAACACACTGGAGCACTATGATGATCTGGTGGCCGAGGGCAAAACCGAGCAGCAGGCATACGACGAGGCTGTCGCCGGAATCGGCGACGTGTCGCAGCTGATCGAGCCGGAGGCGACGCTTGAGCAGATGATGGCCGATGCACCCGCCGCGCCGTCCACGCCCGCCGTGTCGGAAATGATGGACGAACCGGAGCATGCGGCACAGCCAGACGCGGCGCCCGCACCTGCTGCGGCCGCACAGAAGTCGGCGAACAGCGGCCTGCTTGCGGCCATGTGGATACTGATCACGGCCGCGTATTTTCTCGTCAGCTTTGCCGCGCACGCGTGGTATATCACATGGATCATCTTCATCTTCGGCGCAAGCGTCAGCTGTGTGCTCGCCGCGTGGAATGCGGCGCAGCAGAAAGGCTTCCAGGCCAGCCGGAACGACGTGCAGGGCGCGATGTGGACGCTGATGACGGCGGTGTATTTTGTCGTCAGCTTTGCCACGCACGCATGGTATATCACATGGGTGATATTCCTGATCGCTGCGGCCTTCAGCGGCGTGATCAACGCCGTATATGACATGAACAGGGAGACAGAACTATGAAAACAAATGCAAAAGCCAGAATCATTCTCTGGTCAGTTGTGGCGCTGGTGCTGACCGGCGTGCTGGTGTGGTTTCTGCTGCCGCACGGCGGCTACCGCGGTTCAGACAAAAAGAATGGCTTCGGGGGCGGAACACAGTCCGGTTCTGATGAGAACGCGCCCGCCGCGGCAGCCGCGACGGTGACATGGGACGGCTCGCAGCCTGCAACGGACGGCTCGACACATAAGGCCGACGGCGTGACGGGCCTGAAAATCGACTGGATCTGCGGCAGCGTGCAGATCGAGGCGGTCGACGGCGACGAGGTTGAATTCTGGGACGACTACAGCTCCACCGGCAGCGGAGAATACGCGATGGACTGGGGTTTTGACGGCAGTACGCTGGAAATCTCCTACTGCAAGGACATCCCCTTTGCCGTGACGCTGCCGGAAAAGACGCTCAGCGTCCGCGTGCCGGAGCAGCTGCTGCAAACCATTGAGATTGAAACGGTCTCCGCGTCCGTTTCGGTGGGCGTCATGACGCTCGATTCGCTGAAGATCGACAGCATTTCCGGCAGTCAGAGCCTCAACACGGTCCACGCGGACTCCATCGAGCTTTCCACGACCAGCGGCTCAATCAGCGGCGATGCACTCTCCGCGCGTGAGCTGGATGCGGAGTCGATCAGCGGAAGCATCGAGCTTTCCGGCACGTTCACCGACGCGGAATTTGACACGACCTCCGGCTCGGTCCGCGCGTCGTTCGGGCAGGCGCCGGAGAAGCTGGACGCGGACAGCATCAGCGGAAGCTTCACTTTCATCCTGCCGTCCGACAGCTTCTTCCGCTGCAAGCTGGACACGGTTTCCGGCGATCTGGACAGTGAGCTTGCCATACAGGGCAGCGCCGGCAGCGCACCGGAGTATCATTTTTCCACAACCTCCGGTGACGTTTATCTCAAGGCGGCAAAGTAAAAAACGACAGGCTCTCCGTTTTCGGAGAGCCTGTTTTTTACAGTTTTCCAAGCACCTCGCCGATTTTGTCTCGGAAAATCAGATCGGCGTATTCGTCATACGGCGTCTCGTCGCGGTTGATCAGCACCAGCCGGCTCCCGCGGTAATAGCGGATCAGTCCCGCTGCCGGATACACCGTCAGTGATGTGCCGCCGACAATCAGGACGTCGGCCTCAGAGATGGCCTCCACCGCGCCCTCGATGCACGCGCCGTCCAGACTTTCCTCATAGAGCACGACATCCGGCTTGATCAGTCCGCCGCAGGTACAGCGCGGCACGCCCTCGCTGTCCCGAATGAACGCCATCGGATAGAAGCGGCGGCATTTTGTGCAGTAATTGCGGTGAATCGAGCCGTGCAGCTCATACACGCGCCTGCTTCCGGCCATCTGGTGCAGGCCGTCGATGTTCTGCGTGACCACGGCGGTCAGCTTTCCGGCCTGCTCCAGCTCCGCAAGCTTTTTGTGCGCGGCATTCGGCTGAATGCCGTCGGGCAGAAGCATTTTTTCGCGGTAAAAGCGGTAGAACTCCGCTGTATGCTGATAGAAGAAGCTGTGGCTCAGGATCGTTTCCGGCGGATAGTCAAACTTCTGGTGATACAGGCCGTCCTCGCTGCGGAAATCCGGAATACCGGACTCGGTGGATACGCCCGCGCCGCCGAAAAAGACGACGCGCTCACTTTCCGCGATCCAGGTTCTGAGGGTCTCGATTTCGGAATTCTTCATCTTCATCCTCCAGTTCGGCAATGAATTTCCGTTCGGCGCGCGTCTTATACGGGAAGCGCAGCCGCCGGAACAGATCGGGGCGGCAGCGCATCGTGCGCAGAATCGACTGCTTTTTCCGCCAGCGCGCAACCAACTCGTGATTTCCGCCCAGCAGAACCTCCGGCACGCGCAGACCGTGCCACTCGTCCGGACGCGAATACTGCGGATATTCCAGAAGCCCCGCCCAGTGGCTTTCGTCGGTGAAGCACTCCTCGCCGCCAAGCACGCCTGGGACCAGCCGGCATACGGCGTCGGCAATGCACATGGCGGGCAGTTCGCCGCCCGTCAGAACGAAATCGCCGATGGAAATCTCCTCGTCGACGCATTCGTCGATGAACCGCTGATCGATGCCCTCATAGTGCCCGCAGACCAGAATGATATTCTCATATTTGCTCAGCTGCCGCGCCTTTTCCTGACAGAAAACCGACCCGCAGGGGGAGAGGTACACCGTGTGCACCGGCGCGGCGGCCTCGTCGCACGCCGCCTCCCAGCAGCGGTACAGGGGGTCGCATTGCAGTACCGCGCCGCGCCCGCCGCCATAGGGATAGTCGTCCACCTGATTCTGACGGTTTGCGGTATAGTCGCGGATCTGGTGCGCGTAAATTTCAATCAGTCCCTTTTTCTGCGCGCGGCCGAGAATGCTCTCGCGCATGACAGCGTCAACGGACTCGGGGAACAGCGTCAGAATGTCAAATCTCATCGGTGCGCATACCCTCGATCAGCTTTACGCGGACGAAGCCCTTGTCAACATTCTTCTCCAGAATAAACTCGGAGACGCTCGGGATCATGTATTCGTGCGCCCCGCGGACGACATAGACGTCGCTGCCTGGGTAGGAGAGCACGTCGGCGACCTCGCCGATTTTTTCGCCGTCGGCGTAGACCGGCAGGCCGATGAGGTCGGCGATAAACACCACGCCCTCGTCCAGCTGCGCGTCGGCGCGCCGGATCTGAACAACCTGCTCGCGCAGCCGCGCGGCAGCCTCCACGTCGTCAATGCCCTCCAGCTTCATCAGCACGCAGGTTTTCTGTACGCGTGCGGACTGCACATTGTATGCTTTTCCGCCGAGATAGACGACGTCAAAATCCAGCAGGAACTCGGGGCCGTCCGCCCACGGCAGGATTTTGACCTCGCCGCGCACGCCGTGCGTGCTGACGATTTTACCGGCGTCAAGAAATTCTTTTTTCATCGGGACTCCTCCGGAAGCCGGCCGCGTTTGCGCGGCACTTGCTTGTTTTTATCAGTATACCGCGTTTTCCGGTCCTGTGCAACGCTTTTCCTGCGCTCCCGCGCAAAAAATCCCGCGTTCAACCGGTGAACGCGGGATTTCTACGCTGTTTCTCAGTCGACAATTTCAACCGAAACCTTTTTGCCGGTGCGCTGTGCAACGGACTTGATGATGGTGCGGATTTCCTTGGCGATGCGGCCCTGACGGCCGATCAGCTTGCCCATGTCCTCGGGAGCGACCCGAAGCTCAAGCGTGGTGACCTCACCCTCGATCTCGTTTACTTCAACCTTATCGGGATTGTCGACCAAGTTCTTTGCCATGTACAGCAAAAGCTCTTTCATGTCGATACTCCTTAAAGGAATCAAAGGACGTTGGCCTTCTTGAGCAGTCCGCGGACAGTGTCGGTGGGCTGAGCGCCGTTCTTGATCCACTGCTTGGCCTTCTCTGCGTCAACGGTGACGGCGGAGTCGTTCTGCGGGTCATAGGTGCCGATTTCTTCGATGAAGCGGCCGTCGCGCGGGAAGTGCGAGTCGGCGACAACGATGCGGTAGTAGGGGTTCTTCTTTGCGCCCATTCTTCTGAGTCTGATCTTAACCATTTTAATTTTCCTCCAAATGTGAACTTTTCAATTTATTTCGTAAAGCAAATAGCTGAAACGATGTATTTACATGCCTGGCAGACCGGTAAATCCGCCGAAGCCGCCCATTTTGCCCATGCGCTTCATTTTTTTCTGCGCCCCGGGCGAGGAGAACTGCTTCATCATCTGATTCATCATCTCAAACTGCTTGAGCAGCTTGTTGATATCCTCTACCCGCACGCCCGAGCCCGCGGCGACGCGGCGCTTGCGGCTGTGGTTGAGAACGGCAGGATTTTCGCGCTCATACGGCGTCATGGACTGAATGATGGCCTCGGTGCGGGAGAGGGCCTTCTCGTCGATGGCCGCGTCCTTCAGCGCGCCCATATTCATCCCAGGCATCATGCCTGCGATGTCCTGCAAGCTGCCCATGCCCTTCAGCTGGACCAGCTGGTCATAGAAATCGGCAAGCGTAAATTTGTTGCTGCGCAGCTTCTTTTCCAGCTCCTCGGCCTTTTTCTGATCGAAGGCTGCCTCAGCCTTTTCAATCAGCGTCAGCACGTCGCCCATACCGAGAATACGCGAGGCCATGCGGCCCGGGTGGAACGGCTCGATCTGATCGAGCTTTTCGCCCACGCCGATAAACTTGATCGGCTTTCCGGTGACGGCTCGGACGGAGAGCGCTGCGCCGCCTCTTGCGTCGCCGTCCAGCTTGGACAGCAGCACGCCGTCGATGTCCAGATACTCGTTGAACGTCTGCGCCGCGTTGACGGCGTCCTGACCGGTCATCGCGTCGACCACCAGCAGAATTTCGTGCGGTTTGACGGCGGCCTTGATGGCCTTCAGCTCGTCCATCAGCGCCTCGTCCACATGCAGACGGCCCGCCGTGTCCAGAAAGACCATGTCGTTGCCGTGGCGCACGGCGTGCGCGATGCCGGCCTTTGCAATGTCGACGGGGTTGCTCTGGCCCATTTCAAAAACGGGAACGCCGGCCTGTTCGCCGACGATTTGCAGCTGCTTGATCGCGGCGGGGCGGTAGACGTCGCACGCGCACAGAAGCGGATTTTTGCCCTGCTTCTTAAAAAGCGCGGCCAGTTTCCCAGTCTGCGTGGTTTTGCCCGCGCCCTGAAGGCCGACCATCATGACAATCGTGGGCGGCTGGGAGGCCATGCGGATTTTCTGGTTGTCGCTGCCCATCAGCGCGGTCAGCTCTTCGTTGACGATCTTGACGATCATCTGCGCCGGCGTCAGGCTTTCCAGCACATCCGCGCCCACGGCGCGCTCGGTCACTTTCTTGATAAAATCCTTGACGACCTTATAGCTGACGTCGGCCTCCAGCAGCGCCAGACGAATCTCGCGCATGGACTCCTTGACGTCGGCCTCGCTCAGCCGTCCCTTGCCGCGGAGCTTTTTGAACGCCGCAGACAGTTTTTCGGTAAGACCCTCAAAAGCCATAAGCTTACTCCTTTATGGTTTCGGCGGCGGCGCGGATGCGCCGGACCGGTTCAGCCGCCTCCGGAAGCTGCTCCAGCGCGTCGGCAGCGGCGCAGATCTCACGCACGGCGGCCTGCACGCGCTGCGCGCGGGCAATGCAGCCGGTCTTTTCCTCCATATTGCCAAGCAGGGCCGCCGCCCGTGCCAGCGTGTCATGCACGCCCTGCCGCGTAACGCCGGTTTCCTCGGCAATTTCACTCAGGGAGAGATCCTGATTGTAATACAGATCGAAGCAGATTTTCTGCTTCTGCGTCAGAAGCTCTCCATAATAATCGTAGAGCAGCGACATGGCCAAAGCGTCCTGTTTCATGCCGCACCTCCGGTCTGACAAGGCTTTAACCTTTACAGCTCGACTATCATACAGGAAACCGCCGCAAATGTCAAGCGCAAACTGCCGGAAAACGCCTTGCCCGCGCGAAAATTTCATAAAAGGCCGTGCCGCACCAGAAATTCCCGCCGGACGCGTGCGGCGAATTATGCGCTCGCGCCTTTACTTTTTTTCATGATTATGTTAACATAGAAAAAACAAACAATCAAAATTCGACAAAGGGGCGGGAATGAAAATGAAACGAACGCTTTACAGAGTCGTGACCATCACGCTGATTTTATGTATGCTGGCCTCCGCCGCGTCGGCGGCGCTCGGGACCGAAGCGTTTTCGCGCGGCACGCCGCTGGCCGACCATGTCCGCATGGTCAACGGCGTGTGGACCGTCGCGGACGGGACGAATGAAAAATCCTTCGTGCAGGAAAACTATTTCATCTATGACGACGACTCCGAGGTCTGGCCGATGGTTGCCTACGGCGACACGCTCTACGGGCGCAGCACCATGGCCGAGATCGCGAAAAAGGTCACGGAGCAGGGCCTGACCATCGTCGCCGGCGTCAACGCCGCGTTTTTTGAGCTGAACAACGGTATCCCCTACGGCCTTGTCGTGACCGAGGGCGTTCTGCGCACCAGCGGCAGTACGGCAGCGGTCGGCTTCCTTCCAAACGGCAAAATCCTGATCGGCAAGCCGGATCTGAGTCTGCGCATCAAGAACGAAGCGGGCAACCTGATCGTCTCCTACAACCGCCCGCTGACGCAGGCAAACGGCATTGTGCTGTACTCGGCGGACTACGACACCAGAACAAAGAACACAATCAACGGCTATCACCTGATCCTGAAGCCGGCCGGCACACAGCGCGCCGAGCTGCGCATCGGACAGGATGCGGAGCTGGAGGTTACGGATATCAAGAAGGAGATCAAATCCTGCGATATTCCGTCAGACGGCTTTGTGCTGTGCGTCGCGGAGGAGAGCGTCTATGCCTCGGCGCTGCGTGAGCTGCAAGCCTATAAGGTCGGCGACAGGCTGACAATCCAGATCGAGGCCGACGAGAAGTGGAAGGACGTGGTCTACGCAGTCGGCGGCGGCGACATGCTGGTCGAGGACGGAAATGTGTGCAGCGAATTCACGCTGGACTCCGCGAAGAAAAGCGCCGCGCGCACGGCCATCGGCGTACGCACCGACGGCTCGATGATTCTCTATACAGCCGACTGCGGCGCGAATTCCAAAGGCCTGACCCTTGAAGAGCTTGCCGCGCGGATGCGCGAGGCGGGCTGCCGCTACGCGCTGAATCTGGACGGCGGCGGCTCGACCACCGCCGGCGCGCAGTACCCTGGCTACCGCGGCAACGCGACGGTCAACCGTCCGGCCGACGGCACGCAGCGCGCCTGCGCAAACTTCATCTTCCTTGTCCGCAGGACAACCGCGGCGCAGACAGCGTCAAAGCTGTTCCTCTATCCCTATGACGGCCAGCCCGTTCTGACGGGCGCGAAGCTTGCGGTCACGCCGAAGGCGGTGGACGCGAACTTCATGGCGGCGGAGCTGCCCGCGGCGGTTACATACAGCGCACAGAACGGCTCCATCAGCGACACGGGCGTTCTGACTGTCAGCGGGACGCGCAGCGCGTCCGACCCGTATGTCACAGTCACCGCGCGCAGCGGGAGCCTCAGCGCGCAGGCAAAATATCTGATTGTGGACAGCGTCACATCCATCTCCGTCAAGCGTGAGGGGACCGGCGCCGCATTTACCAAAGCCATGCTGGCGGGCGGCTCAAAGACCGAGCTGTCGGCCTCGGCCAGCTATTACGGCATGGCCGTGACGGCGCAGGACGAATGCTTCACATGGTCGGTCAGCGGCGATATCGGCACGATCGACGCCGGCGGAACCTTTACCGCCGCCGAGACGAACGTGGCAAAAACCGGTTCGATTCTGGTCAGCTACGGCACGCAGACGGCGAAGATCGACGTGACCATCGCGCCGTCCGACCCGTTTACGGATATGAAGAACCACTGGGCAAAGGACTACGTCAACGATCTGTACTTTGCGGGGGTCCTTACCGGCTCTGCCGGCTCTGACGGCAAACAGCGCTACCGTCCGGACGATTCGATGACGCGGCAGGAATTTGTCGTGGCGCTGATGCGCTATCTGGGCGTCACGGTGTCGGACTACAGCGCGGTGCAGCTGCCGTTTGACGACGCGGGAAAGATCGATTCCTGGGCGCTGGACGCCATGAAGGCTGCCTACAGCCTGAAATATGTCGGCGGCTCAGCCTCGGGCGGAAAGCTTCTGGCAAACCCGAAGGCAAGCATCTCCCGACAGGAGGCGATGACCATCCTGTCCAGAACCCAGACGCTTCCCGCCAGCGTCAACACCGGCGTGCTCAGCGCGTTCTCGGACGCGGGGAAAATTGCCTCGTGGGCGAAAACGCCGCTGGCGGCAATGGTGCAGATGAAGATCATCGGCGGCTCGAACGGAAAGCTCAACCCCACCGGAAACGTCACGCGCGCCGAGGTTGCGAAAATGCTTTACGAAATGAAGCAGCAGTCCGACGCCGCGCAGCCGTAAAAACAGCGCCTCGCCGCGCATAAACTTCCAGCATAGGCTTCCGCTTTTGTGTCCATCCTACATAGTATGATACGGCGCCGCGCATACAGCGCGCCGAAAACATCAATGGAGGGCGGCAGAATGAACGCGGAGCTGTTTTGGGAGCTGTTTCTGGATACCGGCGCGCCGGAGGCGTATCTGATGTACAAATCCGCGCTGCATCAGGCCGAACCCGTTTCGGCCTGAACGCGCGTACATAAAGGAGCGGCTATGTATCTGAAAACCGAGGGACTGGTCCTCCGGCAGGTCAATTATCAGGACAACGATCAGATCCTGACGCTGCTGACAAGGGAATACGGCCTGATGAGCGTTCGGGCGCGCGGCGTCCGGCGCAGCTCCAGCCGCCTCAAGGGCGCGTGCCAGCTTCTGGCGTATTCCGAGTTCGTGATTTTTGAAAATAAGGGCTTTCACACGATCAACGAGGCCGCGGCGATCCAGATGTTTCCCGAGCTGCGCGGCGATATCGAGCTTCTGGCGCTTGCGTCCTATTTTGCGCAGGCGGCGGAGGTGCTGTCGCAGGAGAATCTGCCGAACCCCGACGTGCTGTCGCTGACGCTCAACGCGTTTTATGTGCTCTGCCGCGGGCTGTGTCCGAACGATCTGACCAAGGCCGCGTTTGAGCTCCGCATCGCCGCGCTCAGCGGCTACGCGCCCGATCTTTCGGGCTGCGCCGTCTGCGGAAGCCCACAGCCCGACCGCTTCGACGTGGCGGGCGGCGTGCTTTTGTGCGCGCACTGCGCGGCGGGCGCGGGACTCCGTCTGCCGGTCAGCGCCGGCGCGCTTGCCGCCATGCGGCACATTACGACCTGTGACAAAAACAGGCTCTTTTCGTTCCGTCTGGAGGGCGGCGCAAGAAAGGAACTGTGCGATCTGGCGGAAACCTATCTGGTGACGCAGCTGGAGCGCGGCTTTTCCACACTGGATTTCTATAAATCTCTGATTTTGTAGGACGAACATATGAATGAACTGTATGAAAAATCAATAAAAAAGCTGGAGCTTGACAAGGTGCTCGACCTGCTGGCCGAGCATGCGGGCAGCGACGCGGCAAAGGCCGCCTGCCGCGCAATGCTTCCGGCAGAGGACGCGGACGACGTCCGCGCGCTTCAGGAGCAGACGTCCGCCGCCTGCAAGCTCATTACGCTCAAGGGCTCGCCAAGCCTCGGCGGCCTGCGCGACATGGGCGCGAGCCTTGCCCGCGCCGACCGCGGCGGCTGCCTCAGCATGGAGGAGCTTCTGGGCATTGCCGGCGCGCTGAAAAGCGCGCGGATGGTGAAAAACTACGCCGACGGCGACAGCGTCCAGACTGTGCTGGACAGCTGGTTCTTCCAGCTGATGGCCAATAAATATCTGGAAGAGCGCATCTACACCTCCATCCTCAGCAAGGATGAAATGGCCGACGCGGCCAGCGCCGAACTTGCCTCCATCCGCCGCAAAATCCGCCAGCAGAGCGCGAAAATCCGTGAATCTCTGCAAAAAATCATCTCCTCGCCGTCGTATGCGAAGATTCTGCGCGAGCCGATCATCACCATCCGCTCCGACCGCTTTGTCGTACCCGTCAAAAGCGAGTGCAAAAACGATCTGCCCGGCCTTGTACACGATGTGTCCTCGTCCGGCAGCACTTATTTCATCGAGCCGATGCAGTCGGTCAACGCCAACAACGAGCTGCGCGAGCTGTTCCTTGCCGAGCGCAAGGAGATCGAGCGCATCCTTGCCGAGCTGTCGGCCGAATGTGCGGGCTACCGCGAGCATATCGAGACGAACTACCGTGTTCTGGTCGAACTGGACTGCATCTTTGCCCGTGCCAAGCTGGCCTTTGCCATGAATGCCGCGCCGCCCGAAATCCGGACGGACGGCACGCTGGAATTGAAGCGCGCGCGCCATCCGCTGATCGACCGGCAGAAGGTCGTACCGGTTTCGGTGCGTCTGGGCACGGATTTTGATACGCTGATCATCACCGGCCCGAACACCGGCGGCAAGACCGTTACGCTGAAAACCATCGGTCTTCTGACGCTGATGGCCGAGTGCGGCCTGCACATTCCGGCGGACGACGGAAGTCATATCTCCATGTTCCCGCTGGTGCTGGCCGATATCGGCGACGAGCAGTCGATCGAGCAGTCGCTTTCCACCTTCTCTGCGCACATGAAAAACATCGTCGATATCGTCGCCGTCTGCGACAGCGAATCGCTTGTTCTGCTGGATGAGCTGGGCGCGGGCACCGACCCCGCCGAGGGCGCTGCGCTGGCCGTGGCACTGATCGAATTCTGCCGCAAATGCGGCGCGCGCGTGGCCGCCACAACGCACTATGCCGAGCTGAAGCTCTACGCCATGCGCACCGAGGGCGTCATGAACGCCTCGTGTGAATTTGACGTGCAGACGCTCCGTCCGACCTACCGCCTGCTGATCGGCGTGCCCGGCAAGTCCAACGCGTTTGCCATTTCGCGCCGTCTCGGCCTGCCGGAGGACATCATCGAAAACGCGAAAAGCATGATGAGCGCCAACGATACAAATTTTGAGGACGTGCTCAGCCAGCTGGAGGCGCAGCGCCAGCAAATGGAGCAGGCGCGTACCGAGGCCGAGCGCCTGCGTCTGGAAACCGAAAAGCAGAAAAAGCAGTCTGAGGCGTACTACAACGAAATCCGCGAGCAGAAGGAGAAGGCCGCGCAGCAGGCGCGCAAGGAGGCGCAGTACATCATCGACGATGCGCGCCGGACGGCCAATCAGGTCTATGAGGAGCTGAAGCAGCTGCGAAAGCAGATGCGCGACTCCGCCGACGTGCAGAACTCGAACGAGCGTCAGGCCGAGCTTCGCCGGAGCCTCAACGAGGCCGAGCAGCGCCTGACCGGCGAGCCGCGCAGGGCTGAGCGCCCGAAGCCGTCGCGCGAGATCCGCGTGGGCGACACAGTCGAGCTTCTGAAATTCGGTTCCAAAGCGACAGTCCTTGCCATCAGCAAAGACGGCGCCTACCAGCTTCAGGCCGGCATCATGAAGCTCACGGCAAAGGCCGATGAGATTGCTCTGTGTGAGAATCAGCCGAAGGGCAACGCCAAAAAGATCATCGAGGGCAAGGTGCGCGAGCTGAAGGCGGCAGCCGCATCAGAGCTGGACATTCGCGGCATGGCCGCGGACGAGGCGCTTCCGGTGCTGGACAATTTCCTCGACGGCGCGTATCTGGCCAGCCTGCCGACCGTGCGCATCATCCACGGCAAGGGCACCGGCGTCCTGCGCGCCATGGTGCACGATGAGCTGCGCCGCTCAAAGTATGTCAAGTCATTCCGCAGCGGCGTATACGGCGAGGGCGAGAACGGCGTGACAATTGCGGAGCTGAAATAGCGCGGCATGTGCAATCTCTGCCTTCGGCGCAAATTTTTGTTGACATTTCCATGAACTCTGGTAAAATTAGTGAAAGGAAAAATGAAGCGGCGGCAAGGCCGGTTCAAAATGGGGGTTTCCTCGCTCAAGCACGATATGTTAAGGAGTGTCGTCTATGTACATGCAGCAGTCTATCGTAAAATGCGAATCAGGCCTGTATAACCGGCAGGCAACCTACTTCATCCAGAAGGCGAACGAATTCAAGTCCAGCATCTGGATCGAGGTTGAGGATCGCAAGATTAACGCCAAGAGCCTGCTCGGCGTCCTGTCCATGGGAATCACCAAGGGCACCCGCGTCAGCATCCTGGCCGAAGGTCCCGATGAGGAAGAAGCCGTCAAGGTTCTGACGGATATGCTGGTAAAAGAGATTTTCTAACTGAAACCGAGGCCGCCTCAAAAACCTTGCGTTTTTGAGGCGGTTTTTTAAGATATTATGACATTTGACGAACTCAAGGATAAAGCGCTGAGCCTGCCGCTCGAGCCTGGCGTGTATCTGATGCAGGACAGGTCCGGCACGATCATCTATGTGGGCAAGGCGAAAAAGCTGAAAAACCGCGTCAGCCAGTATTTTCAGGATTCCTCCGCGCATACGCCAAAGACGCGGCGCATGGTCTCCCAGATTGACCACTTCGACGTGATTGTCGCCGCCAGCGAGTTTGAGGCGCTTGTGCTGGAATGCTCGCTGATCAAACGGCACATGCCGAAATACAACATCCTCCTGAAGGATGACAAGGGCTACCCGTATCTGCGCGTCGATCTGCGGGAAGAATATCCCGTGATGGAGATGGTCAGCCGCGTGACCGGCGACGGCGCGTCATATTTCGGCCCCTACGGCGGCCGCTATGTAACGCAGAACGTGATCGACACGCTCCGCCTGACGCTCAAGCTGCCGGGCTGCGGGAAGAAGTTCCCGCGCGATCTTGGAAAAGAACGTCCGTGCCTGAACTATCACATGAACAACTGCGACGGCTGGTGCCAGCTGTCCAGAAGCCCTGCCGAGTATCATCAGCGCATGGAGCAGGCCGTCTGGATGCTTCAGGGCCGGTATCAGGAGGTTGCGGAGCTGCTGCGCGCGCGCATGGAGCAGGCGGCGGAGGAACTGGATTTCGAGCAGGCCGCCGCGCTGCGCGACCGGCTGCGCGCCGTCGAGTCGCTGGGACATCGCCAGCTGGTCACGGCCGGTACCATGGCCAATACCGACGTTATCGGCTATTATCAGAGCGAGGCGAAGGCGTGCTTTGCCGTTTTGCACTATGTCGACGGAAGCCTTCTGGACAAGGACTATGAAATCCTCGGCGTTGCCGACCGTATCGAGGACGCGGTTTCCTCGCTGGTCAAGCAGTATTATCTGGCCCGCTGCGCCGCGCCGAAGGAAATCCTCCTGCCGTGCGAGATGGAGGACGCCGAGCTGTTTGCGCAGCTTTTGCGGCAGAATCTGAATAAAAAGGTCCATATCCGCCGGCCGCAGCGCGGCGACGGCGTGCGTCTGGTCGAGCTTGCGTGCAAAAACGCGCGCGAGGAGGCCGAGCGCGTGACGACCCGCGCTGAGCGCGCGGCAGGCGTGCTGAATGTATTGCAGGCGATGCTTTCGCTCCCGCAGCCGCCCGCGCGGCTGGAGAGCTACGACATCTCAAACACGGCGGGGACGGATATCGTGGCCTCCATGGTCGTCTTTATCGACGGCCGCCCCAGCAAAAAGGACTATAAGCGCTTCAAGATCGAGGGCCTGTCCGATCAGGATGACTACGCCTCTATGCGTCAGGTCCTGCACCGCCGCTTCGCGCATTATCAAAGCGGCGACGCAGGCTTTGACATCATGCCCGATGCGCTTCTGATCGACGGCGGTGTCGAGCACGCGAACGTGGTCGTCGACGAGCTGGCCTCCATGGGCCTGACCGTGCCGACGTTCGGCATGGTCAAGGACAACCGCCACCGCACGCGCGCGCTGGTCACGCCCGACGGCCATGAAATCAGTATTTCCACAAATCCCGCGGTGTTTGCCTTCATCGGCACGATTCAGGAGGAGGTTCACCGCTTCGCCATCCAGTATCACCGTCTGCTGCGCAGCAAACGCATGCAGGCGTCACAGCTGGAAAAAATCGAGGGTGTCGGGCCGAAGCGGCGCGAGGCGCTGCTGAAAAAATTCCGCTCCGTCTCCGGCATCCGCAATGCGGAGCTGTCGCAGCTGCGCGAGCTGCTGCCGGAAAAGGCGGCCGACGCCGTCTGGAGGTATTTTCACAACGAAAGCAACGAGGAGGAACCGCCATGCGAGTGATCACCGGCACCGCCCGCGGCGTGCCGCTGCGCGCGCCGAAGGGCATGGATACGCGCCCGACGCTCGATCAGGTAAAGGAGGGCATCTTCTCCGCCATCCAGTTTGAGGTTGAGGGCCGCCGCGCGCTGGACCTGTTTGCCGGCTCCGGCCAGATGGGCATCGAGGCGCTCAGCCGCGGCGCGAA
Organism: uncultured Oscillospiraceae bacterium; assembly: GCA_934661735.1. Taxonomy (GTDB): domain Bacteria; phylum Bacillota; class Clostridia; order Oscillospirales; family Oscillospiraceae; genus CAG-170. The sequence goes on from CAKUJN010000005.1 coordinate 31,207, forward strand.
AAGCGCCGTGTTTGTCGACACGCGCCGCGACGCGTGCGACGTCGTGCGCGGAAATCTGGAAAAGACGCGCCTGCTCGAGCGGGCAAAAATCGTGCGCGCGGACTATCAGACATACCTGAAAACATGCCGTGAAACGTTCGATCTGATCTTCCTGGACCCGCCCTACGCGGAAAAGTTTCTGGAAAACGCCCTGCTTTTGATATCAGAAATTGACATTTTGTCGGATAGTGGTATAATAATCTGTGAACGACCCGCCGAAAAGCGGCTCCCCGACGCTGTCGGAGCGCTTTCCCGTGATCGGGAGTATCAATACGGGCGGGCGGCAGTTACCATTTTCCGCAGGCATCTGCCAGAGAGAAGCGTATGAGGACAGCAATTTACCCGGGCAGCTTTGATCCGGTCACCAACGGCCATCTCAATATCATCCGCCGCGCGGCCAAAAGCTTTGACCGCCTTGTCGTGTGTGTGATGGTCAACGGCGGCAAAAGCCCCATGTTCACGCCCGCCGAGCGGGTGGACATGCTTCGCCGCGTCACGGGCGATCTGCCGAACGTCGAGGTAGAGCATTCCGAAGCGCTTCTGGCGGACTTTGCCCGACAAAAGGGAAGCAGCATCATCATTAAGGGATTGCGTGCAGTTTCCGACTTTGAGCGCGAATTCCAAATGGCGCTCATCAATCATAAGCTCAACCCGAGCCTTGACACCATGTTTCTGACAGCTGAGCATCAGTTCATGTACCTCAGCTCCAGCGCGGTCAAGGAGATGGCGCGCTACGGCGTGCCGCTGGACGATTTTCTGCCCAGTGCGATCATTCCGGATTTTCAGGCTCGGATGGCTGAGCAACATTAAGGAGGACACAACATGGCAAACGGAATTGAAGAAACCATCACTACACTGTATGAGATGGTTCAGGATGCGTGGAGTCTGCCGCTGGGTGCTGAAAAGTGCGTGGTCGAGCGGGATAAGGTTCTGGATCTGCTGGACGAGATCAGCAATCAGCTCCCGGGCGAGCTGAAGCAGGCCAAGACCATCGTCGAGTCCCGCAATGAGGTCATCACCAACGCCAAGCGCGAGGCCGAGAACATTCTCAAGCAGGCCGAGCAGCGCGCCAAACAGATGATCAGCCGCGAGGAGGTCTATCAGCAGGCCGAGCAGCAGGCGAACGAAATGATCAAGGCCGCACAGCAGAAGATCAAAGAGCTGCGTCAGGTTACCAACGACTATGTCGACGACGCCATGAAGCGCACCGAGGACGCCATCGCCCAGTCCCTGAGCGAGGTGCGCGAGTCGCGCGCAAAGTTCCGCTCGCTGGTCAATCCGCAGGCGGCCAAGCCCTCGCCCATCATCGAGGACGTCTGAGCCGCCGCGCTCCGCGCTTGACAGCGGCACGTTTTTCGGATACCATATCCGCGTACAACTGAACAGATAAAGGCAAAGACGAGGAAGAGTACATTCCCGCAGGATGCAGAGAGAAGGCGGCCGGTGCAAGCCTTCACCGACGGGTCTGGAACGTCGCCTCCAAGCCGCAGGCTGAACCGGCGCAGGCCGCAGTAGGTACTGACGGGTCCTCCCGTTACAGAGCACGAGTGTCCGCGTCTGCGGGAACTTCAGGTGGTACCACGGAGGAAGCTTCGCCCTGAGCATCTGCTCAGGGCGTTTTTTATGATTGTGCCGTGCTCCGCGCGGCGAAAGGAGAGAGAAATGAAATACGCATTTTCCGTCGGCGCCTACGACGCGCCGGAGCTGGAAGGCGAGCTTGCGCTGGCACTGGACGCGCGTTCGGCGCTCGGCATGCGAAAGCGCGGCGCAAAGCCGTCCGCGCGCAGGCCGGAAAAGGCCCCGTCCGCACAGGGGCAGAGGGGAATGAAAATCCTCGGCATTGTGTTCATCATCCTGGGTGCGGCGGCGATTCTGTATGTGACGACCATGGAGCAGCGCTCCAGACTGATTCAGATTCTGGGCTTTCTGGCCATCGGTATCGGCATGATGGTCATGCGCGCCGGCGCACCGTCCGGCGGTACGGCGCATGCGCGCCCGCGCTCGGTGCAGCAGGCGCAGAAGCTGCTTGCCGCGCTGCGGCAGGGCAATTTCGCAAACGGCCTGCGCGTCAGCTTTGACGACGAAAAAATGACGCTGGAAACAAAAAGCAATTCCAGCAGCGTCGCCTATGACGAGCTGCACTCGGTTGTGGAGACCGAGCATCTGTGGTTTATTTCCTACGGCGCGGCGGGCGTCGCGCTGCAAAAGTGCGACCTCACGGAGGGCAACGGCACGCGCTTCCTCACGGATATTGCGGAAAGGTCCGGCTGCTCGACGGAGATCGTGTACTGGCCGGAGACGGAACATGAAGAAAACAACATTGAAGCTATGACAGGAGAGACAACATGAGAAAAGAACTGCCCAAACAGTATGATCCCAGACTGGTGGAAAGTCAGATCTACCAGATGTGGATGGACAACAACTGCTTCCGCGCGGAGGCGGACCCCGACAAAAAGCCATATTCCATCGTCATGCCGCCCCCCAACGTTACGGGCCAGCTGCACATGGGCCACGCGCTCGACTCCACGCTTCAGGACATTCTGACGCGCTACAAGCGCATGCAGGGCTACAGCGCCCTCTGGCTTCCCGGCACCGACCACGCGGGCATCGCCACGCAGATCAAGGTCGAGGAGGAGCTTCGCAAAAACGAGGGCCTGACGCGCTATGACCTTGGCCGCGAGAAGTTTCTCGAGCGCGTCTGGGCGTGGAAGGAAAAGTACGGCAGCCGCATCGTCGAGCAGCAGAAAAAGCTCGGCGTCAGCTGCGACTGGTCGCGCAGCCGCTTCACGCTGGACGAGGGCTGCTCCCGCGCCGTGCGCGAAACATTCTGTGAGCTGTATGAAAAGGGTCTGATTTACAAGGGCAGCCGCATCATCAACTGGTGCCCGCACTGCATCACGGCGCTGTCCGACGCCGAGGTCGAATACGTCGACAAGCCCGGACACCTGTGGTATGTGCGCTATCCGCTCTCAGACGGCTCGGGCGATATCGTCATCGCCACCACCCGTCCCGAGACGATGCTGGGCGATACCGGCGTGGCCGTCAACCCCGAGGACGAGAAGTTCAAGCACCTGATCGGCAAGACCTGTATCCTGCCGCTCGTCAACCGCGAGATTCCCATCGTGGGCGATGAATACTGCGAGATCGGCTTCGGCACCGGCGCGGTCAAGATGACGCCGGCGCACGACCCCAATGACTTTGAGGTCGGCCTGCGCCACAATCTGCCCGTTATCCGCGTGCTCAACGACGACGGTACGATCAACGAAAACGGCGGCAGATACGAGGGCATGGACCGATATGAATGCCGCAAGGCAATCGTCGCCGACCTCGAGGAGCAGGGCTACCTTGTCAAGGTCGAGCCGTATTCCCACAATGTCGGCACCTGCTACCGCTGCCACAATGACGTGGAGCCGCTCATCTCCGCGCAGTGGTTCGTCAAAATGGAGCCGTTGGCAAAGGAAGCACTGGCCGTGGTCAGAGACGGCAGAATCCGCTTTGTGCCCGACCGCTTCACCAAAATCTACAACAACTGGATGGAGAACGTCCACGACTGGTGCATTTCGCGTCAGCTGTGGTGGGGCCATCAGATTCCCGCGTGGTACTGCGCCGACTGCGGCCACATCAACGTCGCGCGCGAGGACCCGACGAAGTGCGAAAAGTGCGGCTGCACGAACCTGACGCGTGAGGAGGACGTGCTGGATACGTGGTTCTCCTCGGCGCTGTGGCCGTTCTCCACGCTGGGCTGGCCCGATCTGTCCTCCGAGGATCTGAAATACTGGTATCCCACGACCGACATGGTCACGGGCTATGATATCATCTTCTTCTGGGTTGCGCGCATGATCTTCTCCGGCATGGAGCAGATGAAGAAGGAGCCGTTCAAGACCGTATTCATCCACGGCCTTGTCCGCGACGACAAGGGCCGCAAGATGTCCAAATCCCTCGGCAACGGCATTGACCCGCTGGAGATGGCCGAAACCTACGGCGCCGACGCGCTGCGCTTCAACCTCATCACCGGCAACTCGCCCGGCAACGACATGCGCTTCTATGTGGAAAAGTGCGAGGCCATGCGCAACTTTGCCAACAAGATCTGGAACGCCAGCCGCTATGTGCTGATGAACCTGACCGTGGACGAGACGGGGCTGCCGGAGCTGTCCGCGCTGGAAACCGAGGACAAGTGGGTGCTCGACCGCCTGAATACGCTCATCCGCGAGGTCACGGAGAACATGGATTCCTATGAGCTCGGCGTTGCGTCTGCAAAGGTCTATGACTTCATCTGGGACACCTACTGCGACTGGTATATCGAGCTGACCAAGGCCCGCCTCTACGGCGAGGACGAGGAAAGCAAGCGCACCGCGCAGCGCGTGCTGGTGTATGTGCTCGATCAGGTGCTGCGCCTGCTGCACCCGTTCATGCCGTTCATCACCGAGGAAATCTGGCAGGCTATCCCGCACGAGGGCGAGTTCCTCATCAAGGCCGAATGGCCGGTCTGGCACGACGAGCTGTCGTTCAGGACAGAGGCCGCCGCGATGGAAATGGTCAAAAACGCCATCTCCGCCATCCGCGCCCGCCGCGCCGAGATGAACGTTCCGCCGTCGAGAAAGGCCGCGCTCTATGTCGTCTCCGCACATGCTGAGATTTTCCGTCAGGGTGAGGGCTTTATCAAGCGCCTTGCCTATGCCGACCAGGTGATCACCTGTGACGCCGACCCCGAGGGCCACGAGGACATGCTGTGCGTCGTGACCGCGGACGCGAAGCTCTATATCCCGCTGGCGCAGCTGATCGACGTGGAAAAGGAGCTTGCGCGCATCGAAAAGGAAAAGGAAAACTGCCTGAAGCAGATTGCCATGTTCGAGGGCAAGCTCAACAACGAGCAGTTTGTCTCCCGCGCGCCGGAAAAGGTCGTCGCCGACCAGCGCGAAAAGCTGGAAAAGAACCGCGCGCTGCTGCGTCAGCTTGAGCAGAGCGAGGCACGGCTGAAAAAGTAGACTGCCGCGGCTGTTCGACAGGAAAAACCGGTCAGAAAAACTATAATGGACACGCATGGAAGCAATTCCGTGCGTGTCCATTTTCTTTTTGGGAGGAAGCAGCATGAATCTGACAAGCTTTTTACAGGACAAGCGCCTGATGATTGCCCTGAAGGGAGAGATCGACCACCACAGCGCCAAGGGTACCATGCGTGTGGTTGGCAACAAGATCGACCTCTATCTGCCGGTCGTCTGCATACTGGATTTCCGTGAGGTAAGCTTCATGGATTCCAGCGGTATCGCCATCGTCATCTCTGCCGTGCGGCGGATGCGCGAAATCGGCGGGCGGGTTGAACTGAAAAACGTTCCGGCGCAGCCGATGAAGGTGTTCCGCGCGTCAGGAATTGAAAAAATCGTGGATCTGGAGGAAGAAAGGAGTCTGGAAAGCATATGAAATGCGAAAACTACATGAAGCTGGAATTTCCCAGCCGCTCGGCAAACGAGGGCTTTGCACGCGCCGCGGTGGCGTGCTTCGCCGCGCAGCTGGACCCGAATCTGGACGAGCTGAGCGACATCAAAACGGCGGTGTCCGAGGCTGTGACCAACTGCATCGTCCATGCCTATCGCGACAGCATCGGGCTCATCACGCTCAAATGCCGCATCCTGCCGGACGGCGTTCTGGATATCGTGGTCCGGGACAAGGGCTGCGGCATTGCGGACGTGGAGCAGGCGCGCAAACCCATGTTTACCACCGGCGGCGAGGAGCGCAGCGGCATGGGCTTTACCATCATGGAGAGCTTCATGACCTCGTTCAGGGTCACCTCCGCGCCGGATAAGGGGACGACGGTACATATGAAGCGCAGAATTGCCCGCCGGAGCCGCCGCGAGTGAGCGCGCCGCTGGAGGAGCTGATCGTCCGCGCGCAGGGAGGCGACCGTGCGGCGTCCGAGCAGCTGGTGGTGGAAAACTCGGGCCTGATCTGGTCGGTTGCGCGGCGCTATTTCGGCCGCGGCGTCGATCCGGACGATCTGTACCAGCTGGGCTGCGTCGGCTTTCTCAAGGCCATCGCCGGCTTTGATACGGCCTACGGCACGCAGTTTTCCACCTATGCCGTCCCGAAAATCGCGGGGGAGATCCGGCGCTTCCTGCGCGACGACGGCTCGGTCAAGGTCAGCCGGAGCCTCAAGGAGCGTGCCGCCGCCGTCAAGCAGGCGCGCCAGCGCCTGACGGGCGAGCTGGGGCGGGAGCCGAGCATTTCAGAGCTTTCAGAGGAGCTTGACCTGAGTCCGGAGGAAATCGCCGCGGCGGAAACGGCGACGTCGGCCGCCGAGTCCATCCAGCGCGAAAGCGGCGAGGAGGGCTTCTCGCTGGAGGACGTGCTGTGCACAACCGGCATCGAGGACGCGATTGTCGAGCGCATGGCGCTGCGCGAGGCAATCGCGCGCCTGTCCGAGCGTGAGCGGCTGGTAATCGACCTGCGCTACTTCCGCTGTCTGACGCAGGAAAAGACGGCGCGCGTCATCGGCGTGTCGCAGGTGCAGGTGAGCCGGATTGAGAAAAAGGCGCTGACCGCGCTCCGGAATTATATTTGACCATCGACAAACGGGGGAAAATGCGGTAAAATAGCGGTATCTGAATGAAAACGGGTGCAGCTATGACCAGTGAATTTGAACAGCGGTTTTTAACGGCGCGCCGCGCCGTAATCTCCGACTGCTTTTCGAAATTGAATGACATGCAGCGCAGGGCCGTTCTGACGACAGAAGGGCCCCTGCTGCTTTTGGCCGGCGCAGGGAGCGGCAAGACGACGGTTCTGGTAAACCGCGTGGCGAATCTGATTTCGTTCGGCTGCGCGTCGGACTCAGATGAGATACCGGACGGCGTTACCGAGGATGACGTGCGCTTCCTCGAGGACTATCTGCAAAGCGGACGCGAGGAGGACAAGCCGCGCGCACACGCGCTTTGCGCGCTGCGTCCCGCCGCACCGTGGAGCATCATCGCCATCACGTTCACAAACAAGGCCGCGAACGAGCTGAAAGAGCGCCTTTCGCGCATGCTGGGGCCGGAGGCCATGGACGTGTGGGCCATGACGTTCCATTCGGCGTGCTGCCGCATTCTGCGGCGGGATATCGAGTGCCTGGGCTATGAGCGCAGCTTCACAATCTATGACACCGCCGATTCCGAGCGCGTGCTCAAGGACATCCTGCGCGAGCGCAGTCTGGACGAAAAGGTATTCGCGCCGCGCATGCTGCTGAGCATGATCTCCAAGGCGAAGGACAAACGGCAGGACCCCGCGGCCTTTTCCCGCACGGCGGCGTTTTCCGGCGACTACCGCATGGAAAAAATTGCGGAGATCTACGCCGACTACACCGCGCGGCTGCGCGAGGCCAACGCGCTGGACTTTGACGATATCCTGCTCCGGACGGTCGAACTGCTTGAGCAGTTTGAGGACGTGCGGACGTTCTACCAGAGAAAATTCCGCTATGTGCTGATCGACGAGTATCAGGACACAAATATGCTCCAGTATCAGCTCGCCTCGCTTCTGGCGGGCGGGTATGAGAACATCTGCGTCGTCGGTGACGACGACCAGTCAATCTATAAATTCCGCGGCGCGACGATTGAAAACATCCTGTCGTTTGAAAAGCAGTACAAGGGTGCGCAGGTCATCCGGCTTGAGCAGAACTACCGCTCGACACAGGCAATCCTGAACGCGGCCAACGCCGTCATTTCCCACAATAAGGGCCGCAAGGGGAAAAAGCTCTGGACCGAAAACCCCTCCGGCGACAAGATCACCGTCTATGAGGCAAACGACGGTCTGGACGAGGCGGCCTATGTCGCAAACCGGATCATCACCCAGTCGCGCGGAAAGAATTTCAAGGACTATGCCGTGCTCTACCGCACAAACGCGCAGTCCAACGCGATAGAAGCCGCGTTCAAGCGCAGCGGCATCCCGTACCGCATCATCGGCGGCACGCGCTTCTTCGACCGCGCCGAGGTCAAGGACATGCTGGCCTATCTGTGCGTGATCAACAACCGCGCGGACGATCTGCGCCTGCGGCGCATTCTCAACAACCCGCCGCGCGGCATCGGCGCAAAGACCATCGAAATGGCCGAGCGTCAGGCTGCCAGCGCCAGTGTACCGCTCTACAGCGTCGTGTCTGACCCATACAGCTATCCCAGCATGGAAAAGCCTGCGGCAAAGCTGATGGCGTTCACCGTCATGATCGAGGAATGCGCGCAGCTGCTTGAGACCTTGAGCCTGCCGGACTTCTACGAGGAGATCCTTATCCGCACGGGCTATCTTGCCATGCTTGAGGAAAAGGATGACGTCGAGGCGCGCACCCGCGCCGAAAACGTCCGCGAGCTCAAATCCAGCATCCTGACCTATCTGGAAAATACCGACACGCCCACGCTGGCAGGCTTCCTTGAGGAAATCGCCCTGTACACCGATATCGAGCAGTATGACGCCGATGCCGACGCCGTGGTCATGATGACGATGCACAGCGCCAAGGGACTGGAATTCCCAAACGTCTTTCTCGTCGGCGTGGAGGAGGGACTCTTCCCAGGAAACCGCTGCCTCGGCGATCCGGATGAGCTGGAGGAGGAACGGCGGCTCTGCTATGTCGCCATCACGCGCGCCAAACAGTCGCTCTGCATCTGCTATGCGCGCGAGCGCATGCTCTACGGCCGCACCAGCGCGTGCCTGCCGTCGCGCTTCATCGACGAGCTGCCGACTGAAAGCATCGAGCGTGCCGGCCTGCAAATGCGCCGGCGCGAGCAGCGCGAACAGCAGCCGTTCGGCTATGAGCGTCCGCGCAGCTCCATGTACGGCGAGGGCGCGTGGTATCCGCCGCAGGGAAAGCCAAAGGCCGCGCGTGATTTTTCCACGACAATTCAGTCCGTGAAAAAGCAAAAGCCGAAGGTGAGCTTTTCCAAGGGAGACATGGTGCAGCACAAGGCGTTCGGCCGCGGCATGGTGCTGACGGTTCTGCCGATGGGCGGCGACGCGCTGCTGGAAATCGCGTTTGACGGCGTCGGCACCAAGCGCCTGATGGCCAATACCGCCAGCAGCCATATGACGAAGCTGTAAACCGGAATACATACGAAGCGCCCCGCTGGGCTTTCTGGCGCGCGCACATATTCATGCCTCCGGATTCATAGGGATATCCTGTGGAGGTGGGGCCATGAACCGCAGGCGGCGGGTCCGGCGGAGGCTTCTGCTGATTCTGCTGATGCTGATTGTGCTGGCGGCGGCGCTGTTTGTACAGCTGCGCTTTGCGCCGTTTGTGCGCGAGGCCGCGCGGACGCGGGTGATCAATGTCGCATCCGACCGCATCAACGACACAATCAACGAGCAGATCGCCGAGGGCTGCGTCGATTACAGCAATATTATCTGTCTGGAAAAGGACGCGCGCGGCGCGATTACGGCCGTGCGCACAAATATGGCGGAGGTCAACCAGCTGAAAACCGAAACGCTGGCGCTTCTGAGCCGTGAGCTGCTGGAAATGGACACCGAGCAGCTGTACATCCCGCTGGGGAGCGTCCTGATGCCCGAGTTTTTCGCCGGCTCCGGCCCGAAAATCCCGATTCAGGTGGTGTCGCTGAGCACGACGGACGCCGATTTCTTCAGCGAGTTTTCCTCCGCGGGCATCAACCAGACCCAGCAGCGCATTTTAATGAAGGTATCCATCAATATCTGCGTCCAGACGCCGGCCGGAAGCGAATCGGTAGACGTTTCGTCCGAGCTGGTCGTGGCGCAGACGATCATTGTCGGCGCGGTGCCGGACAGCTACATTCAGCTTGGCGGCGCGCCGGAGACAAACGAAGGGCAGGGAACCTGAATGGACGTCAAACAGGAGATGGAACAGCTGACACGCCAGCTGGAATACCACGGCTACCGGTACTATGTGCTGGACGCGCCGGAAATCGAGGACTATGAATACGACCGGATGCTCCGCCAGCTGGAGGAGCTGGAGGCGGCACATCCCGAATATGCCTCGCCAACCAGCCCCACGCGCCGCGTAGGCGGCCCGCCCGTCAGCGCGTTTGAAAAGGTGCGGCACGCCGTGCCGCTGGAAAGCCTTCAGGACGTGTTTTCATTCGAGGAATTCGAGGAATTTGACGCACGTCTGCGCGAGAGCGAGCCGGACGCGGTCTATTCCGTCGAGCCGAAGGTCGACGGTCTGTCCGTGGCGCTGGAATACATCGACGGCGTGTTTACGCGCGGTGCAACGCGCGGCGACGGCCAGATCGGCGAGGATGTGACGGAAAACCTGAAAACCATCCGCTCCATTCCGCTGCGCCTGAGCGGCGCGCCCGCGCGGCTGATTGTCCGCGGCGAGGTGTTTATGCCGCGCGCAAGCTTCGCGCGCCTGAACGCGCAGTGCGAGCAGGCGGGGAAGCAGCCCTTTGCCAATCCGCGCAACGCGGCGGCCGGCTCGCTGCGGCAGCTGGACCCGAAAATCGCGGCAAAGCGCGGACTGGATATTCTGGTGTTCAATTTGCAGCTGGCCGAGGGCGTGACATTCCGGACGCATTCGGAAACGCTGGACTGGCTGCGCGGCCTCGGCTTCAAGGTCATTCCGTACCGCCTGTGCGCCTCCGCGAAGGAGGCGGAGCAGGAGATCAACGCGATCAACGACGGCCGCTACGGCCTGAGCTATGACATTGACGGCGCGGTCATGAAGCTCAACGACCTTGCCGGACGCGAGCGGATGGGCAGCACGGCAAAATTCCCGCGCTGGGCCGCGGCGTTCAAATACCCGCCCGAGATCAAGGAGACCGTGGTCGAGGATATCGTGGTGCAGGTGGGCCGGACAGGCGTTCTGACGCCGAAGGCGACGGTCGCGCCGGTGTTTCTTGCCGGAACCACAGTGACAAGCGCGACGCTCCACAATCAGGACTTCATCACGCAGAAGGATATCCGCATCGGCGATACGGTCAGAATCCGCAAGGCGGGCGAGATTATCCCCGAAATTCTGGAGGTCGTGCTGCAAAAACGGCCGGAGGGGACGGCTGCGTATCAGCTGCCCGCACACTGCCCCGTGTGCGGTGCGCCGGTCGAGCGCGATGAGGACGGCGCAGCCATGCGCTGCACGGGCGCGGAGTGTCCGGCGCAGCTGTCGCGGAACCTTGCGCACTTTGTCTCGCGCGACGCGATGGACATCGACGGACTCGGCAGCGCAATCATCGACCAGCTGATCGAGCATAAAATGATTGCAAATCCGGCCGACCTGTATCAGCTGGACTACGACGCGTTTGCCGAGCTGCCTGGACAGGGGAAAAAATCGGCGGAAAACCTGAGGGCTGCCGTTGAGCGCAGCAAGCAGAACGATCTCAGCCGCCTGATCAACGCCTTCGGCATCCGTCAGGTCGGCACAAAGGCGGCAAAAACGCTTGCCATGTCGTTCGGCACGCTGGACGAGCTGATGAACGCGCCGGTGGAAACGCTCACGGCGATTGACGACGTGGGTGAAATCACGGCGAAGAGCATCCGCGCGTGGTTTGACAGTCCGCAGTCGCGCGACCTTGTCGAGCGCCTGCGTGCCGCCGGCGTAAATTTTGAAAGCCATAATCAGGTGACGGATACGCGCTTTGCGGGGCTGACGTTCGTGCTGACGGGCGCGCTGAGCCTGTTCACGCGCGAGGAGGCGACGGAGAAGATTGAGTCGTTCGGCGGAAAGGCCGCGGGCTCGGTCTCCAGAAAGACCAGCTATGTCGTCGCAGGTGAAAACGCGGGCAGCAAGCTGAAAAAGGCAAACGAGCTTGGCATCCGCGTGCTGAGCGAGCAGGAATTTTTGGAGCTGCTGAAATGAGGGCGGAGCTTCTTTGCAGCTGCGGTCTGGCGCTCATTTCGCACGGGAAAACGCTCCTGATTGACGTTCCGAACGAAAATTTGCCGCCATTTTTTGCGATTTCTGAGGAAAAAATGCGTGAAATTTTAAAAAAAACCGGCATTTTCTCGCAAATTTCGGGCCTTATTTTCACGCATTTACACCCCGATCACTATGACGCGGCGCTCGCGGAGGCGGTTTCCTGCGCCCATCCAGATGCACGGATGTACCTTCCGGACTGGAGCGAGCCGGAGCGGTCGGTGCTCACGGCAGGGCCGTTTACAATCGAGCGCCACCGCTTTGCGCATACGCCCGCGCCGAAATTTCCGGATGTGGCGCATGATGTCCTCCTGATTTCGGACGGCGAAAAGCTGGTCTATGTGACGGCCGACGCCGCGCCGGACGCGGAGGCGCACCGGCGGATTCTGAACGGCCGCACAGCGGACGCGGCGTTCTGGAACAGCCAGTATCTGTCCTATCCCGAGACGCGCGCGCTGCTGCGCGGGTGTGCGGGCGTGAGCTATATCTATCACATGCCGGTTGACGACGCCGACGTCAGTGGCATCCGCCGCAAATGTGAGCGGAATATGCAGCGCTTCGGCGCGGAGCTTCCGAATGTACGCGTGCTGACGCACTATCCCAGCATTTTGGACATCTGAATCACGAATATGACCGCCGGAGGTGGGGACTGACCCGCTTCCGGCGGTTTTTCGGCGAAAAATTGACGCACCTGTCGAAGCACGGCGGCATACATTGGGAATGGGCAGTGCGCTGCCCGTACATTCATGGAAAGGGAGTTTTATTTTGCAGTATTGCACGCAGAATCAACAGCAGCGTGCGGCGCAGCAGGCCGCGCAGGCGGAGCAGGCCGAGACGGCTGTCCGTGCGGCGGAGGACGCGCAGACGCCGCAGACGCAGTATGTCTGTGCGGACGCGGACGGCAGGCTGCCGAGCTGTGCGCCGCTGGCCAATCCCTATGTGCCGTTTCAGCAGACAGGGAGCGAGCAGTATCAGGCGGATTTCGGTCTGGTGCGCGGAACAATTTTCCCAGGACTGGATCTGCCGTACCGCGGTATGGTGAACACCGAGCCAAAAAACGGCTCGCTGCTTGCGCAGATTCAGGCGCTGGGCTTCGCGCTCAATGAACTGGGGCTGTATCTGGATACGCATTCGGGCGACGACGAGGCGACAGCACTGTACAATCAGTATGCCGAGCGCTATGAGGACGCGCTTCAGCAGTATCAGCAGAACGGCGGAAGCCTGACGCAGATGCTTTCCGCGCAGAGCGGCAGCTATACATGGCCCGACGATCCGTGGCCCTGGGATTATCAGAAGGAGGGCTGAGCATGTTTGTCTATGAAAAGCGACTGCAATATCCGGTCCGGATCGCGAATACAAACCCGAAGCTTGCGTCCGTCATTATTTCGCAGTATGGTGGACCGGACGGAGAGCTTGGCGCGTCGCTGCGCTATCTCAGCCAGCGCTATTCCATGCCGTATCCAGAGCTGAAAGGGCTTTTGACGGATATCGGTACGGAGGAGCTGGGACATCTGGAGATGGTGGGGACGATTGTGCACCAGCTGACGCGGAATCTGACTGAGGAGCAGCAGCGCGAGGCGGGCTTTGCGCCGTACTTTGTCGATCACACGGCGGGCGTGTATCCCACCGCGGCGTCCGGCTTCCCGTGGTCGGCAGCGTCCATGGCCGTCAAGGGCGACCCGATGGCCGATCTGACAGAGGATCTGGCGGCCGAGCAAAAGGCCCGCGTGACGTATGACAACATCCTGCGGCTGTCGGACGATCCGGATGTGAACGATGTCATCAAGTTCCTGCGTGAACGGGAAATCGTGCACTTCCAGCGTTTCGGCGAGGCAATCCAGCTGCTGCGTGAAAAGCTGAATGAGCGAAACGTGTATTATATGAACCCCGCGCTCGGTTCGTAAACAGGGGAAAGGGGCCGCCGCTTCGGCGGCCCTTTTCAGGCGAAGCGAAGCGGAGCGGTGTGCAAAAAGCGGCGCGCGGATGCGGAAAAGCGATTGACAAAACAGGAAAAATGCCGTATGATGCAGCTGAACAATAGGTTAGACAATACTAACCAACGCAACAAAGGACACGGCGGCGATCTGCCGCCGGAAAGGAAGGATTTCCATGTACAAAATCACAGCGAAAATTGACGGTATGATGTGCGGCATGTGTGAGTCGCATATCAGCGATGCGATCCGCAAGGCATTCCCGAGCGCAAAGGTCTCCACGTCGCACGCAAAGGGCCAGAGTGTGATTCAGTCCGAGACGGATATTGACGAAGCCGCGCTGCACGCGGTGATCGACCCGCTGGGCTATCAGCTGGTTTCCGTTTCCTCCAAACAGGCGGAGGAGAAGAAGGGGCTGTTTGCAAAGCTCTTCCATTGAAAAGAACAGGATAAGGAACCGATGAAAGCATCGGTTCCTTTTTTGTTCCCGTGCGGGAAAGAATGCAGGAGCGGACGAATGTCCGCTCCTTTTTGTCCGGTTTCACCGGAACTGCCGTTGAATGCGGCAACGCCGCAACCGTCGCTCCGCGGGCCCACTTTTTCTGTCTTGCCAGAAAAAGTAGGCAAAAAGAGGCGCTGGATGCGGATCAGATTGTACCGCGGTGCCACAGAAGAACCCCGTAGAAGGACATTGCGGCCAACACACGAGAATCTCTCTGCAAAGCTACACTACAGCGCCGCCTGCGCGGGGACAACGCTCCCATCGGGAGTAGTTTCCACGCAAGAGGATGGCAAAACACCCTGCTGTGGTGATAACAACGCATCTACGGTTTCGCCGACAGTGCAGTGCAGAATATTACGTTCTATTGTAAATCTTTGTAGGGGCCGATGTGGGCATCGGCCCCTACAAGGTGCTGTGCAACATCATAATTGCCCAAGTATTCCGGAAATGAGCAGAACCGAAATTATCGCAGTCTGCCCGTAACTGCGTGCAGTACACTTGCCGGAACTGAAAGCTATTGGAATGGTTGCAATTCTGCGCCCGTCAGGGCGTTAAATAAAAACCGCGCGCGTCAGCGCGCAATATGGCGCGTCTCCGGCGCCTCTTTTTGCCTACTTTTTCTGGCGCAGCAGAAAAAGTGGGCCGCCGGAGGCACGGTTGCGGTGTTACCGTAAAAGAGGCAGTCCGGTGAATACTGGAAAAGAGGGCCGATGTGCACCCGCAAGGGGTGGGCCGCATCCGTAGCGCTCCTTCGTCGCTGACGGCTGCGCTCGCCATCGG
>CAKUJN010000006.1 GCA_934661735.1 uncultured Oscillospiraceae bacterium
CAATATGTTACTTTCTGATTTTCACTATGGATTATCTTGGATACCACATTTGACAAACTTCGCTGAGTGGCAACACCATGGCAACAAAAAATCAGATAGCCCATGCTATCTGAATAATGAAAGTAACACAAATAATCTGTGCTAAATCTCCTAAACAGGCTTGTTTAGAACAGGTTTGACGGGAGCGAGTGGGAATAACTCCCGCCCCCTCGCTTCCCCCAAACGCGCCGCCTGTATCAGGCGGCGCGCTTTCTGTCTCCCAGCCCTTGACAAACTCGTTCTACAGTTGTAGTATATGTTCATACTACAACTGTAGAGCAAAGGAGGCCCTCATATGACAGGCAGACGCCTTCCCGACGCGGAGCTTGAGGTCATGCAGGCACTCTGGGCCTGCACGCCGCCGGTTTCGCGCGCGCAGATCGATGAAATCCTGCAAAAAACACATCCGATGGCGCAGACCACGCTTCTGACGCTTCTCACGCGCCTTGCGGAAAAAGGCTGCGTCCGGATTGAAAAGACGGGCCGCAGCGCCAGCTATGTGCCGCTGGTCACGCGCGAGGCGTATCTGGCACAGCAGAGCCGCCGCTTTTTTGAAAAGCTCTGCGGCGGGAGCGTATCTGCGTTCGCCACCGCGCTCTGTGACAGCGGACTGAGCAGGGAAGAGCTTGCGCAGCTGCGCGAGCTTCTGGAAAGGGACGCGCTATGAGCAGCACCGATGCAATCCGGCTGATTCTCGCGCTGCTTCTGGGCGCGGCGATGACGTGGTCGGTCTCAAACGGCTATGACGACCCGCGTCCCATGGACGGCACGCAGGCGGAGAAGGAGCGCTACCATCCGATGCTGGCCGCGACGCTCCTGCCAAACTTCTATGTAATGCTTCTGGCGCTCAGCTGCATTGCCGGCGACCGTATCATGCCGCTCAGAACGGTGATCGGCATAAGCTTTGCGCTCTTTGTCCAGATCAGCATCTATGATCTGCTCCTGCTGGCGCTTCTGCCGGTGCTCCGCAGGCACATCAGCGCCCGAACCTGCGCGCTTTTGTGGCTTCTGCCGACGTATCTGTATCTGATGTTCAATACCGCGTTCCGCACCGGCGCACCGCTGTGGGTGCTCCGGCTGAACGGAAGCTGGTTCCGGATTCTCGGCGCGCTCTGGGCGGCGGGCTTTGCGGGCGTGATACTCTGGAAAACGATCGAGCATTTCTGCTTCCGCCGCCGGATTCTGAAAAATGCGCGTCCGGCCGCCGAGCCGGCGGTGCTGGAAATCTGGCAGTCGGAGATTGCGGATGCGGGCATTCGGAAGGCGCGCTTTCGTCTGGTAATCTCGCCGGAGGTCTCAGCGCCCCTGACCATCGGCCTGTTCCGGCGGACCATGCGCGTAGCCCTGCCCGAACGGAATTACACGCCGGAGGAGCTGCGCCTGATTTTCCGGCACGAACTGGTGCACATCTGCCGCGCCGACAGCATGGCAAAGTTCTTTCTGGTGTTCTGTACGGCGATGTGCTGGTTCAATCCGCTGATGTGGCGCGCGATGCGCCTGAGCGCCGACGACATGGAGCTGAGCTGTGACGAAACGGTCCTGCTGGATGCGGACGACGAAACGCGGCGGCAGTATGCCGCGCTGCTGCTCAGTGCGGCGGGCGACGGACGGGGATATACGACCTGCCTTTCGGCTGCGGCCTCGTCGATGCGCTACCGCCTGCAATCGGTCGTAAAGCCGGCGAAGCGGCACAGCGGCGCCCTGCTTGCGGGTGTGCTGATGACGGCGCTTCTGCTGACCGGCGGCTTTACGGCGCTGGCGTACGACGCGCGGACGGGCGCGGAGGTGCTCTTTTCCGGCGCTGAGGACGTTTCCTTTGAGAATGTGTCGCTGGAAAGCGCGGATGAGCGCCGCAGAACCGCCATCTGCGTGGACGATGCGGCGCTTCGGGATTATCTCAGCGGCCTTGAGATGGACGCTCTGACGGGCCTTTACACGTTTGACGGCCCCGAACGGCGGCTGAGCTGCTATTATGAAACAGACGGCGGCTGGATTTCGGTCGAGCTGGGCGGGAATATGGCGCGTGTGAACAGTCCGTTTGAAAACAGCAGCAAGGACACGTTCTACTATCTGCCCGACGGACTGAACTGGGCGTATCTTGACAGCATCGTCCTTGACCCGAAGCTGGAGGTTGCACTGACCGACGGAGCCGAGTACCCTGGGCACTGGGACCTGTCCGCCTCGCCGGACCGCCTGTTCGCGGTGGACGGCGGCACGGAGCGGCAGGTGTACGATTCCGGAATCACCGAGTACGAAACGCCGTCCGGCGTCTACGGGCCGGAGCCTGTGCAGGCGGTTCTGACGTTCCGCTATCCGCTGACCGCGCCGCTGCGCGTGGAATATGAGAAGTGGAAAATCAACGGCGTACAGCGCCGCACCGTCACATGGAACACGGGGGAGGGGGCGTATCTGCTGCCGCTGCCGGATTACGGCGCGCGGTACTATGTGTACGCGGAGTTCGCCGCGCCGGATGGGACGGTCTATCGGGCGGAATACCGCTTCGATATCGGGGAATAACGCAAAGCGGGAGGCTTTTGCCTCCCGCTTTTACGATTATGCCTCTGTACTGTCGATCATCAGCCGGATGATCTCATTGTCCGTTTCGCGCATGCCCTCGCGGGCGATGGCGCTGACGGCGCGGATGGTGTTTTCCACACCCTTGACGACAATGCCGTCGCCGCCGTAGAACTGGCTGTCGTGGCGGTACATCTGCATGCCGAGCAGTCCGGCCTCCACTGCCGAGGCGATTTTCGCCGCGCAGCTGGCCTTTGCGCCGTCGCAGAGCATGCCCGAGTTGATGGCAAGCGCGTTGACGACCGTGTGCGCGATTTCATCATACCGCCCGCCGTAAAGCCAGCAGATGCCGGCGCCCGCGCCGGCGCCCGCGCTTGTTGCACCGCAGTAGGCGGACAGGCTTCCGATGCCGGTTTTCAGATGGATCGTGACCAGATTGGACACGACCAGCGCGCGGTAGAGCAGCTCCTCCGACGCGCCGAGCTCACGCGCGTAGACAATCACGGGGAGCGAGGCGGTCATGCCCTGATTGCCGCTGCCGGAGTTGATGACGACCGGAAGCTCACAGCCGTTCATCCGTGCGTCCGAGCCGGCTGCGGCCCACGCCTTGGCGCGGTTCTGGACGCTCCCGCCGTAGGATTCCAGCAGAATCTTCCCGATGGCCGCGCCGTATTTTCCCGTCAGGCCCGCCTCGGCGATGGCGGTGTTGTACGCGATCTGCCGCGCGATGGGCGCGCGCACGTCGTCCAGCCGGACCTCCTCCGCAAACGCGATGATGTCGCGGATGTTCAGAAGCCTCCGGTTCTCCGGCGGCTGAACGGCCTCGTCCGAGTAGGGCTTTTCCAGCAGCACCCCGCCGTTTCGCTCGATGCGCACGACGTTTGTGTGGCTGCCGACAATGTGGACGTGCGCCGAGTCCGCGCCGTCGTACACCGTGACCTGAAGATCAAACGGACACCGCAGCGGCGAGCGGCTGATCCGGATGTCGGCGCTTTGCAGATAGGCGTCCAGCCCGCGTAGCTGCGCTTCCGTGACGCCGGCCAGCACCTCAAGCTTTGCCTCCGCGTCGCCGCAGTACACGCCCGCCGCGACCGCGGCGCCCAGTCCCTTGCGCCCGCCGGTGTGCGGCACAATGACGCTCTTGACATTTTTGATGATGTTCCCGCTGACGCACAGTTCGATGCGCGCCGGCGTCCGGCCCAACGTCCGGCGCGCCAGCGCGCCGGCATAGGCGACGGCAATCGGCTCGGTGCAGCCCATTGCGGGCACAAGCTCCTCGTGCAGAATGTCCACATAGGACGCGTAAACAGCAGACTCCATGACAGCTCTCCTGATCGTTTTTGGTGCGGAAGCGCGCCGCCTCCGAGGCTATTGTACAGAATGGGCCTCAAAAAAGCAATGATTTTTGCTGTTTTTTGCGCGTTTTTAAGAAAAATCGGCTGTTTTTTGCGAAAAACCACGTGTTTTTTTCGGCCTGAAATGAAAAGAAATACTGTTTATGTGCATAAAAATTCAGGAAATCAACGCACATTTTTTGTCGCGCATGAGACTTGACGAACGCGCTGTCCGGGTGTAAGATTTGTCCATCATTTTTGAATACGGCAAATGCGATGAAAAAGACAAGTAGCGCGGCGGCTCGGCCGCAGCGAGTCGGGGACAGTGCAAGCCCGACGCAGGAGACCGCGCGAATAACACTTTTGAGCAGCAATCTGAACGGCTCGGCCCAGTAGGAAAGACGCGGCGTGCGGCGTTAAGGCACACCGGTTTGTTGGAACCGGACAAAGAGACCGCTATGCGGTAAGTTAGGTGGCACCACGGATTGACAGCGATTCGTCCTAAAGTTTTAGGATCGCTGTCGCAAAAAATCTGGAGGTGCTTTTTATGTGCGCAATTATCGGTTTTACGTCCAAAAGTCTGACAAAAGAGTCTGTTCTGCCGTTTTTCGACCGGACAAAATCACGCGGTCCCGACGACACGCGCGTCGAGCAGGCGGGGAGCGCCTGCCTCGGCTTTCACCGGCTTGCCATCATGGGCCTGAGTCCGGAGGGAATGCAGCCGTTCCACCTTGGCGGCGATATGGCCGTGTGCAACGGCGAGCTGTACGGCTTCCGGCCGGTGAAGCGGCAGCTGGAGGAAAAGGGCTACCGCTTTGCCTCAGATTCGGATTGCGAGATCATTCTGCCGCTCTGGCGCGAATACGGCGTCAAAATGTTTGAAAAGCTGGACGCGGAGTTTGCCATGGTGATCTATGACAGCGCGTCGGATTCGCTTATTGCCGCACGCGATCCCATCGGCATCCGGCCGTTGTTCTACGGTTATCTTTCCGACGGCGGGATCATCTTTGCCAGCGAGGCGAAGAACCTGATCGGCCTGTGCCGGCGCGTCATGCCGTTCCCGCCCGGACACTATTACAGGGACGGAAAATTTGTCCGCTATGCCGATCTGACAACCGTTTCCGCGTACTGCCGCGACGATCTGGACACGGTCTGCGCCGGAATCCGCGAAAGACTGATTACGGGCGTGGAGAAGCGGCTGGACGCCGACGCGCCGCTGGGCTTTTTGCTTTCTGGCGGTCTGGATTCCAGCCTTGTGTGCGCGATTTCGGCGAAGCTGCTGGGAAAGAAGCTGCGCACGTTTGCCATCGGCATGGACCTTGACCCGATCGACCTGAAATACGCGCGCGAGGTGGCGGACTTCATCGGCGCGGAGCACACCGAGGTCACCATGACGCGCGAGGAGGTCCTGTCCGCACTGGAGGATGTGATTGCCATGCTCGGCACCTATGATATCACGACCATCCGCGCCAGCATCGGCATGTACCTGTGCTGCAAGGCAATCCACGAGCGGACGGATGTGCGCGTGCTGATGACGGGCGAGATCTCCGACGAGCTGTTCGGCTATAAGTACACCGATTTTGCGCCGTCGGACGAGGCGTTCCAGCAGGAGGCGAAAAAGCGCGTGGACGAGCTGTACATGTACGACGTGCTGCGCGCCGACCGCTGCATCAGCGTCAACTCGCTTGAGGCGCGCGTGCCGTTCGGCGATCTGGATTTCGTGAAATACGTCATGTCCATCGACCCCGCGATGAAGCGCAACCGCTATGACATGGGAAAATACCTGCTGCGGCGGGCGTTTGCGGACGATCACATTCTGCCGGAGGATATTCTCTGGCGGCAGAAGGCGGCGTTCTCCGACGCGGTGGGCCATTCGATGGTCGACGATCTGAAGGCATATGCCGAGAGCCGCTATACCGACGCGGAATTTGAGAAAAAGCGTTCGGCTTACACATTTGCACAGCCGTTTACAAAGGAAAGTCTGCTGTACCGCGAGATTTTTGAAAAATACTATCCCGATCAGGCTGAAATGGTAAAGGATTTCTGGATGCCGAACCGTTCGTGGGAGGGCTGCGACGTGTCCGACCCGTCGGCGCGCGTCCTGTCCAACTACGGCGCAAGCGGAAAATGAGCCCGTCAGAGCACAGCCCGACATGATTTTTACGGCAGAGGCCCGCCCGTCCATATGGACGGGCGGGCTTTTGCACAATCTGGCCCTGAAAGATTTTATAAAAATGGTGATATCAAACGTGCCAGAATCGTGCTATGATGCAGCCATACGGAACGGGCGGCGCGCAGACCGTTCACGAGCATTCCAAAGGAGAGACGATACGATGAAAAACGGAAAGGCGCGCTGCATCTGTCTGAGTGCGCTGATGGCGGCGCTGATTTATGTGTTCACGGCATTTCTGCATGTGCCCAGCGCGACGGGTTATACGCACATCGGAGACGCATTTCTGTATCTGGCGGGAAGCATCCTGCCCGCGCCGTTTGCCGCGGCGGCGGGCGCGGTCGGCGCGGGACTGTCGGACGTGCTGTCCGGCTACACGGCATGGGCGCCGTGGACGGTCATAATCAAGGCGCTGACCGGCCTGTGCTTCAGCCGGAAGGGCGAAAAGATCCTGACACGGCGCAATCTGCTGGCGCTGATTCCGGCGTTGGTGCTGTGCGCGGGCGGGTATTATCTGTGCGGCGCCGTCATGGCGGGCAGCTTTGTCTCTCCGCTGGCGGAAATTCTGGGAAACCTGATTCAGTGGCTGGCCAGCAGCGTGGTGTATCTGGTACTGGGGCGTGTGCTGGATCGTGCAAATATCAAACAGAAGCTGGGGGAAATTTGAGATGACGATCACCTATCGTGTGAAGAACGGCGTGTATGTCAACATGACCAACCGCTGTCCCTGCGCGTGCACGTTCTGCCTGCGGCAGAACGCGCCTGGCGTTTACGGATCGGACTCGCTGTGGCTTGAGCGCGAGCCGACGGTGCAGGAAATCGAGGATTCGCTGGCCGGATGGAAGCTGGAGGAGATGGACGAGGTGGTATTCTGCGGCTATGGCGAGCCGGCAGAGCGCCTGCCGGAGCTGCTGGAGGTTGCAGCATGGCTGAAGCAGAATTACACGATTCCCGTGCGCATCAACACAAACGGCCTTGCCGACCTGATCTGGGGCCGCTCCACCGCGCCGGAGCTGGCGGGAAAGATTGACTGCGTGTCCATCAGCCTGAATGCGACGGACGCGGAGGAATATCTGCGGCTTACGCGGTCGAAGTTCGGAATCGGCTCGTTTGACGCGATGCTGAAATTTGCAAAGGACTGCGCGCAGTATGTTCCGCACGTTGTCATGACGGTGGTCGATCAGGTCACGACGCCTGAGGAACAGGAAAAGGCCCGTCAGATCTGCGCCGGAGTCGGCGCGACGCTGCGCATCCGGCCGCTGGAAAGCTGACGGGGGGCTGACGCTTCAGTCTGCCGAAAAACCTCGTAGAGTTCGCGCCCGCAGGCGCGAATAAAATGTGAATCAGTTTTGTCTGGCGGCGTGTACGTCAGACAAAACACACTACGTGACGTTAGTGTGGAATTTGTGTGCCTGCGGTACACAAGTTATGCGCGCCGCGTCACGCAGCTCTTTCAAACGCGAACCCAGCGAAGCGGATCGCGTTTGAGAGCTTGTCAAAAACTCTTTTTTGACAAGCTCAAAAGCGTCTGCGCACACAGCTGTGTGCGCAGACGCTTTTCTCTGTTCTGGTGCTTACAGCGGCGATCTGGAGGCGGCAGCCTCGTCGCAGACGAGCGTCACATCCGGATGGAACTGCAAAATCGAGCCTGGGACCTCGGGCGTGACCGGCCCGAAAAAGACCTTGTTCAGAATATCGGCCTTGTCCGCACCGGTGATGATCATGACGATTTTTTTCGCGGCCATGACGGTGCCGATGCCCATGGTGATGGCGGCGGTGGGGACCTCGTCGATGGAGGCGAAGAAGCGCTTGTTGGCCTCGCGCGTCATGGCGGTCAGCTGTACCTCGTGCGTTGTTTTCGGGAACTCGCCGCACGGCTCGTTGAAGCCGATGTGGCCGTCGTGGCCGATGCCCAGCAGCTGGCAGTCGATGCCGCCCCAGTCCTCGATTTTCCGCTCATACTGCTCACACATGGCGGGGATATCCGAGGCAAGACCGTCGGGGACGATGGTGTTTTCCGGCCGGATGGAGATATGATCGAACAGATTCTCCTGCATGAAGCGGCGGTAGCTCTGCGGATGATCGGGGGCCATGCCCTTGTACTCGTCCAGATTTGCCGAGCGGACGCGGCTGAAATCCAGCTTTCCGGCCTTTTCGCGGGCAATCAGCTCACGGTACAGCGGCAGCGGGGTGGAGCCGGTGGCAAGGCCGATGACGCACGCGGGCTTTTTGCGAATGACCGCCTCAAACTGATCGGCGGCGGCTTTGCCGGCTTCCTCCGGCGTTTTGACCTTGATGACATGGAAGTGCAGCATAGTAAATTCTCCTTTGTGTCCGGAGGACCGCACGCGCCCGACGGCGGCGCGGCCCGTGATAATCCTTACAGGGCTATCATATCGATTCTGCGCCGGTTTTTCAAGGATGAAAAGAAAAAAATAAAAGAAAGTGCGCGGCGGGGCGCACAGAGGGATGGTTTTCCTTGCCAAACGGCGGGGCGGTGTGGTAATATGTAAAAAAGCGCCGCGGGTCTTTCCGGCTGAAATACCGCATATGGATGTCGGACGGGGTGAGGGCGCTTCACCGCGTGCTGGCCTGTCCAAATGGACAGGGCGCGGGACGGCGCAGGATGATAGGATAAAGAGCAGAGACGGAGCGCGGCTCCGCATACGGACGCGCGGGAACACAATGCCCGTGCGGAGCGTCAGAATCTATGGCAGGAGCCATAAAAATACGCAATGAATTTGAAAAAGGAGATAGAAACATGGGACTTATCAAAGCGGCACTTGGCGCGGCCGGCGGCGTGATGGCCGACCAGTGGAAGGAGTATTTTTACTGTGAGGCAATTCCCGAGGACGTGATGGCCGTCAAGGGCCTGCACCGCATTTCGGGCAGAAGCAGCAACTACAAGGGCAGCGAGAACATCATCTCCAACGGCTCCGTGATCGCTGTGGCCGACGGCCAGTGCATGATCCTCGTCGATCAGGGCAAGGTCACCGAGCTGTGCGCCGAGCCTGGCGAATTTGTCTATGATTCCTCGACCGAGCCGTCGATCTTCTCCGGAAGCCTCGGCACCAGCATTCTGGACACGTTCAAGAATATCGGCAAGCGGTTTACCTTTGGCGGCGAGCCTCCGAAGGATCAGAGAGTTTACTATTTCAATACCAAGGAGCTGATCGGCAACAAGTACGGCACGCCGAGTCCGGTGCCGTTCCGCGTGGTCGACCAGCGCGCGGGCATCGACATTGATATCGCGATCCGCTGCTTCGGCGAGTACAGCTATCATATCTGCGACCCGATTCTGTTCTACACGAACGTCTGCGGCAACGTGACCGACGGCTATACCCGCGACCGGCTGGACAGCCAGCTGAAAACGGAGCTTCTGACGGCGCTTCAGCCCGCGTTTGCGAAGATTTCGGAAATGGGCATCCGCTATTCGGCGCTGCCCGGTCACACGATGGAGCTGGCCGATGCGCTGAACGAGGTGCTGTCGGCGAAGTGGCGCAATCTGCGCGGCCTTGAGATCGTCTCCTTCGGCGTTTCGTCCGTCAAGGCGAGCGAAGAGGACGAGCAGATGCTCAAGGAAATGCAGCGCAACGCGGCGTTCATGGACCCGACGCGCGCAGCGGCGCATCTGGTCGGTGCACAGGCGGCAGCGATGCAGTCGGCCGCGTCCAATCAGGGCGCAGGCCCCGCGATGGCGTTCATGGGCATGAACATGGCAGGCGCGGCAGGCGGCATGAACGCGCAGAATCTGTATCAGATGGGCGCGCAGCAGCAGGCAGCGCAGCCCGCGGCAGCACCCGCAGGATGGACCTGCTCGTGCGGCCAGAGCGGCATCACCGGCAATTTCTGCCCGAACTGCGGCAGCAAAAAGCCCGAGCCGAAGCCTGCCGCGGACAGCTGGAAATGCCCGAGCTGCGGCGCAACGGCGAGCGGTAAATTCTGCCCCGAATGCGGCGCGAAAAAGCCCGCGGACAACAGCTGGACGTGCAGCTGCGGCGCGGTCAACAAGGGCCGGTTCTGCGCCGAGTGCGGCAAGCCGAAGCCCAGCGCCGTGAAGCACTATAAGTGCGACAAGTGCGGCTGGGTGCCGGAAGATCCGGCGAATCCGCCGAAGTTCTGCCCGCAGTGCGGCGATCCGTTCAACGACGCGGACGCGCAGGGCTGAGCAGTCGGCTGACAGGGAAAGAGACGCGGGCCTCCGGCCGGAGGCCCGTGATGCAGAAAGAATCAGAAAGGAACGGTGAAAAATGCCAACGCAAGTCACCAATTATCAGTGTCCGGCATGTACCGGCCCGCTGCATTTTGTGGGAGCAACAGGGAAACTGGAGTGCGAATACTGCGGCAGCGCATATGATCCCGCCGAGATTGAGGCGCTGTATGCCGAAAAGGAAAAGAAGGCCGCCGAGGCACAGCAGAAGGCCGAGAGCGCTGCGGAAAAGCAGTCCGCTTCAAAGGCGGACGACGGAGCATGGGATGACTCGGAACTGAGCAGCGACTGGGGCGATGAGGCTGCGGGCATGAAGAGCTACAGCTGTCCCTCGTGCGGCGCGGAGCTGATCTGCGACGCTACGACGGCGGCGACGTCCTGCCCCTACTGCGGCAACCCGACTGTCGTGCCAGGGCAGTTCAGCGGCGCGCTGCGTCCGGACTATATCATTCCGTTCAAGCTGAGCAAGGACGATGCCATCCGCGCACTCAAGAAGCACTATAAGGGCAAGTTCTTCCTGCCCAAGACGTTCAGCAGCGAGAATCACATTCAGGAGATCAAGGGCGTCTATGTCCCGTTCTGGATGTTTGACGGCGAGGCGGAGGGCTGGGCCACCTATGAGGCCACGCGCTCGCGCAGCTATCGCTCGGGCGACTATGAGGTCACGGAGACGGAGCATTACGACATCTTCCGCGAGGGCTCGATCGCCTTTGAGAAGATCCCCGTCGACGCCTCCAGCCAGATGCCGGACAATCACATGGACTCGATTGAGCCATACGATTATTCCGAGCTGAAGCCGTTTTCCACAGCCTATATGCCGGGCTTCCTGGCCGACAAGTACGACGTGAGCGTCGCCGACAGCCAGCAGCGCGCCGACGACCGCAGCACCAAAACGCTGGTTTCTGCGATGGCGGCGTCGGTGCAGGGCTATGACACCTGCATGGTCAACAATCAGGATATCCACATCCGGCGCGGCAAGGTGCACTACGCCATGCTGCCGGTATGGATGCTGAGCACGAAATGGAAGGGCGAGAACTTCCTGTTTGCCATGAACGGGCAGACAGGCCGTCTGGTCGGCAATCTGCCGGTCAGCAAGGGAAAGTTCTGGGCGACATTTGCGATTATTGCGGGCGCGCTGTCCGCCATCGGCACGGCGCTGGCCCTGATGCTGTGACGGGGAGGGCGGAATCATGAAACGTAAAATTACATGCCTGCTTCTGAGCCTGCTGCTCCTGCTTGGCGCGGCAATTCCCGTGCTGGCGGCCGAAACATCCGGCGCACAGCTGTTCCATGTCACCGATACCGCCGGTATTCTCAGCGAGGATGAGGATTACCAGCTGGAATCGCACGCGGAAGAGGTTTCGCAGCGCTATGACTTCGGCATCTATGTCGTCACCATTCCGGACTATAACGATTTTAACTCCGAAGGCGTGTTTGAGACGGCCTACGGTCTCTACCACGAATACACGCTGGGCGTGGGCGAGGACCGCAACGGCGCGATGCTCCTGCTGAGCATGGACAACCGGAAGTTCGCCACGTTCTTCTACGGCCCGAAGGCGGAATACACGTTTGACGCCTACGGACAGGAAAAGCTGGAGGACTATTTCCTCGACGAGTTCCACAACGACAACTGGTACGCGGGCCTTGACGGCTTCGTCACCGGCTGTGAGGAATTCCTCGCGGCGGCTGCCGCCGGCGAGCCGGTGCGCAAGAGCCACACAACGGCGGTGATCATCGCCATCGCCGCGTCCTGCGTGATTGCAATGATCATCTGCCTGTCGCTGAGAGGCAAGATGAAGTCGGTCCGCGCTGCTGCCAACGCAGACAAGTACACCTCCGGCGAACTGAATCTGACGCAGAGCCGCGACGAGTACACGCACACGACCGAAACGCGCACAAAAATCGAGAGCGAGTCCAGCGGAGGTGAAAGCTCCTCCAGTTCCGGCGGAGGAGGCTCGGGCCGAAGCGGTTCGTTCTGATGCAGCCGGATATAAAAAGGCCCTGCCGCAAAGCGGCAGGGCCTTTTCCTGTATGGATTACGCGTCGTAGCCGTTTGGATTCTGCTTCTGCCAGTTCCATGTGTCGCGGCACATGTCCATCAGGTCATGCTCTGCATGCCAGCCGAGCACTTCGGCGCTTTTCGCTGGGTCCGCGTAGCAGACGGCAAGGTCGCCGGCGCGGCGCGGCGCGATTTCATAGGGAACGCGGACGCCGTTGGCTTCCTCAAAGGCGTGGACCATATCGAGGACGCTGTACCCGCGGCCGGTGCCGAGGTTGAAAACGGCCTCGCCGGTGTGGGACATCAGATATTCGATGGCGGCGACGTGGCCTCTGGCCAGATCGACGACGTGGATGTAATCGCGAACGCCGGTGCCGTCGGGCGTGGGATAGTCGTTTCCGAACACGTTCAGATGATCGCGGCGGCCGATGGCTGTCTGTGAGATATAGGGCATGAGATTGTTCGGAATGCCGTTTGGATGCTCGCCGATTCTGCCGCTTTCGTGCGCGCCGACGGGATTGAAATAGCGCAGATTGACGACCGACCACTCGGAATCGGCCTTTGCGATGTCGCGCAGAATCTGCTCGCCCATGTACTTCGTCCAGCCGTAGGGATTGGTGCAGCTGCCGGTTCTGGAGGTTTCACGCAGCGGCATTTCGTTGTTGCCGGAGTAGACTGTGGCGGAGGAAGAGAAGATGATGCGTTTGACATTGTGACGCGCCATGACGCGGCACAGCGTCAGCGTGGCGTCCAGATTGTTCTGATAGTATTCCAGCGGCTTTGCGACCGACTCGCCCACGGCCTTGAGGCCGGCAAAGTGGATGGCGCAGTCGATTCTGTGCTGGGAAAGCACTTTTTCCAGCAGCGCTTCGTCACGCACGTCGCCCTTGATAAATGCAACGGGCTTTCCGGTGATTTCCGCCACACGGCGCAGGCTTTCCGCGCTGGAATTACAGAGATTGTCAATCACGACGGGGGTATGGCCCGCTGTAATCAGTTCGACACAGGTATGACTGCCGATATATCCGGCGCCGCCGGTGACCAGTACGTTCATACGCGTTCCTCCTTTGGAAGCTTTGTCATTTCTGCGCCCAGTATAGCGCAAATATGCCGCGGACGCAATCCCGCGGCGAAAAAATCCATGGCAGCAGTGCACAATTGCACCGGTGTGCATCGTCGGAGCTGCCTGCCGGATTGCGCGGTGCTGTTCCGGGGAATTGCATTTGCGCGAAAAGTATTATAGAATGGTACCATCGAATTCAACGCAAGGGGAGAGCCATATGTATTTTATCGGAATTGATCTTGGAACATCAGCGTGCAAGCTTCTGCTGGTCGGGGAGGACGGTGCGATTGTGAACACCGTTACAAAGGAATATCCGCTCCTGTTCCCGCACTCCGGCTGGTCGGAGCAGAGGCCGGAGGACTGGTGGGACGCTGTTGTGACCGGCATTCCCGAGCTTCTGACGGGCTTTGACGCGTCGCAGGTCGCGGGCATCGGCGCGGGCGGACAGATGCACGGTCTTGTCGCGCTGGACGAACACGACAATGTCATCCGTCCGGCGATTTTGTGGAACGACGGCCGGACGTTCAAAGAGGTGGAATATCTCAACAACACCATCGGCAGGGAGCGGCTCTCCGCACTGACCGCGAATATCGCGTTTGCGGGCTTTACCGCGCCGAAGCTTCTGTGGATGCGCGAAAACGAGCCGGAGAACTTCAAAAAAATCGCGAAGATCATGCTGCCGAAAGATTATGTCAACTATAAGCTGACCGGCGTGCACTGCTGTGATTACTCCGACGCGTCGGGCATGCTGCTTCTGGACGTGGCGCACAGGTGCTGGTCACAGGAAATGCTGGACATCTGCGGCGTCAGAGAATCGCAGATGCCGAAGCTGTTTGAAAGCTTTGCGGTTGTTGGAACGCTGACAAGGGAGGCGGCAGAGGCGCTCGGCCTGCCGGAAAACGTCAGGGTCGCGGCCGGTGCGGGCGACAACGCCGCGGCAGCGGTCGGCACGGGCACGGTCGGCGCGGGCGGCTGCAATATTTCCCTCGGCACATCCGGTACGATTTTCATTTCGTCCGATACCTTCGGTGTGGACCCGAACAACGCCCTGCACGCGTTTGCGCACGCCGACGGCGGGTATCATCTGATGGGCTGTATGCTTTCCGCTGCCAGCTGCAACAAGTGGCTGTGTGAGGAAATCCTGAAAACGTCTGATTTTGCGGGTGAACAGGCGGGAATCCGCGAGGACAGGCTCGGAGAGAATCACGTCTATTTCCTGCCGTATCTGATGGGCGAGCGCAGCCCCATCAACGACACGAACGCGCGCGGTACGTTTACCGGCATGACGATGGACACGAGCCGGTCTGACCTTGTGCAGTCCGTCCTTGAGGGCGTGGCGTTTGCCATCCGTGACTCATTTGAGGTGGCAAAATCGCTTGGCATTTCCATTCCGCGCTCGAAGCTCTGTGGCGGCGGCGCGAAAAGCCCGCTGTGGCGCAGAATTTTTGCCAACGTTCTGGGTATTCCGCTGGACATGGTCAAAACCGAGCAGGGGCCAGGCTACGGCGCGGCGATGCTGGCCATGGTGGGATGCGGCAGATTTGCCTCTGTACAGGAGGCGGCGGACAGGCTTGTCGAGGTTGCGTCCACGACCGAGCCGGACGCGGAATTGACCGCGAAATATGAGGCGCGCTATCAGAGCTTCCGGAAGCTTTATCCAGCGCTGAAAGGCGTGTTCTCGGAGCTGTAATTGCAGAAAAATCCCTCTGATTCAGGTGAATCAGAGGGATTTTTGCGTCATTTTTCAAAAAACGCGGTTCAATGGTCGGATTTCAGACCCGCGCCGCACATGGTGATCAGCGTGTCGGGCGTTTCGCCGTACAGACGGCAGTATTCCAGATACGCTGCGTAATTGGCTGCGGTCGTATGCTCACAATAGACGCCCTTGCGCGCAAGCGCGGCGCGTGCGTCCATGATTTTCTCCTCCGGCGCGTGAACGAAGCGGATTTTGTGCTTCTTCGCCAGACGCAGAATCTCCCCGCCGCGCATGGGCTTGCCGATGGCGATGCCCTCGGCGATGGTCGGTGCTGGCGTGACGGCTTCCGGTTCGCCTTCGCCGTGCTCGGCGGCGCGCAGGAGGGGATCGCAGTTCTGGCTTTGCAGGGCGATGATCTGCGGCATGTGGTCGATGACGCCGCTTGCCAGCAGATGTTCCAGCGCGTAGACTGCGCCGAGGAACAGCGTGCCGTTGCCGACGGGAATGACGATGTTTTCTGGAATGCGGCCAAGCTGCTCGAAAACCTCGTAGATATAGGTTTTGGTGCCTTCGTAGAAAAACGGGTTATAAACGTGATTGGCATAGTAGACGCCGTCCTGCTCGACCTTTGCGCGGCAGACGTCGGCGCAGTGGTCTCGCGAGCCGGACACGACGGTGCAGACCGCGCCGTGCGCGCGGATCATGTCGATCTTCTTGGGACTGGTGCCCTCGGGGACGAAAATTTCACAGCCGATTCCGGCTCTGGCGCAGTAGGCGGCAACGGAATTGCCAGCGTTGCCGCTGGAATCCTGCACGACACGGTCGACGCCGATGGCCTTGCAGTGCGCGATCAGCACCGCCGCGCCGCGGTCCTTGAACGACAGGGTGGGCATGAAATAGTCCATTTTCAGCAGGACGTTTTCATCCAGCCGGACGACGGGCGTCATGCCCTCGCCCATGCTTACGCCGCGCCAGCTTTCGCCGTCCAGCGCCATGAAGCGGCGGTAGCGGAACATGCTCCACTCATGCGTGTCGATTTCGTTCAGATCGAATTCCGGCGGCTGGTAATCCAGCTTCCAAAGGCCGCCGCAGTCGCAATGCGCCCTGCGGGTTGTGACGGATTCCTCGTGTCCGCATTTTGAGCAGATGAATTTCATAGCCGGTTCCTCCTTTTATTTCTGTGGCGGAAGCTCCGCAATGGCTTCAATTTCAATCAGCGCGCCGTGGTGCAGCTCCCGTGTGGGAACGACGACGCGCGCCGGTCTGTGGCTTCCGAAAAACTTGCCGTAGACCACGTTGACCGTGTCCCAGAGCGACACGTCCGGAATGTAGACGCGGCACAGCACGACATTTTCGCGTGTGCAGCCCGCGGCATGGAGTACCAGCTCCACATTGTGCAGCGCGTCGCGCGTCTGCTGTTCGATGCCGGAGGCCATCGGCTCGCCGGTCTCGTGGTGAACCGGCAGCTGGCCGGAGATGTAAAGGGTCCGGCCGGAGAGCATCGCGGGAACGTAGTGGCCGTTATTGACCAGCTTTGAGGGAATGGTGATTTCTTTCATCACAGTGCCTCCCAATGCGGTTATTGCAGCCTGCCGCGGCAGGCGATGTCCAGCTCCTGCACGACGGTATCGCCGGAAATGAGGTATGCGCGGTCGTAGAGGTTGCAGACGGGGCAGATGTGGACCGGAATGATACGGACCTTGTCGCCGACCTGCACACGGTCATGGAACGCGCGGTCGTTGACGATGGCGTGCTCGTCGAACACCTTTTCGATATGTACCTCGGGCGTGTCATAGAGCGTGCCGCGGCCCGCCACCGCACAGATGCCCTCAGTGCGCGTCTGCATCGTAAGGCCCTTTGCGCCGACGTCCAGAATGGTGCGCGTATCTGTGGGCCTGCTGATGACGGTGGCCAGCACCGTCGCCGCGCAGCGGTCAAGCGAAGAGATGGCGGCACCCTGAGACGCGTCCATCAGCGCGTAGGTGCCTGGGCGAAGCTCGGTAATGCCGGAGAGAATGGGAACGTGGTTCATAAAGGTGGGCGTTGCGCCGTAGCTGACGGTTTTGCATGGCATGCCGTGCTGCGCCGCAAGCTCGGCAAAACGGAGCGTCCGGCGCTGTGCGCCGAGCGAAAGCGCACGCAGGGCGTCGAGGTCCGGCGCGCCGTAGCTGTTGCCGTCGTGGGAGAAGATGCCGCCGAACGGGACATGCGGACAGGCACGGATGGTATCCAGAAGGCGCAGGAAATCGGATTCTTCAATAATGCCGGAACGGTTTTCACCGACCTCGATCTCGATGAGAACGGGGATGCGGACGTTCAGCGCGGCAAAAACGGCCTCCGCCGCCGTGACCTGACACGGCGTGTCCACGCCGAAGGAAATGCGGACGCCGCTCTGCGCAAGCGCCGCGATGCGGTGAAGCTTTGTCTCGCCGACGATCTCATTTGCGATGAAGATGTCGCGCAGGCCGTTCTGCGCCATGGCCTCGGCCTCGCCGGTTTTTGCCACGGCAATGCCGCATGCGCCGGCTTCCAGCTGAAGCTTTGCAATTGCAGGACATTTGTGTGTTTTCGTGTGCGGACGCAGGGCGACGCCGTTTTCGTCGGCATAGCGCTGCATGTCGGAAAGGTTTTTCGTAAGCCGCTCGCGGTCGATGAGCAGTGCGGGTGTGTCAAGCTGTGTGTAACGCATGTTTCATCCCTCCATGGCTACAGTATATAGAAGTAATTCTACAATGTCAAGAGCATGCATATAAAAAATTATACGAATCAGAAGAAGATATAGAGTACCGCGGGCGCATCGAAACGCGCGCACGGGGCAGACTAATTGGAGGCGGCGCCAGTGCAGTCATGCGGTGCTGCCTGAAATGAAAATGTGGGGGCGGCGCGGAAATGTGTACGGCAGTGACATTTTTATCCGGTGATTTCTATATGGGCAGGACGCTGGACTATGAGCGCTCCTACGGCGAGCAGATCGCGGTCATGCCGCGGCAGGCGCCGCTTGCGTTCCGGCACGGCGGGACGCTGACGCGCCACTATGCCATGCTGGGCACGGCGCATATGGCGGAGACGTATCCGCTGTACTATGATGCGGTAAACGAAAAGGGCCTTGGGATGGCGGGGCTGAATTTTGTGGGGAACGCGGTCTATGCCGCGGTGCGGCCGGAGCGGCGGAATATCGCGCAGTTTGAGCTGATTCCGTGGGTGCTGAGCCAGTGTGCGGACGTGCGCGAGGCGCGCGCGCTGCTGGCGCGGACCAATCTGGTCGGAACGGCGTTCAGCGAAGCGCTTCCGGCGGCACAGCTGCACTGGCTTCTGGCGGACCGGAGCGGCGCGGTGGTGCTGGAAACCGGCGCGGAGGGAATGAAGCTCTATGAAAATCCGGCGGGGGTGCTGACAAACAATCCGCCGTTTCCTGTTCAGCTGTTTCAGCTGAACAACTATATGCAGCTGTCCGAGCGGCCGCCGGAGAACCGGTTTTCCGACGCGCTGCGCCTGACGGCGTACAGCAGGGGAATGGGCGCGATGGGTCTGCCGGGTGATCTGTCGTCCATGTCGCGCTTTGTCCGCGCGGCGTTTACGCGCCTGCACGCACGCGGCGGCACGGATGAGGCGGAAAATGTGTCGCAGGTGCTGCATATCCTCGGGTCGGTGGAGCAGACGGACGGGTGCTGTCAGGTCGCGCCGGAGGCGTATGAGCGCACGATCTATACGGCCTGCTGGAACGCGACGAGGGGTGTCTACTACTACACGGGCTATCACCGGCACCGCATCAGCGCGGTGGAGCTCTGGAATGAAAATCCGGACGGGACGCGGGTGCTCTGCTATCCGATGCTGTGCGGAGAGGACGTGTTTTATCAGAACAGGACGGAATGACAAACGCCTGAACAGCCACGCTGTTCAGGCGTTTGTCATGTTTACGGGTTTTCCAGAGCAAGCGCGGCGGCGTCTGCGAGCGTGCAGCCCGTTTCGCGCGCGATGCGCGCCAGATCGTCGTACTCCGCCTTGCGGCGCGTCACGCCGAAGCCGGTGCTTTCCTTGACGCGTACCTCGCCGTGCGGCGTCCGGACGGCGTACTGCCGCCGCGAAAGAGTGAAGCGCTCGTGCGCGCAGACGCGCACGCCAAGCGTTGTGGTGTGCAGAAACAGCTGATGAATCAGCGCGTCGCGGTCCTCCGGACGGCAGAGGCACGTCAGAAGAATGCCGGAACGGGATTTTTTCATGCCGACGGGCGTTGTGTACACGTCCAGTGCGCTTGCGCCGAACAGGCGCTCCATGGCGAAGGAAACCGCCTCGGGCGTCATGTCGTCCAGATTGCACGCAAGCTCCAGCACGCGCTCCGGCGGAGTCTCCGTCCGGCCGAGCATGGCGCGGACGCAGTTTGCGGCCTCGAAATCTTTGTTTCCCATGCCGTAGCCGCACTTTTCCAGCCGCATCGGCGGCATCGCGCCGAAGCGTGTGACAAAGCGCCGCAGAAGCGCCGCGCCGGTCGGCGTGCAAAGCTCGCCGTGAATGCTGCCGCCATAGATCGGCATTCCCTCCAGCAGAAGCGCCGTGGCGGGCGCGGGCACCGGCAGGACACCGTGCGCGCAGCGCACCTGACCGCTGCCGACGTGGACGGGGGAGCAGAGCACTTCGTCCGCGCCCAGCAGCTCGAACAGCAGGCATACGCCTGTCACGTCCGCCAGTGCGTCCAGCGTGCCGACCTCGTGGAAGTGAATCTGATCGACCGGCACGCCGTGGACGCGGCTTTCCGCGTCCGCAATGGAGGCGTAGACGGCCAATATGTTTTCACGCACGGCCTGCGGCACGTCCAGGTGCGAGATCAGATGCCGAATTTCATGCAGGCCGGTGTGGTGATGGTGCTCATGATCGTGCCCGTGTTCATGCTCATGTTCGTGCTCATGTGTATGTCCGTGCGTGTGCGCGGGCAGTTCCTCCGCACCGTTGATGGTCACGCGCATGTGCGTTCCCGTGACGCCGCATTTGACGGACGGCTCCGCCATAACGCGTACGCACGGCAGGCCGAGCGCGTTCATTTTTGTGAGGAACGCCTCGCGGTCGGGCAGAAGCTCATACAGCGCGCCCATCAGCATGTCACCCGCCGCGCCCATGGAGCAGTCCAGATAGATGGTTTTCATTCAGCGCCTCCCATGTGATTGATGCGGCTGGCGAGGAAGCCCGCGCCAAAGCCGTTGTCGATGTTCACGACGCTCACGCCGCTGGCGCAGGAATTGAGCATCGATAAAAGCGCCGCCACGCCGCCGAAGCTTGCGCCGTAGCCGACGCTGGTCGGGACGGCGATGACCGGACAGGAGACAAGACCGCCGACGACGCTGGCAAGCGCGCCCTCCATGCCCGCCACGGCAATGACGACGCGCGCGGACATCAGCTCGTCCAGATGCGACAGCAGACGGTGCAGTCCCGCGACGCCCACGTCGTACAGGCGGACGACCTGACTGCCGTGGACCTCAGCGGTGACGGCGGCCTCCTCGGCCACGGCAAAATCGGACGTGCCGGCCGCCGCGACGACGATTTTTCCGAGGCTGTCCGGCGCGGGAAGCGCGCCGATTATGCCCAGCTGTGCGTCGGGGCGGTAGTCCAGCGGGAGCGACTCACAGACAGCCGCCGCCTTTTCCGGCGACAGGCGCGTGATCAGAATCGGACTGACGCCGTTTTTGTGCATCGTCTGCGCGATGCCGGTGATCTGCGCTGCGGTTTTGCCCGCGCCGTAGATTACCTCCGCCGCGCCCTGCCGCGCGGCGCGGTGAAGGTCGACCATGGCGTAGCCGAGGTCCTCAAACGGCGCTTTTTTCAGCAGCAGCTCCGCCTGTGCAACGTCCATTGTGCCGTCGCGAACCGCGCGGAGAATGTTGTGCAGATTTTCGCTCATCCCCGTACCTCCAGATCCAGCAGAACCGCCGGATAGTATTGCTTCAGTCCGCGCAGAATCTCCTCGCGGTGCGCAAGAATGGTTTCCAGCTGTGACGCCGGAGCCTGAATCCGCGCCGCGCCGGAAAACATGCGGACGCGGAAGTCCGTCAGGCCGAGCGAGAACAGAAACGCCTCCGCCGCTTCGGTTTTTTGCAGCTTTTCCGCCGTCAGCGCCTCACCGGAGGGGATGCGCGTGGCAAGACAGGCATAGGCGGGCTTATCCCATGTGAAAAGCCCAGCCTCGCGGGAGAGCCAGCGGATTTCCGGCTTCGTCAGGCCGCATTCACGCAGCGGCGAACGCACGGACATTTCGCGCAGCGCGCGCATGCCTGGCCGGTCGCCCGCGTCGTCCGAGGCATTTGTTCCGTCAATCAGGAACGTATAGCCGTCGGCGGAAGCGCGCGCGCAGAGCGCGCCAAAGAGATTGCGCTTGCAGAAATAGCAGCGGTCGGGCGGATTGGCCGCGACGGCCGCGTCCGCCAGCACGTCCAGTTCCAGAACCGTCAGCGGCACGCCGAGCTGCGCGCACAGGCGCCGCGCGTCGTCCAGCTCAAACTGCGGCTGAAACGCGGTTTTGATATAGTATGGCCGCACGTCTGCGCCGCAGTGCACAGCGGCGTACAGCAGATAGGCCGAGTCCACGCCGCCGGAAAAGCCCAGCGCCGCTTTTGGATGTTGTGAAAAGAATTCGGACAGTGTCATATGGAATTCTCCTTGATAATAAAAAGGACATACGGCCCCTGCGCGGGACCGCATGCCTTCCTGACATACATCATTACAATATGAAATGCAAAAGGAAAGTGGACACTTCGGCGTCCGGCAGCCGGTTCATCCGGCTGTGCGCCGTTATCATAGCACGGCACGGGGAAAATGGCAAGCCTCAATCCAGTATCTGGTGCAGCTCGGAGACGACGCACTCGACCAGACGTGAAACGCTCAGATCGCCGACGCCGGCAATGAAGTTGGCACAGTGATTGACGGGAATCAGAATGCGCCGCGCACAGCTCTGTCCGACGGCCAGCGCCATTTTCGGGGTGATTTCGCCGAGAAGTGCGTCGGCAATGACAATCCCGACCGGCCCGATGATGATATCGGCGGTACGGCAGCAGACCACGACCGCGTTTTCGCCCGTCGCGCCGTCGTCCGCTCCGGCCTTGAGCATGGCGGAGGTCGCGGCGCTGTTTGTACCGATGGCGGTGATATGGTGCTGCGGGAAGCTTTTCCGGATGGAGGTGACAACCTGACGGCCGATGCCGCCGCCCTGTGCGTCGATTACCAGAATGTTCATGTCGGACGTCTCCTTTCAGCTGGACAGAGTATACCACAGACCGCGCAAAAAGGAAACCGCGTTTTTAAGGGAAACAAAAAAGTGGAAACGGTTTCATTTATGCGCGGCACGGCAGGGAATGGGACAAACGACAGAATCAGAGAAAAAAGGATGAGCAATATAGACAAAATAATAGATTATCAATCATGCAAAATGCTGAAAATTTGAAAATGCTGAAATTTTCTTGCTCTTGCATGTAAAAAGTAGTATAATATGATCATCGGAAATGGAAACGTTTCCAGTTTAAGTGAAAATTCAAATAGGAGGAAATATCATGAAAAAGATCATCGCAATGCTTCTTGCTCTGGTCATGGTTCTCGGTCTGGTGGCCTGCGCTGCCAAGACGGAGACTCCGGCTGCCGAAACACCCGCAGCTGAGACCCCTGCTGCTGAAACTCCCGCTGCCGAGGAACCGGCTGCTGAGGAGCCTGCCGCTGACGCGCCCGCCGCTGCCGGTTCCGTCTACTACCTGAACTTCAAGCCCGAGTTCGACGAGGCGCTCAAGCAGCTCGCTTCCGACTACACCGCCAAGACCGGCGTTGAGGTCAAGGTTGTCACTGCTGCTTCCGGCACCTACTCCGACACGCTGACCGCCGAGATGGCCAAGAGCGACGCTCCCACCATCTACAACATCGGCAACATGTCCGGCCTGAACGACTGGGACGAGTACGCTCTGGATCTGACCGACACCGCGATTGCGAAGGAACTGACCACTGATGCGTTCAACCTGTACAACGCTGCCGGCGAACTGAAGGCCATCCCGAACTGCTATGAGACCTTCGGTATCATCGTCAACACCAAGCTGCTGGCCGACGCCGGTCACTCCGTTGACGAGATCAAGGACTTTGCTTCCTTGAAGGCTGTCGCTGACGACATCCATGCCCGCGCTGCCGAGCTTGGCTTTGACGCGTTCTCCGCTGCTGGCCTTGACAGCTCCTCCAGCTGGCGCTTCTCCGGTCATCTGGCCAACATGCCGCTGTACTATGAGTTCCGTGACGACAACGTCACCGAGCAGCCCGCCACCATCACCGGCGCTTATCTGGACAACTTCAGAAACATCTGGGACCTCTATGTCAACGATGCCGCTGACGATCCCACTGCTCTGAGCACCTCCACCAAGGACGAGTCCTGCGCCGAGTTCAAGGAAGGCAAGGCTGTGTTCTATCAGAACGGCACCTGGGAATACTCCGATCTGATTGCTTCCGGCATGACCGACGATCAGCTCCAGATGATCCCCATATACTGCGGCGTTGACGGCGAAGAGAACGCGGCTCTGTGCTCCGGCACCGAGAACTGCTGGGCCATCAACTCCAAGGCCTCCGAAGAGGACATTCAGGCTTCCATCGACTTCCTGGTATGGCTGGTCACCGATCCCGATGCTTCCGCGACCTATGTAGAGCAGCTGGGTGGCGTTCCCTTCAAGGGCTGCCCTGCTTCCTCCAACAAGTTCGTTGTTGACGGCAACGCACTGCTGGCTGAGGGTAAGTATCCTGTGACCTGGGCGTTCAACTTCACCCCGAACGTTGACTCCTGGAGAGCTACCGTTGTCACCGCTCTGGCCGCCTACTCCGCGGATCAGACCGACGCCAACTGGGAACAGGTTGTCAGCGCGTTTGTCGATGGCTGGGCTATCGAGTACAATGTTGTAAACGGCTGATTCTGAATTCCAAGACAGAGGGGGCGGGCAGACTGCCCGCCCCCTTTTTCCTGCAATCCCTGGCCATTGCGGGCGGGGCAAAGGCCCCGCCGGAAGGCTTTTGCCCCGCTCACAATGACGCGTTCGCCGGTATACAAATCAAGTGAAAGAGA
The DNA here is from genome assembly GCA_934661735.1 of uncultured Oscillospiraceae bacterium. Lineage (GTDB taxonomy): Bacteria > Bacillota > Clostridia > Oscillospirales > Oscillospiraceae > CAG-170. The sequence continues at coordinate 24,093 of CAKUJN010000006.1, forward strand.
GGAAACGATTTTGCGCAAGCGTAAAAAAGACATCGCGGGCGTAAACAGCAGCCTGATCCGCCGCCCGATTCAGAAATGGGCGCCACTGTTCATTCTGCCAACGTTCGCCGCATTTGCCATCGGCTTTATCTGGCCGTTCCTGCAAGGTATCTATCTGTCGTTCTGCACGTTCAACACGCCGAGGGATGCTGTTTTCAGCGGCCTCGACAACTATATCCGCGCGTTCAAGGACGCGGGCTTTGTCAACGCATTCTGGAATACGGCGGGCTTTGCGGTCGTGTCCATCATTCTGATCAATGTGATTGCGTTCTTCATCGCCTATGCGCTGACACAGAAGATGCGCGGCGCGAATCTGTTCCGGACCGTGTTCTTCATGCCGAACCTGATCGGCGGCGTTGTTCTGGGTTATGTTTGGAGCCTGATTTTCGACGGCATTCTGAAAAGCTACAACACCTACCTGACCGCGAACGGCACATACGGATTCTGGGGTCTTGTGATTCTGGTCGCGTGGCAGCAGATCGGCTATATGATGATCATCTACATTGCCGGACTTCAGTCCGTGCCCGAGGATATGCTTGAGGCGGCGAAAATCGACGGCGCAAGCGGCTCGCAGACGCTGTTCAAGGTCATCATTCCGAACGTCATGCCGGCGATTACAACCTGCACGTTCCTGACGCTGACGAATTCCTTCAAGCTCTTCGACCAGAACCTTGCGCTGACCGGCGGCCTGCCGAGCGTGATTCAGAACGGCGCAAAGGTCAATGTGACGGAGCTGCTTGCACTGAACATCTACTCGACCTATAACATCAGCAAGAAGTATCACGGCGCTGCACAGGCAAAGGCGGCTATCTTCTTCATTCTTGTGGCCGTGCTTGCCATCGCGCAGCAGGCGGCGACGCGCAAAAAGGAGGTTGAGCAGTAATGGCACAGAAGAAAAAAGCGCAGCACTATTCCACCGGAAGCAGAATTCTGACGTGCTTCTTTGCCGTGCTCTGCCTCGTGTGGGTCATGCCGATTGTCGAGGTGCTGTTCAATTCGTTCAAGAGCAACAATTATGTAAACCTTGAGCCGTTTGCCCTGCCCAACGCGACCTCGTTTGTCGGCTTTGCAAACTATATCAAGGGCGTGAACTTCGGCGGCTATCCGTTTGTCAAGGCGCTGGGCTTCAGCCTGTTTATCACGATTGTATCCGTGGCGCTGATTCTGCTGTTCTGCTCGATGAGCGCGTGGTACATCACCCGCGTGCGCAGCGGCGGAGCAAATCTGTTCTATTATCTGTGCCTGTTCTCCATGATTGTGCCGTTCCAGATGGTCATGTTCACGCTGACCTTTACGGCCGACCAGTTGAAGCTGAACACGCCGTGGACGATTCCGGTTGTGTATCTGGGCTTTGGCGCGGGCCTTGCAATCTTCATGTTTGTCGGCTTTGTCAAGGGCCTCCCGCTGGAAATCGAGGAGGCGGCGGCCATTGACGGTTGCGGCCCCGTCCGCACGTTCTTCAGCGTCGTCATGCCGATGCTCAAGCCAACGATGATTTCCGTCGGCATTCTGGAGCTGATGTGGGTGTGGAATGACTATCTGCTTCCGTATCTGGTTCTGGACCGGACGAAGTATATGACGATCCCGATTCTGGTACAGTATCTGAAGGGCAGCTACGGCACCGTGGACCTTGGCGCGACAATGGCGGTTATCATGCTGAGCATTCTGCCGATTATCATTGTCTACATGTTCTGCCAGAAATATATTATCAAGGGTGTTGCGGCTGGCGCCGTCAAGGGATAAAATAGAGTGTGCGGCGCGGACGCGCCGCACAAGGACACCCGAAAACCACAGCCGGAGATTATCAAATGACGATCAAGGATCTTGCACGCGAGAGCGGCTACTCACTCGGTACCGTGTCGCGCGTTCTAAACAACCAGCCGAATGTTTCTGATAAGGCGCGCAGGGCAATTCTGGCCATTGCGGAGGCAAACGGCTTTGAACTGAATCAGAGCGCGCAGCTGCTGAAGCAGCAGCGCTCGAACACCGTGCTGATTATCGTCAAGGGCACGTCCAACGAGATGTTTGCGCGTATGGTCGAGCAGCTGCAATCGCTGTTTTCCCGCACGACGCATCCGCTGATTGTCGATTTCATCGATGAGGACGAGAACGAGGTGCTGCGCGGGGTACGGCTGTGCCGTGAGCGCAAGCCTGCGGGCGTGATGTTCCTCGGCGGAACGAATCAGAACTTTTTGTCAGATTTCGGCAAGATCGACATTCCGGCCGTCGTGGTGACAAACGACGCAAGCACGCTCCCGTTTGAAAACCTGTCCAGCGTCAGCACCAATGACCGCCGCGGCGCGGCCTGCGCGGTGGAGTACCTGATTCGCAGCGGACACCGCGAGATTGCGGTGCTGGGCGGCGACCGGAAGCTCTCCGATACGTCCGAGCAGCGCTATATCGGCTGCGTTGAGGCGTTCGCGCGCAATCAGCTGCGCTTTGACGAAAAAACCTGGTACCACACCGGACGCTACAGCTATGAATCCGGCTATGCCGGTATGCAGGAGGTCCTGCGGCAGACGCCGCAGGTCACGGCGGTGTTTGCCATGGCGGACGTCATCGCCATCGGCGCAATCCGCGCGCTGGCCGACGCGGGACTGCGCGTGCCGGACGACATTTCGGTCATCGGTTATGACGGCCTGAAAATCGGCGGGTATTACACGCCGAAGCTTTCAACGGTCTCACAGTCGGTCGACCTGTTGGCCGAACGCGGCTTCACCGTCCTGATGGACTGTATGGAGCGCGGCGGGAAGGCACGGCATATTACCGTACCATTTACGCTGTCCAATCGCGAGAGCGTTAAAAAGACGGCCGGCGCGGAGCCGAGCGGCGGGAAATAGCGTCCGCCGGTCCGAGCAGGCAGAAAATCTGAATCCATTCCGGCTTCTGCCGATTACGGCGGGGCCGCTCCCAGCATAAGCAGTAAAGAGTGATATTATGAAAAGAAGCAGTGGAATACTGATGCACATTACCTCGCTGCCGTCCCGCTATGGAATCGGCAATATGGGTAAGGCAGCATTTGAATTTGTTGATTTCCTGAAGCGCGCGCGGCAGTCGTACTGGCAGATTCTGCCGATCAACCCGCCAGGCTACGGCGATTCGCCGTATCAGGCGTTTTCGACATTCGCGGGCAACCCCTACCTGATCGATCCTGAGCAGCTGGTGGAAAAGGGCTGGCTCCGGCAGGAGGAGCTGGACGCGGTCAGCTGGGGCGTACGCGAGGATCAGGTCGATTTCCAGACCATGTACCGCCGCCGTCTGCCGATGCTGCGGCAGGCGTGGCTGCGCTTCCGCAGGGATGTTCCGGCGGATTACACGGCCTATGTCGCCGAGCAGGCGTGGTGGTTGGAGGAATACGTGCTGTTCATGGCGGTCAAGGCGCATTTTGACGATGCGTCGTGGACCACATGGCCGTCGGATATCCGCCTGCATCAGCCGCAGGCGCTGGAGACATACCGCGCGCTGCTGGCCGATGAGCTGGATTTCCAGAGATTTGTACAGTACTGCTTCCACACGCAGTGGCAGCGTCTGCGCGCCTACGCGCATGAAAACGGCGTACAGATCATCGGCGACATTCCGATTTATGTGCCGCTGGACTCGGCCGATGTGTGGGCGCATCCCGAAAACTTCCAGCTGACGCGCACGCGCCGTCCGCGCGTGGTGGCGGGCTGCCCGCCTGACGGCTTCAGCCGCAACGGTCAGTACTGGGGAAATCCCATCTACGACTGGGCGCGGATGGAGCAGGACGGCTTCTCATGGTGGATTGAGCGTCTGCGCGCGGCGGGTGAGAGCTTTGACGTGGTCCGCATCGACCATTTCCGTGGGATTGAGAGCTATTGGAGCATTCCGGCGGCAAACTGCACCGCACGCAGAGGCAGATGGATCAAGGGCCCGGGCATGAAGCTGGTGCGTGCGATCCGCGAGGCATGCCCGCAGGTGAGCTTTATTGCGGAGGACCTCGGCTTTTTGACACCGGAGGTGCTGAAGCTGGTAAAGGACTCCGGCTTCCCAGGGATGAAGGTTCTGGAATTTGCCTTTGACCCGCGCGAACCGAGCGACTATCTGCCGCATAAATATGGGGAGAACTGCATCTGCTATACCGGCACGCACGACAACGAGACACTGATGCAGTGGTGTCAGGGTCTGGATACCGAGTCCGAGCGGTATGCGAGAGAATACCTGAAAATCGGTCCGCAGGACGATCTGGCGGATGCAATCATTCATGCCGGCGCGCAGTCGAACGCGCAGCTGTTTGTGGCGCAGATGCAGGACTATCTGCGTCTGGGCGCAGAGGCGCGCATGAACCAGCCCGGGCTGCTGCTGGCGTCGAACTGGCGCTGGCGGATGCTGCCAGGCGCGGCGGACAACGCGCTTGCGGACAAAATCGCGGACTTGACAGCTAAGGCAAAGCGAGTATAATACAGGGAACGGCGCGAATGCGCCGGCTCTGAGCAGTTCCTGCGTCCACCCGCTCCGGACGGAGGGGGTGGACGTTTTTTATCACGCGGCCGCGCCGGACTGCACGGTGCTGCCGGAAATCTGATATCGCGGACATTACCGCGGTATCCGCGAATTCCTGGAGGGAAAAACTATGAGCGACTATTCTGCATACATCGTGGAACAGACCGAGGCGCAGCTGCGCCTTGCGCACGACGAAACCATCCAGACCACGACGCCCGAGCGCCTGCACGAGGCACTTGGACGCGTGATGATGGCGGAGATCAACGACAACTGGGCAAAAACACGCCGCGCACAGGCGGCCGGACGGCAGGCGTTTTATTTTTCCGCCGAGTATCTGGTCGGCCGGCTGGTATACAGCAATCTCTTCAACTGCGGCGTCCTGAATGAGGTCCGTCAGGCGTTTGCCGAAAAGGGCGTCGACCTTGCCTGCATGGAGCAGGTGGAGGACGCGGCGCTTGGAAACGGCGGCCTTGGCCGTCTTGCCGCGTGCTTCCTTGACAGCGCCGCGACGCTGGACCTGCCGCTGACCGGCTATGGCCTGCGCTATCGCTTCGGCCTGTTCAAGCAGTCGTTTGCCGACGGCGCGCAGGTGGAGTCGGCGGACGACTGGACAAAATACGGCGACCCGTGGAGCCGCCGCCGCGATGAGCTTGCGGTCCGCGTGAAATTTGCCGGACAGACCGTCTGTTGCATGCCCTATGACATGCCGGTTATCGGGTATCAGACCAGTACCGTCGGCACGCTCCGCCTGTGGCAGTGTGAGCCGGAGCAGGAGCTGGACTTTGCCGCGTTCAACGATCAGGACTACGCGAAGGCGCTGGAGCAGAAGAACTTTGCCGAGGACATCACGCGCGTGCTGTATCCGAACGATTCCACACCCGACGGCAAGCGCCTGCGCATCAAGCAGCAGTACGTCCTGTGCAGCGCGTCGCTTCAGGATATCCTGCGCAGCTACCGCGCGCAGCACAGCGCGGATTATTACCGCCTGCCGGAGTTTGCAGCGGTGCAGCTGAACGATACGCACCCAGCCATGGCCATTCCCGAGCTGATCCGGCTGCTGGGCGAAGAGGGCGTCGACTTTGAGGCAGCGTTCCGCATCGCGGCGGGCGTCTTTGCCTACACGAATCACACGGTCATGGGCGAGGCGCTGGAAAAATGGGATCTTGAGCTGCTTCGCTCGGTTGTGCCGGAGGTCTGCGCGATCATTGAGAAAATCGATGCGCGGCTGAAAAAGGAGCATCCGCACGACGGCCTGTTCATCATCAGGGACGGACAGGCGCACATGGCGAATCTGTCGGTCTATGTCTCCACGGCGGTCAACGGCGTGGCGAAAATCCACACGCAGATTCTCAAGGACGATCTGTTCAAAAGCTGGTATGCGATCTATCCCGAGCGCTTCCAGAACAAGACGAACGGCATTACGCCGCGCCGGTGGCTGGGCTTGTGCAATCCGGAGCTGTGCGGTCTGATTGACAGCAAAACCGGCACGGGCTATCTCAGAGAGCTTGACCGCCTGAGCGCTCTGCGGCCGTATATCGACGAGCAGACCATCAAGGAGTTCAACGCCGTCAAGCTGGAGAAAAAGCGCCAGCTGGCCGCGATCATCGCGCGGCATGAGAGTGTGGAGCTGGACCCGTCGTTCGTGTTTGACGTACAGGTCAAGCGTCTGCACGAGTATAAGCGGCAGCTGCTCAACGCGCTGTGCATCATGGACTTCTATCTCAGCATCAAGGACGGTAGTCTGACCGGATTTACGCCGACGGCGTTTATTTTCGGCGCGAAGGCCGCGCCCGGCTATCGCCGCGCGAAGGCAATCATCCGCTATATCAACCGCGTGGCGGAGCTTGTGAACAACGACCCCGAGGTCGCGGGACTGATGAAGGTCGTGTTTGTGCAGAACTACAACTGCTCTTACGCCGAGCATATCATTCCGGCTGCCGATATCTCCGAGCAGATTTCTCCCGCCGGAACCGAGGCCTCCGGCACGGGCAACATGAAGCTGATGCTGAACGGCGCGGTGACGCTGGGAACGCTGGACGGCGCGAATGTGGAGATTGCCGAGCAGGCGGGACGCGAAAACGAGTATATCTTCGGCGCGACGGTTGAGGAAATCGCGGCGATTCGTGAGACGTATACGGCGCGCAGCATCTATGAGCAGAGCGCACGGCTCAGCCGCGCGGTTGACACACTGGTCGACGGCACCGTTGAGACGGACGATGAGCAGAAGGAGCTGTATACCTCGCTTCTGGACGGCGCAAGCTGGCACAGGGCGGATCAGTATTATCTGCTGTACGACTTTGACAGCTACCGTCAGGCGCGTCTGGCCGCGCTGAACGATTACCGTGACCGCATTGCGTTTGGCAGAAAGTGCCTTTTGAACGTCGCCGCCGCCGGTAAGTTCTCATCCGACCGCACTATCCGGCAGTACGCCGAGGAAATCTGGCATATTCAGCCGGTGACTCCGTAAGTGCACCTGCGATTTTTGGAAGAAAGCGTGTAAAGTCCCCGCCCTGCGGATGCAGGGCGGGGACTTTGGTGTGATACGGCGCTGCGCGTTCAGCGCTTTCCCTTTGCTTCGTCCAGATAGCTGTAAATCGTCACTTTGGAGACGCCAAGGCGGGCGGCGACCTTTTCAATCGCGCCCTTGACCAGAAAAATGCCCTTTTCGTCCATGAAGCGGACCAGCTCGACGCACTTTTTCCGGTTCATCGGCGTGCCGTCGACGGGAGAGAGAATGTTGTCAATCAGGCCGTCGATGATGGAGACGACGTCCTCGCGAGCATCGACCTCGGCGGCGGACGGCGATTCCTGTGCGGCGCCGCAGAACTCGGCGAGCTGACGGAACAGGTTCTGTCCGGCGGTCAGATCGCAGTTGACGCAGAGCATGCCGATGACCTCGCCGCCGTCGCGGATAAGGGCGGAGGAGGATTTGATTGTTCTGCCGTCGGGCGTCTGAAAGGTGTAGTTGTTGGACTGGTCGTTCTGAAAGTCCTTGCTCAGCAGGACGTTTTTGATCAGATGGTCAAAGGACTGACCGACCTTTCGGCCGGTGACCGAGCCCGCAACATGCACGACCGAGGTTTCCGGCTGGGAAAAGTCGTGGATGGCGGCCTCGCAGCTGCTGCCGAAGGTGGCTGCGATCATGTCTGCGATGGGGAAATAGGCTTTGAGCTTTTCATTCATGGGAAGCTTCCTTTCTGCCTGCCGAATTGTACGGTGCTGTCATAGAATATTTTATACGAAATGCAGAAAAAATCAAGTGTGGAATTGCTTGACAAATGTCCGAAATCGGACTATAATAGCGCCTGCTGCAAAAATGTCTGATTTCGGACGAATGGAGGTATACGGGATGCGGGAGAGCTCATACCGGCTGCTGATGGCGTACAACAGAGAAGTGAAAAAGCTGGACGATCTCTACCGAAACGCTGCGAAACGGTGCGGCATGTCCGAGTGCGCATTCTGGATTCTGTATACACTGCGCGTTGAGCGGACGTCGTTTACACAGTCCGAAATCTGCGATTTCCTGCGCGAGCCGAAGCAGACGGTCAACTCCGCGCTGAAAAAGCTGGAGGCTGAGGGGTATCTTACGCTCGCTGCAAATGCGGATCAGCGCAGAAAGACCATCCGTCTGACGGATGCGGGAGAACGGCTTGCGGCGGAATCCGTGGACCGCATTGCCTCAGCGGAGGCGGGAGCGCTGTGCGCAATGCCGCAGGAGGACCGCGATGCGTTTATCCGTCTGACGGGACAGTATCGCCGGCTTCTGGAGGCGCAGCTCCGGCAGGAGAAAAATCAATCTGAATCAGGAGAAGATACCGCTTCGGCGGATATGCGTGAACAAAAATGAAAAAACAGAAAACCCAGATTCAGCTTTCCGACCACTTTACATATGCAAAGCTTCTGCGCTTTGTGTTCCCGTCCATTGTCATGATGGTCTTTACATCGATCTACGGCGTGGTGGACGGGCTTTTCGTTTCCAACTTTGCGGGCAAGACCCCGTTTGCGGCGATCAATCTGATCATGCCGTTTATCATGGTGCTGGGCGGCATCGGCTTTATGATCGGTACGGGCGGCACGGCGCTGGTATCCAAGGTCCTTGGCGAGCGCCAGCCCGAAAAGGCAAACCGGTATTTTTCCATGATGGTGCTGTTTACGGTGATCGTGGGCGCGGTGCTGACGGTGATCGGGATTGTGTTTATGGAGCCGGTGGCGCTGTTCCTCGGTGCGACGCAGGAGATGCTGCACGACTGTCTGGTCTATGGCCGGATTGTCATCGCCTTTACCGCGGCATTCATGCTGCAAAACGTGTTCCAGAGCTTCCTGATCGCGGCAGAGAAGCCGAAGCTCGGTCTGGCGGCGACAGTTGCGGCGGGCGTGACGAACATGGTGCTGGACGCGCTGTTCATCGCAGTGTTCGACTGGGGTGTTGCCGGCGCGGCAATTGCGACCGGTATCAGCCAGTGTGTCGGCGGGCTGTTCCCGCTGATCTACTTCCTGCGGCCGAACAGCAGCAAGCTCCGGTTGGTGCGCACGGGGCTTGAGCTTCGGGCGATTCTGAACGCGTGCGGAAACGGCTCGTCCGAGCTGATGAGCAATATTTCCTCGTCGATTGTCAGTATGATCTACAACTTCCAGCTGCTGCGATATATCGGCGAGGACGGCGTTTCCGCCTATGGCGTGCTGATGTATGTGCAGTTTATCTTTGTCGCGATCGATATCGGCTACGCAATCGGCTGCGCGCCGATTGTCGGCTATCACTACGGCGCGCAGAATCACGGCGAGCTGAAGAACATCCTGAAAATGAGCACGCGGCTGATGTGCGGCTGCGGCGTGGTGCTGACCGTGCTGGCGATGGTGCTGGCCGCGCCGCTGGCACGGCTGTTTGTCGGATACGATGCGGGATTGTATGAGCTGACGCGGCACGCGTTCCGGCTGTTTGCGTTTGCGTTCCTGTTCTCGGGCTTCAATATTTTCGCGTCCTCGTTCTTTACGGCGTTGAACAACGGCCTTATTTCCGCGGCAATTTCCTTTTTGCGGACGCTGGTTTTCCAGACGTCGTCCGTTATCCTGCTGCCGCTGATCTTCGATGTTGACGGCATCTGGTACGCGATTACCGTCGCGGAGGTGTTTGCAACGATCATTTCGGTCATATTCCTGTTTGCGAAGCGGAAGAAATACCAGTACATGTGATTTTCAAGGCGGACGGCTCGGCGGAGCCGTCCGCTTGAGTTTGTCAAAAAAGAGCTTTTGACAAGCTCTCAGACGCGAACCGCGCCGCTAGGTTTCGTCGCAGCAAGCTTTGCATGCAATCGCGCGGCGCAGGGCTTGCGCGCTTGGAGCCTCACGCAACTTGCGTCACGTGGTGTGTTTTGTCTGACGTACACGCCGCCAGACAAAACTGATTGACTTTGGACTGAAGTGGGGAGGAGCGAATAAACGAAAAACAGGGGCTTGACAGATGCAGGGTATTCCTGTATAATAGCGACGGGGTTAGATGACTCTAACTAATAAGAGAAACTGGAGCGCACGCGAAGGCGGCTGCGTTTTTTCTCGGTATACTGGTTAGGCTACTCTAACTTGAAATGCGAACAGGAGGCGGAGTGATGTCGGAGGAGCTTCTGGTGCGCCACTGCGCGCCGACACTGGCGGGAATCAAGACGGGGAATCTGTTTTCCTGCGCGTGTGAGAGCCGGAATGCGCTGACGGCGCAGATTCGCGCGCTGAACCGGCGGCTTGCGCCGAAGGGATTGTGCCTGCTTCCGCTGCGTGTGTCCGGCGAGCGCGCGCTGCTGTATCTGTTCCGACCGGCGCAGCTGCGCAGCGATCTGGAGCAGGAGGGTGCGGCGGAGCTTCTGCGCGCGGCAGGCTTTGACGCGTCGAACAGCATGCGCTGCCTCGGAACGCTGATACGCCGGCTGCGTGAGGGCGAACCGGTTCCGCATGAAATCGGGCTGTTTCTGAGCTATCCGCCGGAGGACGTGCGCGGCTTTATCGAGCACGGCGCGGAAAACTGCAAGCTCTCCGGATTGTGGAAGGTCTACGGCGATGCCGATGCGGCGCGAAGGCTGTTTGAAAAATATAAAAAATGCACACAAATATACTGCCGGCAATGGCGGGCGGGCGCTCCGGTGGAGCGGCTGGCCGTACCGGCATAAAAGACAAAAAGGAGCGATTCAAATGAAAAAGACAGCGGTTATTTACTGGAGCGGAACAGGCAACACGGAATCCATGGCCAATGCCGTTCTGGAGGGTATGCGGAAAAACGGTGCGGACGCGGTGCTGCTGACGCCGGATCAGGTGGACGCACAGAGTCTGAAGGATCTGGACGCGGTGGCGATGGGCTGCCCGGCGATGGGCGATGAGACGCTGGAGGAAAGCGAATTTGAGCCGATGTTTGAGGCGTGCAAAAGCCATCTTGCCGGTAAGGACGCGGCGCTGTTCGGCTCATACGGCTGGGGCGACGGCGAGTGGATGCGCAGCTGGGAGCAGGCGTGCAGGGATGCGGGAATCCGCCTTGTCTGCGAAAGCGTCATCTGCTGCGAGGCGCCGGACGACACGGCGCTGGACGCGTGCCGCGAGCTTGGCGCGGAGCTGAGCTGCTGAGCGGAACGGGCACAGCGGGCCGCTGACGGCCCGTAATGATAAATGTGACAATACCTCCTGATAAAAGGTCAACGCCGAAAGCTGTGCGGCAGAGGCGGAAATGCCCGTCTGCGGATGCAGACGGGCATTTTATCGCCTGTTTTCGGAGCAGACAGACAATTCGTATGCCGGATGGGAAGAAATTGAAAATACCACTTGAAAAACGGGACGGAATGTGCAAAAATAGAATTGTAGAGAGCTGTGCAGTGCACGGCTTTTTGCGGCGAGATCGGTTAGATAAAACTAACCTGCGTGACTGCATATTGGTTAGATCTTTCTAACCGGAAATGCCGGAATGCCGCGTTTCGTGCGGCGGCAACGGATAGAACGGAGGGATGTGCAATGCATGTTCTGGAATACGGTCAGGAGCAGGAGAAAACGCTTCTGTTTCTGCCGTGCACGGCGGAGCCGGTGTGGGTGTTTGCGGACACGGTCGCGCTGCTGTCGCGGCGGTGGCACGTCTTTCAGGTGATTTACGACGGCCATCAGCCGGAATATGCCGGAGACTTCACCTCGGTCGAGCAGACGGTGGATGCGGTGACGGAATATCAGAGTCTGGACGACCCGTCAGTCAGCGGGTTTTTCCGCTTCCTCGCCAGAGTCGGCGACGGAAAAATGAAAATGCAGATTGTGCGGATGGATTTCGCGGTCGGCGCGAAGCGGTGAGTGTATACAGCGGTTTTCGATGTGACGGGCATAAAAATTCCGCTGCATAGGAACAGACAACAGAGTCGCCGATAAACGGGCCTGTAAGGTCATATGCAGCGGAAGCCGGCAGAATCAGTATAAGTGACCGGTCAGAAAAGGTCAAGCCTGAATTTTAGAATCAAACAGACGAACAGAAATCGGATATAGGGGGAGACACATGTCCAGAAAAGCGACGGAATTTCAGAAGCGGGAAATGAGCAGGATGTATCGCGGCAAAGAGATTTTCAAGCCGCTGAATACCGGATGGATCGATGAAAACGTGGCGTGCGTGCGCGAGTGGGTGGCGAATATTTTCTTCTACCGCAAAGGCGGCACGACCATCATGATCGACGCCGGATACAACTATGACCGGCTGGCGGAGAAGATGGGATGGCTCGGCATCGACCCGAAGAGCATCCGGCACATTCTGATCACGCATCAGGACACCGACCATGTGGGCGCCGTCGAGGCCGACAGCGCGGGACTGTTCCGGAGCGCGAAGCTCTATGTCGGTGAGATTGAAAACCGATATCTGACGGGTGAGACGCGGAGAAAGGTCATCTATCACCTGTACAGGCTGCCGCAGGTGACGATCCGCAACGAAAAGGTCCTTTTGCAGGACGGGCAGGTGTTTGAGATCGACGGCATTCAGATCGAGTGCTTTCTGGTCCCAGGGCACACATGGGGACATATGGTGTATCTGATCGACGGAAAGTATCTGTTTACCGGCGACACGATCTGGTTCGGTGCGGACGGCGGCTACAGCTTTATTTCTGCACTGGCGGAGGACAACAAACTTGCGGTGAAGTCACTGGCCGAGCTGGAGGAAAGGCTGAAAAAACGCGGGCTGCGGCCGGTGTTTCTGACGGGCCACACGGGCTGGACGGACAATTATGCCTTCGCCTTTGCCCACAGAGAACAGCTCTGTTCGCCGTTCGGCAGACGCGTCCACGACCCGAACGCGCCGTATGACGCGTATGACGAGTCCGACGACACGGAGGAAAACGCGAAAAGCGGATTTTTGAAGGGCGTGGGCAGATAATTTGCAATAAAGACTACAGACGGCCCGACGGGAGAATCCCGTCGGGCCGTTGGCTGTTTGCAGAAAGCGGGCGATAGATAAAAGTAAAGAGTCCGCAAGCAGGGTACAATGCTTCCGTGCACGGAAGCCCTGTACATAACGTCCAAGACGAACTGCCGCAAGACTCTTTTCAAGCATAAACTGCACTTCTGTTTTCTGTACAGCATGATTCTGGAAAAATGTCAAGGTATAAGAAAGCAGTCGGCGCTCTTTCCGAAACCGATGTGCCCGCCCGAAGCGGATCAACAGGCCGAAGCCCCCCCAGCAAACACGTCCAAGACGCAGAAAGCAGCGCCGACTGCTACTCCAGCATAGCAGAGTCCGGCGGTTTTGTCAAGGTGCGGAGCGGATGCAGAAAAGCGTCGCGGTGTGCGGAAAACTGTGATAGAATACAGAAAAGCGCACAGGGAGGGAACGCAAATGGAGCAGTCGTTCGCGCTGGCGGTTCTGGATGTGGTGGCGGGCATTCCGGCTGGGTTTGTGACGACGTATGGCGATATCGCGCGCCTGCTGGGCAGGGCGCGCAATGCGCGGCAGGTCGGGAGGATTCTGTCACAGGCGGAGCTGTACGGGGACTATCCCTGTCACCGCGTCGTCAATCACGCCGGACGGACCGTACCAGGCTGGAGCGGACAGCGGACGCTTCTGGAACGCGAGGGCGTGGCGTTTCGGGAAAACGGGACGGTGGACATGAAGCGCTTTCTGTGGCGCTTCTGACGGCAAGACGGCGCGCGTTGCGTCCGCGGCGGAAATATGCTATGATGGGAACAGAACAGGCAGGGGAGGAACGGATATGAAAACACGGAGACTTGGAAAAACCGGACTGGCGGTAAGCGAAATCGGCTTTGGCGGCGAGTGGCTGGAACGCCATCCGGAGGACGAGGGCGTGGCGCTGATTCACTACGCGGCGGAGCAGGAAATCAACCTGATGGACTGCTGGATGCCGGACCCGAAATCGAGAGACATCATCGGCAGAGGCATTCATGCGGACCGCGCGCACTGGTTTGTTCAGGGCCACATCGGCTCGACGTGGAAGGACGGGCAGTACTACCGGACAAGAGAGATGGAATATGTGCGTCCGGCATTTGAGGACCTGCTGACGCGGCTGCAAACGGATTATATCGACCTCGGCATGATTCACTATGTGGACTCGGAGGCGGAATGGGAGCGCATTCAGCATTCGGACTATATGGACTATGTGATGGAGCTGAAGCAAAGCGGCGTGATCCGGCACATCGGCATGAGCTCGCACAACCCGCGGGTCGCGCGGAAAGCCGCCGAGTCCGGCTTTGTGGAGATGATTCTGTTCAGTATCAATCCGGCGTTTGACATGCTTCCGGCCAGCGAAGACATTGACACCATGTTTGCCGAAAAGTACGACGCGGCGCTGAAGGGCACAGATCCGGAGCGCGCGGCGCTGTACCGGACGTGTGAGGAAAACGACGTGGGCATCACGGTCATGAAAGGCTTTGCGGGCGGACGGCTGTTTGATGAAAAGCGTTCGCCGTTCGGCGTGCGCCTGACGCCGGTGCAGTGCATTCACTATGCGCTGACGCGGCGGGCGGTGTGTTCGATTCTGTGCGGATACGATACGCGCGAGCAGGTTGAGGCGGCGGTGGCATATGAAACGGCATCGGACGCGGAGAAGGACTACGCCTCGGTACTGGCGAACGCGCCGCTGCACGCATGCCGCGGCGAATGCACCTATTGCGGGCACTGCCGTCCCTGTGCCGCCGAGCTGGATATCGCAATGATCAACAAGCTCTATGACCTTGCGGTGATGCAGCCGGAGGTGCCTGCCACGGTACGGTCCCATTATGAGGCGCTGGAGCACACGGCGTCCGAGTGCATCGGCTGTCAGGCGTGCGAGAGCCGCTGTCCGTTCGGCGTGCCGGTTGCCGAGCGGATGCGGAAAACAGCGGAGCTTTTCGGCCGCTGAGACGGGAAAAAACAGCGGGCCCTGTGGAATTGTGTGATTCCGCAGGGCCTTTTCTGTGCAGTCATTTTTTGCCGGAAAACGGCGCGCGGGTATTGAAAAGCGGAGTCGAGCGTGCTAAAATGCAAATGGCCGGAGACAGCCGGACGGAACAGCCGCCGGAAGGCGGTTTTTGATGACATAGAGGTTAGATAAAACTAACTGAATTCCTGCATATGGAGGTTAGAGAGAACAAACCGATACGGCATTTCAGATATGACGGGAGGCATGCGCGATGCTGTTTGAGACAACAGGCAGTCGGGAGAAACCGGCGGTGCTGTTTTTCCACGCGATGGGCGTGACCGGCGCAAGCAGCGAGCCGGTGGCGGAATCCCTGCGCGAAAACTATTTCTGTATTCTGCCGACGTCCACGGTCTACTGCGCGGGGCAGAAATACGCCGGAAAGGCGGACGAGGTGCGGCAGGTGGAGGAATTCCTGCGAAAGCAGGGCGTGTCGCGTCTTGCGCTGGTCACGGCGTCGTCCATCGGCGCGGATCTGGCGCTGGCGTTTTTGGCGCAGACGGCGCTTCCGGTGGAGCATGCGTTCTTTGACGGCGGACAGTTTGCGCAGATTGCAGCGGGCACGCGAAGGCTGATGACGCCGTTTCTGTACCTTGCCATCCGGAGTCTGTACTGGTCAAAGGGCGCGACGCTCCGGCGCATCATGTGGTGCGATGACGCGGCCATCCGGCCGTATTTTATCGCGGCGGCGAAAAATCTGCGCTATGGCAATCTCCGTCGACAGATGTCGGACAGTCTGGAGGACAGGCCGTTTCTGCCGCTGCCGCCGGAGCTGCAGCGGCACGCATGGTTTTCCTTCGGCAGCGCGGAGGAGCATTTCAAGTACCGCAGCGCGGTGATGCAGGCGTATCCGGAGGCAAATTTCCCCGTTTTTGAGGGGTACAATCATATGCAGTATCAGATTCGCGACCCGAAGGGCTTTGCGGCGATGCTCCGCTCGGTGATTGAGCGCGACACGCTGCCGGAGCTGCCTGTTCTGCGGCGTGATCTGCGGGAGGAGAAGCGATGAAACACATTCATTTTGATATTGAGACAGACGGATTTTACGGCGCGTACTGGGCGTGCGCGGGCGCGGACTGCGCGCTTATCGCCATGCTGGGTGATGATCCGGAGGACCATACGGCGCGGTCGGGTGTGAAATGGCTGCTGAACCTTGGCGTGAACGTCATGACGATGTCGCCGGCCGGAAAGGACTATGGACACCACAACTATCCGCTCGAGCGTATCGAGACGGCGATTGCATGGCTGAAGGCGCACGGAAACCGCAGAATCGGCATTGCCGGCGCGTCGACGACGGGAACGCTGGCGCTGACGGCGGCGTCGATGTTTCCCGAACTGACACTGACAATTGCGATGACGCCGAGCGACTTTGTCTGGCAGGGCTTCATGCAGGGAAAGCGCGACGGCTGCAGGGAATGGCCGGTCGAGGGCGAATCGCTCTTTTCCTATCGGGGAAAGCCGCTGCCGTATATCCTGACGAAGCCTTTCCTCCTCAGCGTTGGCATGGAAGGAGTGGTGATCGCCGCCGCCACCATTACGGCGTTCTATCTGGGGCTGAGCTATGGCGGAGCCGCTGCCGGTCAGACGATGGCGTTTTCCACCCTGTGTTTAAGCCGCCTGTTCCACGGCTTCAGCTGTAAGTCACAGCATCCGGTGCTGCTGACCCAGAAGTTCTGGAACAACCGGGCGCTTTTAGGAGCCTTTGCCGCAGGCAGCCTGCTGCTGGGACTGGTGCTGTTCGTTCCTGCATTGGAGCCACTGTTTTCAGCTGCGCCGCTGTCTATTGGCATGATCGGTGCTGTAGTGGGACTGGCATTCTGTTCTATGCTGACAATTCAGTTGCTGAAGCGGTTCCGCCGCTAAGCCCCCTCGCTCTGTGATAAAAACCGCAAAAAAGAAACCGGCATTTTTCCAAAATCACGCATTTTAACCGCAGTTGCGCAGATGAACAGCAGAAAAATATCTGCCGTCCGGTTCCGCAGCGGCGGCTGAAACGCAGTTGAAGATTGCTGTACAAAAAACATGGAGGCTTCCGAAATCCGGAAACCTCCATAAATTTATCAGATTCGACAAAAGAAGAATTGACCACCTAGGCGGTGTAGAACGGCTCCAGATCGGTATGATTCTTCCATTCATCCGTGACACCGGCATCGCGCAGCAGCTCTGTCACGGTTTTATTCAAGGCATCGACCTTGGCACTGCTGACTGCCTTCGGGTCAAAGCAGGCATCGCCGGCATCGTCCAGAATCGCGGGATCCTCGCTGCCATCCAGCAGGGCGTTTGCCTGACGAAGCGCCTGCTGCCACTGGAAGGAGAAGAAGTCTTTCTGCGTTGCGTTCATTTCAGCCAGATAGGCTTTTACCGCATTTTCGGCTTTTCCGCTATCAATCATCGCGAGCTTCATCAGAGAAACTGCAGCGTTTGCCTGCTGCAGGCTGCCGCCTGCGCTGCCGTGCGCGACAGTATCAATGCTCACGAGCAGATTGACCAGCGTATCCTTGCTCTCAGGTGCATACATCCAGCCGGTCACGTCACCGCTGTAATCCACCTTGTCGGTTGTCTGGGACTCCAGCCGGTACAGCAGCGTCACAAGCTGGGCGCGGGTGCAGGCGGCATCCGGCAGCAGACGGTTATTGGCTCCCTTGAGAATTTCCGTGTTGACCGCCCACGCCATCGCCTCGCGGGCGTATTCAGAAAGGCTGTCATAGTCGTTATACTCGCGGATCGCCATGCCGCCCTGCGTAGTGTCGAAGCCCTGCTGCTTTGCAAAGCGCCAGAGCATCGTGACCGCCTGCTCACGGGTCACGGCGTTCGCCGCGCCGAAGGTATTCTGACTGAGACCTGTCACAATGCCGAGGCTTGCTGCCCAGCGGACGGCTTCTGCGTAATAGGAACTCTCTTTCACATCAGAAAAGTTCATCGCGTAATTCACGACCGGCTTCCCAGCGGCGCGCCAGAGGAAGGTCACAAAGTCGGCGCGCGTGCAGTCCCGATTCGGTGCAAATACGTCCTTGCTGACACCGGATGTGATTTCCTTTTCGACCGCCCAGTTGACAGCGTCATAAAAATAATCCTGTTTCGATACGTCTGTAAACGCCTGTGCCGGTTCTGTGGCAAGCGCCTGTGCGCTCAATAGCATCACGGCTGCCAGCAGCAAACTGAAAACCCGAATGGTGCGTTTCATACAAATGCCTCCATATTTATTGGATCTTGTATCCATCTTTGCATTTTTCCAGCGCAAAGTGCATCTGCGCCTCGTGGGTCGCAAACGGAAGCTGTTCAAATCCGTCCGCCGGATGAAAAGAAATAATCTGATTCAGATGATCGATCCACACGGCGCAAAGCTCTTTGAAATGTTCCAGCGGCTCCTCGTTCATCGTACACGCTCCTTTTCTGCTTTATAACATAATTTTAGTCGGTTTATCTTGTAAAAACAAGAAACTGGCAGTACAATAAAGAAAAAGAGACTTGTGCAAAGCGCACAAGCGAAAGGATATCGCCATATGGCTGCAACACAGTGGGAAACGTGCAGCGCCGATGCGCTGCTGCGGGAATTTTTTGCGCAGGACGATCTAAGTCGCCTCGCAGAAGGCGCGGGCGCGCTGCTGGGCTGTCCGCTTCTGGTGCTGGACGATACGTTTCATGTTGCCGCGCACCATCTGCCGCTGGGGTTTTCCGATGCGGTGTTTCAGGCGTCGGTGCGCAGCGGCGAGATCACTTATGAGGCAGGCGCGATCATCAGCCGAAGTCCTGCTCTGTCCGCAGGAGCGGCAGACTGCATCAAGCTTGCAGACAGTCCGTACCGCCGCCGCTTTGCCCCGCTCGTCAGTGCGGGTGTGCGGCTGGGGTATCTGATCTGCGTCGACACGGACGGTCATCTGGAAAAAATCCCGGCGCAGACATGGAATACCGTGGAGCAGATCCTGGCAAAGCAGCTTTTTGTCGAGGCAAGCCGCCAGGATAAGCCGTTTGAAACGGCGGAGGATATTCTCCGGCATTTGCTGGACGGCGGCTTTCCGTCCGCACCGTATTTCAGGCTGCAAATTGCGGGCACTTATCTGGCAGACTTCCATCCACTTGCTTTCGCGCTCATCGATCTGACTGCCTATCACAGCGGATATCTCGGGCAGCGCCATCTGAAGGAGGAAGCAACGGCGATTTTCCCGGACTCCCATTCTTTTTTATACAAAGGAAATGTTATGCTTTTTCTGCACCGGCGGGAAGATATGGATCGATTTCCCGTACTGGCGGAGGAATTTCAGCTCAAGGTCATCGTGTCGGAGCAAATAGACGAGTTGTTTTCGCTGCCTGCACTCTATCGTACGGCGTGCGAGGCACTGGCGCTGATGACGGATGAACGCTTCCACGGCGGTCGCGTCTACACTGTTGCGCAGCTGCGCACGCCGCTGCTGCTGAAAAATCTGGAAGGGCGGGAAGATTTGATCGCGCAGGAGGTGCGAACCCTTGCCGCGCACGACCGGGAAAAGGGCACACAGTACTGCGAAACGCTCTATTATTACCTGATCTGCTGCCGGTCGCTGCAAAAGACCTGCGATGCGCTTTTTACCCATCGAAACACGGTGCTCT
Source organism: uncultured Oscillospiraceae bacterium (assembly GCA_934661735.1). Classification (GTDB taxonomy): domain Bacteria; phylum Bacillota; class Clostridia; order Oscillospirales; family Oscillospiraceae; genus CAG-170. The sequence continues at coordinate 43,586 of CAKUJN010000006.1, forward strand.
ACCGCATCCGAAGAATGCAGGAGGAATTCGGTATCCCGCTGGATGAACCGCTCAAGCATGCCGATCTGCTGCTGAGCGTGTCGCTTCTTTTGTTTGAAGCGAAAGGACCGGATTTCTTCCTGCCCAAAACGCCGCTTGATAATTCATAATGTGGTCATGTTTCAAACAAGATTTCGTCACAACTTCCTGTCACAATAACGCCAGTTCGAAAGAACGGAACACACTTGATGAAAGGAAATTGGATTTATGAAAAAAGTATTGGCTATTCTGCTGGTCCTTTCGGTGCTGGCATTGAGCGCCTGTGCAGCCAAGCAGGCTAATTCGGATACACAGAAGGACTCCAACACAGCGGAAACGGAGCAGCAGCCGGATTCTGCGCAGACCGCAGAAACACAGCAGCCCGCGCAGGAAGCAAAGCGCATCGAGCCGCTGCCGGAAGATCTTGATCTGAACGCACTGACCGACGCGACCGTCGCAGCAAGCTTCGGCGTGGAGGATATTTCCGAAAAAGACGGCAAGATGGAAATTTCCCTGACGGTTTATGACTACGATGTCTACGACATGGTGGATATCTCGCAGCTTGCCGTCGGCGATACCATCGTCGTGGACGGCAAGGACATGGTCGTTGCATCCCGCGAGGACAAGGACGGCTTTGTTACCATCAATGGAGGACTCGAGCAGGGCGGTGTCGATCTGACGAGCGATGACAGCGGCGTTTATTATGCCGT